>JAFLCC010000005.1 GCA_017302835.1 Deltaproteobacteria bacterium | reverse complement strand
ATTAAGAATAGCAAGAGAAAAAACCATCAATCAAAACTTGAACTGACAGTACAGAGTTTTTTAAAAAAGTTAAAAATAAATTGATGAACAAAAGGGCAACTGTCAGATTAAATCCCAACTTCTACATAAATATATGAAGCTAAGACCACTTACACTCTTGATGGTGGGGCGAAGCTCCATGGGCATTGAAGTAGAAGTTTTGTAAACCGATACCGACAAAGTCGCTCGGTAATTAAACCGTCAATTTCCCTTGGTAATGACACTTCTACAATTAAAGAAATTCGTAGCAAAATAACACACACCACTCAAGACTTCGCCACTATGTGGAGGTGCTAATACTTATGATCGACGGCCTTTTATATCATCCAGCCAAGGTAACTTTAAAATCTAAGTCTTCATCTCGAAGCATTTCTTCAATAACAACAGAAATCCAAGTTGGAGCGTGCTCTCCTAGTGCTTTTGCCATATCAGCCGACATACGAAGGCTCGGGAACCTTCTACCATTCTCAAAATCATTAAGTTTCTGACGAGATATCTTAAGTTTTTTGGCCATATCAGTCTGAGAAATTTCCTCGCTCAGACGATGCGCCTCAAGAAGTCGACCAAAAGTTAAGGGACCAAAATCTTTCTCAAGTTCCTTAAGTCCATACTTGATTTTTTTATTTCGTACGGTAGTCATGCGGTGTTACCTCCTCAACGGTCACAATGTTAATTTCACCTGTTCTAGAATGAGTATAAATGGCTCGCCATTTCAACCCCAGCCTTACCGAACGTTGTCCCTGCCTAAGACCTTTTAATTGTTCATCGTGATAGCCTTTAACTTTCCTGGCCTCAATTAAACCAAACTCTTCGATAGTTCTAATCCATCTCATCAGGCGAATAATGATTTCACGGGGAATCTTCTTAAGCTGCTTTTCAATTTTTGTGAGATCAACCTTATCCATCCATTATGAATGTACCCTATTCGTGGGTACATGTCAACTACCTACATGACGAGGACCTATATCAGGATGATTTTAGGAGCTATTTAGGAGCTATAATAGTTCATTTGAACAAATAACAACCAACACTTCTCCACAATTACCAGTAGAGCTTATTTTGTTAAATTGTTTCTATCTTATTAGAATATTTGAAATATTCTCGTTAGTTCAGCTATTTGCAGCCATGCGCTTTAATTCAGCAAATCATATAAGAACGAATCTCGCAGGGGACGCCAATTTCTCCGGTGTAGAACCTTCCGAGGTTCCAAGACCAACGAATCAAAACTAAGATCCATTATTATTTAATTTTTTGGGGGCTTTAGGGGCTTTCCAAAATCCAATCCATTGCAACAAACCCAAACGAAAAGAGAAGAATGATTTTTCTAAAACCTATGTCTGCTGAAACTTTCGAAAACTTTAAGCGAGAATCCCAAACCGCTTACGCCACCAACCTAGCTTCTGTGGAAGATCAATTTCAAATATGAAATTCCGATGTGCAATAAACCGCGAGATAATATGCCGATAGGATGGCTATAGGCGGTTTGTTTTTCAGAAACTCCTTTAAGTGAAATTAAATCATTTTTTACGGCAATTCAAAATGTAACCCAAAAAGTAAATAAATATTAAAAATACGTCTTAGCCTTCACTCAGCTTTTTGTTCAATCAAAAGAAGGTCATCCAGTCATCTATTTTAAATAAAATAACAAAGCAATTTTCAGTGCAATTAATCTTCAAGGGAGTCCTGTAAGTAGAGGAACCTGTAAGCCTCTTTTACCACTTTACGAATTCTTTGGTCCAAAGCTGCATACAGCAAAAGGCGGCAGCACTGATTATCTTTGGGAAAGAGAATGGAGGCACGTGGGAGACTTTACATTTTTCACCTGTCAAAAAATCAGTTCAGGATAATTCTCAATTTTTCAACTACAACACGCTTTTCTGACACGATCATTTGATGGTTATGGAGTCGTTAACCGGCCATAGCACCTCTGATAGTCAGGTTTTCTAATATTTTTCTGAATGGTTTTTTTGAATCTTCTTGCGCACAACAAAATTAATTGCGAATACGAATGCTATAGCAATCCATTGGTAAATAGGCAGGAATAAATAAAGCAAAGGACCTTGGGCATCACGATTAAGTTGGTTGTAAATGAGAGCGTAAATTGCATAAGCTATAATGACGACAATACCGAATAGCCAGATTTGAGATTTGCCCAGAGTCGATCTTTTAAATTTGGTTAAATAACCGATGCCAAGATAAGGTGAATAGGACAAAAAGCAGACTGGATTTAATACTCCGAGTAAATTGACCGAGTCTCTTGCAAGACAAACAATGGTTACAGCAAGACCGGCGGCAGCTGCGAAATAAACCAGCCATAATCTAAAATTTGAAGTCATAGGAAATTATTGGAAGATTTGATGCTGTTGTCAACAAAACCTTCTTTAACATCTTAAGCATTTTAAGCATTTTAAGAATCTCGAATATAAAGACCTTTCAGTTCAAGATCCTTATGAAGCAACAAAAACCAAGAAGTGACCTTGTTTCAAGCAACTTCAAGAATAAAGAAAATTTATGCTGGACGAGACTTAATGATTTCAAATTTCTTTTTAATTTTCAAGAAATACTTTTCAAATAATTCATAAGACAATGCGGAAACAATAATTGTCAATAGGAGCGAAATTGCAAAAATACTCAGTAAATCAACAGATTTATTTTCAAAATATTTTTGAGTTATATCGATTGTTAAAATATGAAAGACATAGAGTCCATACGAAATTTTACCTAAGTAAGAAATTGGGCGGAACGACAACATTCTACTTATAAAATTTTTTTCTAAACATGAATATACCATGAGCATAGCGCCCAGAGCCACTAAGGAATAGATAAAAACTTGGTTTAGTCCAACAGACCCCACGCCTCCAGGAATCCAAGCAATAGAATATAACAATAATAAACCTAGGAATCCAGAAACTAAAGAATTGATCTTTAAGCAATCAAACATTCCTAAACCTAAAAAGACTCCAAATAATACTGAATCAACTCGAAATGGTGAAGTCCAAATATAGGGATGATCAATTAATAAAGTAACGATGGCTAATCGAGTGAATATTAAAATTAATTCTATAGAAATAAAATAAACAAACAGCTGCTTTTTATTTCTCCAGTTTTTAATAAGTAAGCTAAATAAAAAAAATGGAAGTATAAAATAAAATTGCTCTTCAAGAGAAATTGTCCAGAGGTGTCCAGTCCATTTAACTAGACTATATCCTCTGATTAATGAAATCATATTATCAGAGAAAGTGACTAAACCTAAAAACCGTCCCATTAAAGTTCGCAAAGGCTCATTGCTATAAACCAATGAATAGAATAAGCATCCTGTAATGAACGTAAAACCCCCCGTCAACCCCTTAATTATGGACTCTTAGACGGGCAACGACTCTGGGTGTAATTTCTCCATTTAAAATCAAAATGTCAGACGTTTGAATATCATGAAATCAACCATCGTTTTTTCAAGAACAAATAGGACATACCTAACAGTGTCGAACCAAAGGCAAATAAATATATCCACGGAAAAATATGACTGGTCACTTCCCTGTTCTCAAATAGCAGTTCTTGAATAGGCTCATAGAATTGGTAAGTTGGAAAAAAAGGAAAGAGTCCACTTAATTGAGTTGAAAAGTCAGACAAAGCCGCAGGCATCATCAATGGTAAGTAAAAAACCAAACCCAACGTTCTTGCGCTGGCTTGGCTTCGACACAAAAATCCTAACAAAATTCCAAATGCGCAGAAACAATAGCCTCCTAAAATCACAAACGCCAAGTATCCGATAAAATTCGAGATCGTGATATTCCCCAAAGACTGCAATAGGAAAACTGAAATCAAACAAAGTCCAATTCCCATTAATATCTTAGCAGCTATCCACTCGAGCTCATGGATCGGTGTCTGCAAAATCGCCAAAAGCTGTCGCTTTTCTTTTTCCTCAGCAACCTGGGCCGGCAGAATAATGAATGCAACTAGCAGAATCACCATTAAAATCCAAGTTGGCAAAGTCTGCTTTTGAATATTTCCCTCTCGAAGAGATCTCACCTCAGATACCCAATTCGGCTTTGCTTTCTCGTAGATCTTCTGAAGTTTCGAAATCATCTGTGCGGAAGCAATACTTTGCGCAGAATCCTTGCGCAACACGAGCAATGACAGGGCATCGCCCATCTTGCTTTTCAGTAAGACGGAATCGATTTTATGCTCGCGCAAAAAACTTTGGCCCTCGTCTTCACTCATGACCCATTTTACCTCAATGTTCTGTGGCACCGATTGCAAGGCCTTCACAACTTGCGGTGGGTAGTCATGCCCGCGAACCAATGAAATTTTTAGGATATTAAACCCTGAGCCTGTCTTATCTGATAAGTGCAAAGCCACAAAAATAAAAACTGGGATAAATAGAATGAGATAGAAACTTTTATTTCTGATGGCAATCGCAAAATCATTTAAGACTAGGATGAAAATATTTCTCAGCACATGTACAAACCTTTGTATGTCTTCGACTGAAAATATTCTGAGGTTGTGCCATCAAATACCAAACGACCTTCACGTAAAACCATAATACGGCTTGCAATGCTTTCAAATTCCTCTGGCCGATGGGAGGTAAATAAAATGGTCTTACCGGTATCACGCAAATTACCCAGCAAGCGGTAAACATCTTTCGTCATTTCAAAGTCCAACCCCGATGTGGGTTCATCAATAAATAGGATCGATGGATTTGGCAGCAAGGCTCGAGCAAGACTCGTCCTTTGCTTCAAGCCCTTAGAAAGTAGACCTACCTTTGTTTTCCTTAAAGGACTTAAGTGAAACTCCTCTATAATCTCGTCAACTCGCGAGACAGGAAGTCGAAACAAACACGCAAAGAGCTTGAGATTATATTCGACCGAAAAAAAATCAAAAAGATTTGGAACTTCTGGAACGAAGCCTACTTTTCTAGAAAATAGCTTTTTATTTTTATGATCCACATCTTCAATCTTGATCTGACCAGTATCAGACAATATCCAGCCAGAAAGCATTTTGAGCAAAGTCGACTTTCCAGCCCCGTTATGCCCAATAATAGCCACAATTTCTCCTTTGGAAACTCCGAAACTCACCGCCTTTATACCTTTGTCATCTACATAATTTTTACTTAAGTTTCTAACTTCTATTTGCATTTTTTTATGACTTTTATACTAATTTGACGATGATAAGAACGAGGATTATCACAAGCAAGAGCTCAATCATAGCCACCTCCAGTTGGATTCCCGGCTACAGAGAAGACGGGAAAAATAATAAACGTAAACCTTTAAAAGCAACTCCATAGAACTTTATTTGTTGAAGTCAAAGTGCATATGCGGTGCCTTGGCTCCTGACCTTTGAGTGGGATTAGAACAGAGCTATGGGGATTATTTGGTCATTTGATGTGGAGAAATACCTTGTCTACTTAAGCAAATTAAACTTCGACAATGGTACCGGCCGGGCCAAACATCTGATTATTGGAGAACTTCTTTCTAAAGAGTCTTTGGCAAGGTCGTTGCATTTACTTAGGCAGAATGGATAAAAAGTCAGCCTGCAGTTTTCCAAGGAGTACGATTTGATTATCGACGCCACAAAGCCTACCAAACGCAAAGAAGGCCAACCAAAAAATACTCCTGATGCGAAAGAGTCCAAGCAACCAATGGTGTTTCGATTTAAACCAATACCCCCTGGGGCAAAGGAGTCAATATGATGTATTCTACCTATAGCTTTTTTGGTGTCGTGGTATTGATACTCGACATCGTTGCAATCGTGAGCGTGATGAGCGGTTGCTCTTCCATCGAGAGGAAAGTATTGTGGACTGTCCTTGTACTGATCTTACCCGTTGTGGGTATGGCTCTGTACTACCTGATTGGAAAGAACAGCCAGGACAAAATCGCTAATTGATATCCATTTTTGAAATGGTTTCCGAGACTCTGCACTACTTCAGCCAAAAACAAGAACTTGTATTATTTTATTTTTTTGTTGCCTTCATTTCATCAACCCATTGGCGAACAGATTTCAACAAGAAAGCCGTTACAATCGCGAACGTAAGAGACCACTTGACCCCATGGTTTAGCGGTAGGTTGACTAACAGGATGGGCACCTGCTTCGACAGCTTTCTTAAATGCTACTTCTACGTTAGGCGTGACAAACCCAACCTCAAAGGCAAATGGCTTTCCAGCCTTGTTTGGCTTCTCATATTCAAACCCGTGGGAGCCAGCAGTGTTATGGTGAACAAAACCGATCTTTGTTTCGCCCGTTTCCATTTCCCCATATTGATTGCTTTCATGCAAAAAGCCCTTGGCAAGTCCGAAAGCCTTTTGGTAAAAATTCATAGTTTCCTCAACGTCTTCTACGTAAAAGAGAGTGTACCCAAGTTTCATTTGTTCCTCCGTTTATTGCTCATTCTTTTTTACCTTTCCCTTTATATATGCGTTCGGGCTAAACCTGTCCACCACATTTAGGGGCTTGAAAAGGAGGGCCTCCATGAAAATGACTCTGCTCTTTCTTGATATTGGTATTGGTTTTATTGGACCATTCTGTATCGCTGGTACATTTGTGCCTGAAAAGCATCCCACTAAGTCAATGAAGTTTTGGCGCGGTTCCCTGACGATGCTGTTCGAGAAGAAATTAAATCAAAGGTTTCCTCCTGAACTGCTCGACTATATTCGTAAGGACAACAAATCCAACGGATGGCCGAACATCCCTAAGCCCGTCAGTCTGGAAGCCGCATTTGAAGCCGATGTGCGCGCTGCAATCAATGAAATACCCGACGACATTAAGACCCTTATCAACTCGAAGCTCCTAGGAGTATTCTTCGTGTCTGACTTGGGTGGATCTGGGTATTCCGAATCCATCATTGATAATAAGGGGCAACCAGTTGCTAGGTTCGTGGTTCTCGATAAAACTGACAAAACCATTGCCGAAAAGACAGCGAGATAACCTATATGTTTAATTTTTACCTTTTTAGGTTTGATACCGATGAACTCTTAACATCAATCAAAAAATCAGATAGAAATGCGCTATGAGAAAAATTTCTTTAAATAACTTAAAAGGATTAACCAAATCGTCAACGGGACTCTCTCTATCTGAAGTTCAGTCACAGAGAAATAAATTTGGAGAAAATGTCATTGTCGAAACCGCCTCCAATAGATTCCTTGAAATCTTTAAAGAAACATTTCGTGATCCCATGATTTGGTTTTTGATGGGAATAGGTCTCGTATTTATCGTCATTGACCAGAAAAGCGATGGGGTGACTCTTCTTGTCGCCATCCTGCCTCTGATCTTAATGGACTCTTTTCTTCACTGGAGAACTCAAGCCTCCACATTGGGCCTCAAATCAAATTTAGCCTCCAAAGTATTTGTCCAACGAGACGGTTCTGAATTAGAGCTTGACTCAAAAGATCTTGTTCCTGGTGATCTCATAAAACTTTACACCGGAATTTTTATCCCCGCCGACGGAATTGTCGAAGACGCACAGGAATTACAAATAGATGAATCCGTACTAACCGGAGAAGCTTTTCCTATTCAAAAACTAAAATACCCATCAGATCCCTTCAGCCAATCAGATAACTTGGAAATGTCCGTCAACCCCAATACTTTGGGATTTGCAGGCACACGTGTCCTGACAGGAAAAGGTCTTTTAAGAATTCTTTTCACAGGAAAAAATACGTCCTATGGTGAAATCATTCATTCGGTATCGGAAATGCCTTTTGAGAGAACTCCTTTGCAAGTGTCCATCGGGAATTTAGTTAAATATTTGATTTATGTCGCTGCCGGATTTTGTCTTTTACTTGCAAGTCTTAGAATCTATCAAGGTCATGGTTGGCTGGATGCCCTGCTAAGTGCCGCAACACTGGCTATAGCGGCAATTCCCGAGGAGTTTCCCGTAGTATTTACTTTTTTCCTAGGCGTGGGAATCTATCGTTTAGCCCAAAAAAAAGCCTTAGTTCGAAGAGCGGTCTCTGTGGAAAATATTGGCCGTATCACACATATTTGTACCGACAAGACAGGAACCATCACCACCGGTGAACTTGAACTGACTCATCTAAAATCAGCTTCTACTTTTACTGATGAAGATGTATTAATGGTCAGCGCCCTTTCTAGCAATCCAGACGGCACCGACCCTGTTGATTTAGCCATTCTCAGAAAAGCCCAAGAAAAAAAATGGAGTTTGGTTCAAACTACAAAAAGGTTTCCTTTTACCGAAGATCGAAAACGCGAATCTGCAATCACAGAAATAAATGGTCAACCAACAATGGTCACCAAAGGGGCTCCTGAAAGGATTATAGACTTATCACCAATGTCAACAGAGCAAAAGAGTCATTGGATTTCTATGACTTCCCTATGGGCTAAAGAAGGACACAAAGTGCTTGGCTGTGCAAAAAAAACCCTATCTGCGGAAGAATTGAGATTCGGAAAAGAATCAACCTCAGATTTCCAATTTGTTGGACTTCTCGCATTTGAAGATCCTCCCAGACCTGAAGTCGCCCACGCCGTCGATTACGCTTATAAAAATCATATCAAAGTTTTGATGCTTACTGGGGATCATCCTGAAACAGCAGTTTCCATTGGAAGAGAAGTCGGATTAGGACGAGGAAACCCCATTGTTGTTTCAGGTGAAAATGAACCTGATAAGATAACTCAAAAATATTACAGTTCAAATCCTGATTTTTTAAAATCTATTGACATCGTAGCCCGCTGTAATCCACTTCAAAAACTTCAAATTGTTCAGGCTCTTCGTGCCTCAGGAGAAGTTGTCGCTGTTACTGGAGATGGGGTAAATGACGTCCCCGCATTGAAAGCCGCTGATATCGGCATTGCTATGGGACTGAGAGGTTCTCGGAGCGCCAAAGAAGTCTCGTCGATCATCTTAGGCGACGATAATTTTAAAACCATTGTTTCAGCCATCATGGAAGGACGACAACTTTTTTCAAATTTAAAAGCCAGTTTTGAATATTTATTGTTGATTCATATTCCTTTTGTTCTGACGGCAGCAGCAGTCCCCCTTATGGGTTTTGAGCTTATCTATCTGCCTGTGCATATTGTATGGCTGGAATTAATTATTCATCCAACAGCGATTCTCGCATTTCAATCAGTTGCTTCACCTCAAGTAAGAAAATCAAATGGGGTATTTTTTGAAAAGTTAGATTTATTTCGCTTTGCCATTTTTGGTGTCGGTTTTGCCATTGCCTTATCTTTGATTTTTATTCTGAGAGATCCCATTAATCCTGATTTAAATTTAGCTCGAGGTAAAGTCATGGTCTTATTATCCTTTTGGAGCTGTTTACTTGTTATCTATTATACCCGTTTAAAAACAGTTATATCGAGGTTAGTGGTTGGAGCCACGCTGTCCTCTGTACTCCTGATCCAATTGCCCTCTGTCTCTGCTGTTTTAAAGGTTGAAAGAATTCCATTCCCTATCTGGATCGAAACTCTAGCCATTGCAATAATCTTTTTGGCTTCACTATTTCTTTTTGATTTTATGAGGAATAGTTTTCGGCAATTGCCTCCATCTCCCCACGAGGATCTTTGATCAAATCAGACAAATATTGAAAAAAAATAGTAGAACAATTTTTTGCTTGAAAAAATGGGCAATGATATTTGAGACATCCGGAATCAAGTATGATCTGAGAGATTGTTTATGGTAACAAATTTCACTGGAGGACAACAGGAAATCCAATTTTGTGTTTTGGGACTTTTAAAACTAAATTGGTGGAAATCAGAAGGTGTTTCTAAGGGGTTTCGCCTGAATGCTTCCAACGAGTTATCATAAAAATCTTTCGTGGCCTGTCTGTTAGGAAATTTTACTTGTTATTTCGTAAGCGCCCCATGAACTTTATTTATCAGGGATAGTTTTTACTGCTATTAATAAGTCCATTAGTATGTGGCCGATTTGATTTATTTAAGACAAGTTTTTGAGATACTCCACAATCTCGAAAATCGAAGCGAAAGAAAGAGCGGTTAAAGAGTTCATCAATTGATAATTAGGTTTATTACTTCAAAAACAACGCAATACTTTAATATCCTACTAACATCAGGAATTTAGAAATTCCACCCAAAAAAATATTGCTAATACCCCAAAAATAGCTAATATTCCTTCTTCAGGAGAGTTAATGACAAAAACTGTTACAATTATTGGCGGTTGTGGGCATGTCGGAATCCCCCTTGGATTAACATTGGCAGAATGTACACAGAATGTATACCTACTAGATGTTAATCAAAAAGCTGTAGATACTATCAACGCAGGAAAGCTTCCTTTTCTTGAAGAAGATGCTGATGCTATTTTAATTAAAGCCATTGGAAAAAACCTTAATGCGACCACAGATCCAAAAGTTTTATTAAAATCACACGTTGTTGTTTTTGTTACTGGTACACCTGTTGATGAGCATCACAACCCAAGAGTTCATGATGTTCTTAAAGTAATACAATTTTATCAGGAATATTTAAACCCAAAGCAGCTAATTGTCCTTAGAAGCACTGTTTATCCAGGGGTAAATGAAATTATTCACAATTTACTTTCAAAAAAAATGGGCAGTTGTAAGCTTGCATTTTGTCCAGAAAGAATTTTACAGGGTAAAGGAATCGAAGAAATATATCAATTACCCCAAATTGTATCTGGCTCATCAGAGGAAGCAGAAAATGAAGCTTCCGATTTGTTTGGTTTAATTGCGCCCAAAATATTAAAATTGAAACCTATCGAAGCTGAAATCGCTAAACTCATGACAAATACATGGAGATATTTAGAATTTGCCATCGCAAATCAATTTTACATGATGACAGAATCCCAAGGTTTAGACTTTTATAAAATTTATGGTGCTTTAAAAGAAGACTATCCAAGAGCAAAACATTTTGCAAAACCTGGATTAGCTGCGGGACCATGTTTATTTAAAGACACAATGCAATTGTCAGCATTCCATAAAAATAATTTTTTTATGGGTCAATCCGCAATGCTTGTTAATGAAGGCCTTCCTGTGTTCTTAGCTGATCAACTTGAAAAGAAAATGGATGGTCTAAAAAATAAAAAAGTAGCTATTCTTGGAATGACCTTCAAAGCAAACAACGACGACATACGTGAAAGTTTAGCGTTTAAACTTAAAAAAGTTTTAGAAATGAAAATGGCTGATGTTATTTGTTCAGACGAGTTTTTAGGTAACACCACGCCATTGAATCAGGCTTTGGAAACGGCCGAAGGTTTTATTCTTGGGGTTCCCCACGAGAAGTATTTATCATTAAAGATAAATAGACCTTTTGTCGATTGTTGGGGCGTTTGGAAATAAATTAATTATAGTTATTGTAGATAGGAGATTATTGTGAATATTTTAGTTACAGGTTCTGCGGGCTTTATTTGTGGCTATGTGGTTGAAGATCTTTTAAATCAAGGACACCACGTTGTTGGAATCGACAATTATTCCAAATATGGAAAAGTTGAAAAGTCCTATGATAAACATCCAAGATACACCTTTGTTGAAGGTGATGTTAAAAATGTTGGATTGATGAAAGAATTGATTGCAGATTGTGATACTGTTTTGGCGGCTGCAGCAATGATCGGTGGAATTTCTTATTTCCACGAATTTGCCTATGATTTACTTGCTGAAAATGAAAGAATTATGGCGGCAACTTTTGATTCGGCCATTTGGGCATTTAAAAATAAAAAATTAAAAAGAATCAACGTTTTAAGTTCTTCAATGGTTTATGAATCTGTTGATGAATTTCCAACTAAAGAAGGTGCGGAAAGAAAAAATCCACCACCATTGTCTACCTACGGTTTTCAAAAGTTAGCTTGTGAATATTACTGTCAAGGCGCCTGGGAACAATTCAAGTTACCATATACAATCATGCGACCATTTAACTGTGTTGGTACTGGTGAAAAAAGAGCCTTATGTGATAAAGAAATATATTCAGGAAATATTCAACTTGCGATGAGCCATGTAGTTCCTGACCTTGTTCAAAAAATCTTAAGGGGTCAAGATCCTCTACATATTTTAGGGAGTGGTGCTCAAGTAAGACATTATACATATGCTGGTGATTTGGCTCGTGGAATTAGGATGTGTATTGAAAGTGAAAAGGCGATAAATCAAGACTTTAACTTATCAACTCCAGTTTCTACATCAGTTGTTGAACTATCAGAAGTAATTTGGAAAAAATTAAAACCCGGTGTTCCTTTTAGATTTACTTCTGACGAACCATTTAAATACGATGTACAAAAAAGAGTTCCATCTGTTACGAAAGCCAAAGAAGTTCTGGGATTTGAGGCAAATACAGATCTAAATACTATTTTAGACGAAGTAGTGCCTTGGATTCAAAAACAAATTGAAATTGGTGGGATTTAAAGATGAAGAGGGTCAATATTGTTATTCCTGTTTATAATGAAAAAGGTAATATTGGCCGTTCTTTGAAAAAAATTAAAGATGAAGTTACTGGTCCTTATCAAGTTACAATTGTGTTTGATTTTGATGAAGATAACTCCTTGCCAGAAGCCATAGAGGCTAATGGGCAACTTAATTTAAATTTGCAATTTGTAAAAAATAAGTATGGAAAAGGTGTCCTTAATGCAATAAAAACTGGCCTACATAGTAGTACAGCGCCGTACACAATAGTTACAATGGCGGATCTATCTGACCCCCCATATGTAATTAATAATATGCTTCAACTAGCTCAAAAGAATAATTCCGATATTGTTTGTGGATCACGGTATATGAAAGATGGTTCGCAAAGTGGCGGAATTACATTAAAAAGTTTTTTATCCAGAATGGCCGGATTAACACTACGTTATATTGCTGGAGTACCAACACATGATGCTACAAACTCTTTTAAGCTATATTCTCAAAGAGTTTTAAAAAATATTAAAATTGAATCTGTTGGTGGCTTTGAACTTGGGCTTGAATTGGTGGTGAAATCACATTTGATGGGATATAAAATTGATGAAGTTCCAACATCTTGGGAAGATAGAAGTGAAGGCCAAAGTCGTTTTCAATTATACAACTGGATTCCTAAGTATTTAAAATGGTATTTTATGGCATATGTTGGAAAAATTAAACATTTTGAATTTGAAAAAAATGCTTAATTTATGTCTTTCAAAAATGAAGGATTAATGTTCCTTTCTTTAAGCCTATTCATAATGCCTTTTAATTCTACAAGATATAACTCTTTACAGAATTCACCTTTATTTTTAAGCAATGTATGTTTAATGCAAGTAAGGCCAATGTATCTCATTTTAGATAAAGGTGAATAAAAATTATCATAACTTAGGTGTCTTATGAAAAATAATATTAAAACAGGAACTAGAAAATATGAAATCCATTTTTTTACTGTTGAAATTAATGAAAGTCCTTGGGAAAAAGCAAGAAAAAAGAAGATAGAAGAGAACTCAAAATAACGGCTTGAAAGTGCTTGTTCAAGTCCAAAACCCGCTCTAGAGAATAAAATAAGACACATCATTGATATAAAAATTAAATATCTGAACAAATAGAATATTAAAACCATTTAGTAAAAAAAAACCGCAAAAAAAGAGATTTGGAACTACTAATTTGTGTTCGTTGTGTTGTTTAAATACTGAACTTATTGATGGACCTAGATGGAAATTATCATTCCTTAACAATTCCCATTCGTCCATAAAAGGCACATAAACTGAGTTTTTAAAAATAAATATCAAATGGATAACTGCAATCGCGTAAAAACCAAGATAGAAGATCAAGTTATTTTTTTTGTAAGAAAAGAGTGATTCATCTTTTAGCCTCATTTGACCTTATGGGTTTAATTGTAACCACGATAATTTAAAGATATAGATAAATTAAGTGTAATTTAAATTTTATTTCTATTTACAAAGGATGAATATCAAAATATAAAATTTTTCTTATTGGGAAAGTGGAGATGATTAAATAATGAGCAAAAAAATAAAAAACTATCTAAAGCTATTATTATTGTTTCTAATAACCCTTTTAAAGGTGATTTTTATTGATTTTGACTTTATTAAAGTTAAATTTTTTATTAAAGCCTGTCTTGCACAGTTTAAGTTGTTGATAAATGGTTTTTGTAATCAAAATCCAATGCGATATACCCACTTGTTTAAAAATCAAAATATAATTGCTGATTATTCTGATTTTCAGCTGCATAAGCTTAAAATCGTAACCCAAGGATTATATGAAACCTTGAAAAAAAAATCTAACAGAACTTTTACTTACTCAATTTTAATTCCTGTTTATAAACCAAAATTACAGTTTTTCAAAATTCTTTTGGAATCATGTTTAAATCAGTCAGTTACTGATTGCGAGATTTTATTGGGTTTTGATGGACCACAACCTGCTGAAATAACAAATTATATTAGTCAGTTAATTGCCGAAAACGAGACGGCTAAACAAAGAATTAGATTCTTTGAGTTTGATAGAAGTCCTGATTCTTCAGGAATTTCTACTACAACAAACCAATTAGCTGAAATGGCAACTGGTGAGTTCTTGTTATTTGTTGATCATGACGATTGGATACGTAGTGATTTATTATACAGATATGATCTATTATTAAGGCAACATCAGGATAATGAAAAAACAGTGATTTATTGTGATGAGTTTAAAATTGATGAGTATAATAATAGAATTCATGGGACTTATTTAAGAAAGCCTGATTCTTTTACCTATCCATACTTCTTTATCAATTGGGTTTGCCATTGTTTATTGGTTTCAAAAAAGAATTTTTTGCAAGTTGGTGGCTTAAGAAAAATATGTGATGGGGCTCAAGATTATGATTTGATTTTAAAACTGAGCTCAAATTCTTCTAGATTCTTGAGATGCCCTATTGGTTTATATGCGTGGAGAGTTCATGCTAATAGTACAGCATTAAGCACTTCTGTAAAAAGTTATGTAAATGATGCTGGAATTTTTGCATTAAAGGAGTTTGTTGATAAGAATAAACTAGATTGGGAAATTACAGCTGGTGAAGTTGATACAACTTATTTTGCTTTCCCTAAAATTAACTTTATTCCTGAAATACAGGTAATTATGCCTTTTAAAGATGGAGAATCTTTAACTGAAAAAGCACTAAGATCCTTAATTACTCAAAAAAATGTAAAACTGAATATAACGCTTGTGAACAATAATAGCACGGACCCTTCCATAAATAAACGACTTCAAGAAAAGTTTAAAGACAAGTTAAGGATAGAGATAATCAATTATGATGACGCCTTTAATTTTTCTAGAATTTGTAACTTTGCCGCTAGAAACTCAATGTTTTCAAATAGTCCATATTTACTTTTTATAAATAATGATGTTGAGCTTAAAGATGAGGCTATATTTGAAATGGCAAGATGGATTGAGCAGCCAAAAATTGGTGCCGTAGGGTGCAAGTTATTATATCCAAACGGCTCGTTGCAGCATGGTGGAATTGATTGCCGAGATGACCATTATGAATACGAAGTTTGTTGGGGGCATACTAATTATCAGGTTCATAAAGGCGCCAAAGGTTTTCATAGTGTTCAAAGGGTTGTTGATGCGGTTACAGCAGCTTGCATGTTAATGAAAAGGACAATATTTGAAGAGGTGAATGGCTTTAATGAAGATATGTACCCCATTGCCTTTAGTGACACTGATTTATGTGCAAGGATTAATCAAAAAGGATATTACTGCTTTTATAATCCAGTTGCTACTGGTATCCATTTTGAAAGTATCACAAGAGAGAAAAATGCTATTGAAGATTTTGATTCCTCTGCTACTATGTTTGGTTTAATGGGTAATGTTAGACCTAGAAAGAGTTTTTACTACAGGTAAGAAGTATATTAAAAAATGACAATGTTAAGTTTTTTTCAATCTTTTTTATGTCTTGATCACAAATTTGTAATTTTCAATTTGGTGTTGAGAAATTTAAAATTAAAATACAGAAGATCATTCTTTGGAATTATTTGGTCTTTGCTTGGTCCTGGATTGTCGGGTTTTGTCTATTTTTTTGTATTTAAATATGTAGTGAAAATGGAGATTGATAACTATCTTGTTTTCGTTCTTTCTGGTGTATTACCATGGGGATTTGTTACAAATAGTTTAAGTTCTGGCTTGGAAACCATTGTAGGGAATCATACATTATTTAATAAGATACCTTTAAGATTAAATGTATTTAACTTTTCCGAAAATATAACTCACTTTGTAAATTTAATTATATCTTTGCCTATTTTATTCTTATTTAGTTTTTTAACTAATCATCAATTGTCGATAACAAGTTTATTATTATTTCCAATTTTATTTTTAATGTTTCTAATGACTTATTCAATGGGGTTTTTGCTGGGGATCGCATTTGTGTACTTTAGGGATTTAAGACACATATTAACTTTAATAATTCAGGTATTATTTTATTTAACACCAATTATCTATAAGTCAGATATGATACCAGAAAAATTTAAGCTGATTATTTATTTAAACCCATTTGGTGTTTTTTTCGATAGTATTCATCAGGTATATTATTATGGAAATATGATAAGTCTAAATTCAAGTTTGATAATGCTTGCTTGGACTTTATTTTTTATTATTTTATTTCAGGTTATGAATGGTAAATTGTCTCGTAGAATTGTAGAGGATTTATAGAATGAAACCAGTTATTCAGGTTATCAATGTTTCAAAATCATTTACAAACTGGATGGATAGGCCCCATGACATTAAAAAAATACTAATTAATTTAATGCGGGGAAAGCTAGAATTTGGCCAAAAAAGCCAAGTTACAATTTTAGATAATGTTACTTTTAATATCAACGAAGGTGAATTTGTTGGTATTATGGGAAAAAATGGGGTTGGAAAGAGTACACTTCTTAAATTATTATCTGGCATATATTCGCCTGATCAAGGCATTATCCGAACAAGTGGTAGAATAGCTCCCTTATTAGAACTTGGAGCAGGCTTCAGCGATGAGTTAACAGGTTATGAAAATATTTTTCTAAATGCTGCAATATTAGGTTATGGAAGAAAAAAAACCTATGAAAAGTTAAATGAAATCATAGAGTTTACAGAGCTTGGTGATCATATCTATAAACCCATCCGAAACTATTCTAGTGGAATGGTTGTAAGGCTTGGATTTTCAATTGCAACCCATTTGGAATCTCAAATTCTATTTTTTGATGAGGTATTAAGCGTTGGCGACATCTGGTTTCAGCAAAAGTGTATAAATAAAATCAAAGAGCTTCATTCTAATGGAAAGACAATTATTCTTGTTTCTCATTCACCCGATCAAATAAGAAATTACTGTACAAGATGCCTCGTTTTTAATAAATCGAAATTAGAGTTTGATGGGAGTGCTGATGAGGGTGCTTCTTGTTACGAGAATTTAAATTAATGTTATAAGTTCAGTAATTTCTTAAAATCATGAAATAGTTCTGAGGTTTCATTGGTGGTATTAATGCAATATTTCTTATTGTTTTCAAAGCGTATTCTATCAAAGAATAATCCATTTTGAAATTCTAAGTTTGAAATAGCTTCCGAATAGGAATATTTATTAAGCCAAGATGAGAAAAACGTTTCCTCTGGCCAGTCATTTCTTTTAACGTAAAGACAGTTTATTCCTAGCGCTGTAATTTCTGAAACAAAGCCATAACCTAATTTTGTAATGACAAAGTCAGATGATGCCAGGATTGATTTAAACTCAAAAGGAAGTTTTGAATAGTCAAAATTACTTACATTATCAGCAGTAATGTAAGCTGGTGTTAATAATACTATATTTTTTGGAATAACCCAATTGGAAGGATAAAAATAGAGATTCATTCCTCCAAAAGAGATTAAAATAATTTTAGTTTCTGCAGGAAGTTTTAATTGGTTTAGAATTTCATTTTTTTGACTTTTAAAATTATGATTAAGCAGGCTTAAATTTTTCTGTGGTTTAATTAAGCTATGATCCAGACCTGGTTTAACAGCGTAAAAATAGCTACTTAAATTATAGCATTTTATAATTCTTGTATGAATGTCACGAAAATTCATGTCATTGCTGTGTAAGTAATGACTTATCAAATCAGCCCAATTTAGTGAACTTAATGCAACAGAAGGTATATTGCATTCATATGCTGCCTCGAGGATTTGGAATGAAATATTGGAAAAAACAATGGATATTTGAAGATCTAGTAACAGATTTTTAAGTCGAGATTTTTCTGAATCCCAATTTTTTAATAAAGATTGGTACGAATTTCTACTTTTTTCAATATCGATATTCAAGGCATCAATCATATTTAAGCAAGGATCTGACGGTTCATTAATATGTGTAAAGTTTAAGTCTAAAAATTTATTTTTAAGCATATCGTATGAAATTGAACTTCTTATAAAAATCTTATCAAAGCAAAGCCTATGAATGAAAGGTGATAAAGCTTGAGCAGTTTGAGTTAGATGACCGTATCCGTGGTGCGAGATCTCAATTAACAAATTCATAAAAAGGTTATTTCACTACATTTTTGGTTTGTAAATAAATTCCTAATGTAATTGACAATATATACCCGTAAGTTATTTTTTAAAATGCATATGATTAAAAAGAATAACACCACGTACTCAGTTTATATTTTATTGATGCTATTTCTTATCGTCAGGATTTATTATTGGAAAATTACAAATGAAATTCCATTTTCTGATATGAATGACTATGTTAGATTGGGTACAAGTGTATTTAATGAGTTTTCCTTTTCAGTTAATAATTTTTGGTTATCTTATAAGCCTCCAACTTTTCCTATACTAGTAGCAGTTTATTTTGTTTTAAGAGGGGGATTTAATGTTGATATGTGGGGAATTTTTCAAGTTCTAATACATTTAGTAAGTTTATGCCTTTTGCTTTATAACTATAGGCGCGATAAGCTAGTTTTTAAATTTTGTTTATTTTTTATTTTTGTGGTTTCAATTTCATCATCTTCAATTTTTTGGAGTTATAAAGTCTCAACCGAATATTTTACTGAAATATTAATTGTCTTTTTAATATTATTTTACTCAAAAATGCAAAAAAAACATGAGGATATTTGGGTTTTTCTTTCGGGAATTCTGACTATGATAGCTATATTTCATAGGCCACAGTTTATGTTAACTTTTTTAATACCGCTATCTACTTTAATTTTTTGTGATTTAAAACTTGTCCAAAAGCTAAAAAAAATTGCTTTATTGTGTATTGGCGTATTTTTAATTTGGCTTCCGTGGGGTGTGCGGGGTTACACACTTTATGGAAATTTTATTTTTACATCAACACAAGGCCCATATAGCTTTTTGTGGGAACTAGGGGATATTAACTCTTTGGTGGTTAATGAGAAAACTTCAGTTACAAAGCTTCAAATTGATGCTGAAAAGCACTTTGAAAATGATTATCAGGCGATGCGCCATGCCAGTGAAGTTTCAAAAAAGTGGATAAAAGAAAATACTTTACTTTTTGTGACTCAGATAATTCCCAATAGAATTTGGAACTCCATGAATGATAGGTCAGAACCGCTCAGCAAAGTGGATCGAAATCATCTTTTTCCTGAGAGATTTAATTGGATTTTGATTCAGAGGAACTGGTTTTTTATTATAACAGGATTGATTGGGTACATGCTTGTCTTGTTCAAGAACCCAGAAATTAAATTGTTTTGCCTAGTTCCTTTATCTTTGTGGGGAATGGGCTTATTGTTTTTAGGATATCCTAGGATTTTAGACCCTTCTTTGCCATTGCTATATGCAGGAAACATTTTTATTTTTTTAGGCCTAAAAAACGTATTGCAGCAAAAATTTAAGATGTTCTTGCAAGGACCAAGCTGATTATATACTTTCATTGTCTATGAAAATTCCTTTAAATACCTCAACTTTCAATGAATTAGAGATTAATGCAGCAATAGATGTCCTTCATTCTGGTTTTCTTACGATGGGTGAAAAATGTTTTAAATTCGAGGATGAATTTGCAAGATATATTGGAGCAAAGAATGCAATTTATGTAAACTCTGGCTCCAGTGCAAATTTATTGGCCTTTTTTGCATTAGTGAACTCATTTTGTCCGACTAGTAAATTTGGTGGGCAAAAATTAAATCCTGGTGATGAAGTGATTGTTCCGGCCGTTACTTGGTCAACTACCATTTGGCCCGTAGTCCAGGCAGGTCTTACGCCTGTTTTAGTAGACAGTGATCCATACACACTTCAGATGGATCCGAACGCTGTCCGCAAAGCAATCACCAGCAAAACAAAAGCAATTTGTCCTGTTCACGTTTTGGGAAACGCTGTTCAATTAAATGAAATTTCAAATATTTCAAAAGAACACAAGCTTTGGCTTATTGAAGATACCTGTGAATCCCTAGGAACAAAGTATAGTGATAAGTATGTTGGAACATATGGTGATATCGGGACTTACAGCTTTTTCTTTTCGCATCATATTACGACAATCGAGGGTGGAATGATTGTGACCAATAATGATGATATGGCTGAACTTTTTCGAGCCATGCGAGCTCATGGATGGACAAGGCATCTGAAGGATAGAAAGAAGCAAGAAAATTTATATCCTGAAATCGATCCAAGATTTTTGTTTATTACTACTGGTTTTAACTTAAGACCAACGGAAATAAATGCTGCCTTTGGTTTACAGCAATTGAAAAAATTGAGTCAATTCAATCAATCAAGAAGAGATGTTACTGATTTTTGGATTACCGAACTCGATGAAATAATTAAAAATGGTTTGATAAAGCCTATGCAGATTACCGAGAATACAATTCCAACATGGTTTGGATTTCCAATAATTTGTGAATCAAAAAAGTTAAGAAATGGGCTGCAAGCTCATCTTGAAAAAAATGGTATTGAAACCAGACCAATCATTTGTGGAAATCTTGCTCGTCAACCCGCTTTGAAGTCTGTAAATCATAGGATAGCTAGCGAGCTAACTGGTGCAGATAAGGTTATGGATCAGGGACTATTTTGGGGATCACATCCAATGATGACACAAGAAGAAAAAGAATACGTACTCAAAGTAGTAAAGGAATTTTTTAAATGAAAAAAGCATTGATAACTGGAATAACTGGTCAAGATGGATCATATTTAGCCGAGCTATTATTGGAAAAAGGATATGAAGTCCATGGTGTTATAAGAAGATCATCATCGTTTAATACTGGTAGATTGTTGCACCTTTATAAAGATTTGCATGACGCTGACGTCAGAATGTTTTTGCACTATGGCGATTTATCGGATGCTAGTTCGCTAGAAAAACTTGTGGACAAAGTTCAACCTACTGAAGTTTATAATTTAGGTGCGCAGAGCCACGTTCGAGTTTCATTTGATGAACCAATTTATACTTCAGACATCGTAGGTATGGGTTCGCTTAGACTGTTAGAAGCTATTAAAAATGTTGGAGCAACAAGAGAAATTAGATTTTATCAAGCATCGAGTTCGGAGATGTACGGTAAAGTACAGGCTATTCCACAAAATGAAGAGACGCCATTTTACCCGAGAAGCCCGTATGCATGTGCGAAAGTGTTTAGTTATTGGCAAACAGTGAATTACCGAGAAGCATATAACATGCATGCTAGTAATGGGATATTATTCAATCACGAAAGTCCAAGACGTGGCGAAACTTTTGTAACAAGAAAAATAACAAGAGCATTGGCAAGAATTGTTGCTGGCACCCAAAAGAAATTATATCTGGGAAACCTAGATGCAAAAAGAGACTGGGGTTATGCCAAAGATTTTGTAGAAGCAATGTGGTTAATGCTTCAGGTTGAAAAAGGTGATGATTATGTTGTCGCAACAAATCAAACGTGGAGTGTTAAAGACTTTTTAGAGAGAGCGTTTAAAATTGTAGGTTTAAATTGGCAGGATTATGTCGAAATTGATGAAAGATATTTTAGACCTACAGAAGTCGATTTATTAATAGGTGATTACGCCAAAGCAAAAGAAAAGCTAGGTTGGGTGCCAAAAACAAGTTTTGATGAGTTAGTTAAAATTATGGTTTTGGGTGATTTAAAATCTGAAGGTGTTGAACACAAAGCGAAATTATAATGAATTATAAGGATCAAACAAATTTAGAAGATTTTAGCAATGAAACACGTTCTTTTTTTAAAGGAAAAAAAACTGTTGTTACCGGCGGTAGTGGTTTTATTGGGAGTCATCTTGTTGAACAACTTCTTACTTTGGGTGCAAAGCCAATTGTTTTAACCAGGCAAGATAGGCCAGAAAATCTTAAAAACTGTTTTGATCAAATTCAAATTAAAAAGACCGACCTTAATAATTATGAAACGACTTTGTCGGCAATAAAAGGCTCCGATGTAGTTTTAAATTTAGCTGCATCTGTTGCTGGGATTGAATACAATAAAAATCATCCTGCAACCATATTTCAAGATAATTTACAATCTTTTTTCAATGTTATTAAAGCGGCTAATGAGTCGAAGGTATCAAGATTCTTGGTTACTAGTTCTGCCTGTGTTTACCCTAGGCATTGTTTGATTCCAACTCCAGAGACAGAAGGCTTTAAGGATGAACCTGAACCTACGAATTCAGGCTATGGTTGGTCAAAAAGAATGGAAGAGTATTTAGGTCAAAAATATGCAGAAGAGTATGGTCTTTCGGTAGCAATTGGTAGACCCTATAATGCTTATGGCCCCAGAGATAATTTTGATCCTAAATCATCGCATGTTATACCAGCTTTAATTTTGAAAGCTGTAAATGCAAAAGATGGTTTTTTTGATGTTTGGGGTGATGGGACACACTCAAGATCATTTCTTTATGTTGAAGATTTTGCACGAGGTCTTTTAGAGGTAGCGGCAATGTATCCTAAAGCTGATGCTCTTAATATAGGGGCTGATGAAGAAATTTCAATTTGTGAATTAGCGCAGATGATTGCAAATATTGTTGGTAAGAGAATAGGAAAATCAATTACACCCAAATTCAATCCTTCGGGAATTACAGGTCAGCCAAGAAGAAAATGTAGTGTAGAAAAGATCCAGTCAGCAATTGGTTATAAAGCAAATATAAATTTCAATAAAGGTTTAGAAAAAACTATAGATTGGTACTTAAATGGAAATAAATAAAGTTGCACTGTGTTTACTTACTAGAAATGAATTAGCATGTCTCAAAGTAATATTACCACAAATTCCAAAACCAAGTAAAGATGCTGGATTTGATGAAATTTATGCAATTGATGGTGGCTCAACAGACGGCACTGTCGAGTTTTTTAAAGAAAATGGTATACAAGTAATTTCACAAAGCAAACGAGGAAGAGGAGAGGCATTTTTACAAGCTTTTGATGTAATTAAGGCTGATGCCTTTTTATTTTTTTCTCCAGACGGAAATGAAGATATAAAAGATTTTCCAAAGTTTAAAGAGCACTTAAATAAAGGAGCAGATGTTGTTATAGCATCAAGAATGATGAAGGGTTCCTGGAATGAAGAGGATCATTTAGTTTTTAAATGGCGCAAATGGGCTAACAATGTTTTTAATTTGGCAGTTAATTTATTTTTTAGAAAAAAAGGTCCATTTATTACTGATTCAATTAATGGATATAGAGCGATTAC
Source organism: Deltaproteobacteria bacterium (assembly GCA_017302835.1). NCBI lineage: Bacteria > Pseudomonadati > Myxococcota > Myxococcia > Deltaproteobacteria bacterium. Next base: position 300,514 of record JAFLCC010000005.1, on the reverse strand, counting down.
GAAGCGAGCTGCTGATGTCTTGAAGCTTGATGCCTACGATTACACTATTGAGTATCAAATGACGATTAGATCATTTAAAAATAAACTAAATATTGTCGAATTTCCAACAGTAGAAGGTCAGAGAGTTGCTGGTGAAACAGGTGCTCCGAGTTTTGATACTGGAGTTAAATTTATTAAGAGATTTTTTAATGAACTATTGACATAGATGGGCATTTTAAGACTATTTTTAGCTCTTTCTGTGGTTTTAGCTCATTCTGGTGGATTATTTGGATTTCAACTGTTAGGTGGGCAGATTGCGGTAGAAATATTCTTTATCATTTCAGGTTTTTATATTGCTTTTATATTGGATAAAAACTACCAATTTCGTTTGAAAAATTTTTATTATAATAGATTTCTGAGAATTGTTCCTCTTTATTTGTTAGTTTTTATTATATGTCTTTCTGTCGACTTTTTTTTAATTCAAATTAATCTTATTCCAGCATTTAGCCCATCCTTCTGGAGGAATTGGGCAGAGTTTTCAATTATTCAAAAAATCACTATCTTATTTTCTAATTTATTTATTTATGGGCAAGATATATTTTATTTTTTAAATTATACAAAGCTAGATGGATTTTACGGTAGCACAAGTCTTAATAATCCTGCCTATCAATTTTTGTTTATTACAACTGCCTGGAGTCTTTCATTAGAAGAGTGGTATTATATGATAATCCCACTCATTTATAATTTTAGAAAACTTTTAATTTATCTTTTTTTTGGATTTTTATCCATAAAATTTTGTACACTTTATTATGATCTTAGCGATCCGTGGAGTTACCGATTTGTTCTTTCGGAGTTTTCATTATTCATAATGGGTATTTTAATGTATAGATTTGGGAATAAAATTCCCAAAATTCATATCTCATTAAGTATCATATTAATAATTTGCTCAGTTTTAGTTTATAACAATTTAAAAAATAATATAATATATTTTCTTATTGTAATAATTAACTCGATTTCAATAAATTCGTTGTTTGAAAAATTTAGGGAAAATAAGGAAGATAGGATTATTGGTGAGTATTCTTACCCTTTATATTTAGTTCATTATCCAGTTATTGTTATATTAAATTATTTAAATCTAGATCTGTTTTCACTGAATAAGACAGTATTCTCTGTATGTGTGATTATATTCTCATTTATTTGTGCCAACTTGTTATTAAAATTTCAAATTCCAATTGAAAGAATAAGAGACAGGCTACGCAGTGAGTTATAAAAAAATCAGTTCAAATGTATTGTTTTTATTAATACCACTTATTTCAGCTACTATATATTGGTTGTTTAATCCAGATTTAGATTGGGCTGAATCAGTTTTAGGTTTTCCATTTGGTGATTCAAAGGCCTGGTTTGAAAAGGCTATTTGGATTAAAGATGGGAAGGGAATCAATGATTCTCACAGGCCAATGTTTTCTATTCTTTTAGCTAATTGGTTCTTAGTTTTTCCTGCTACTTATTTTTATACAAAACTATTCACTGTTTTTTTATTTACTTTAACCGGATTTTCGCTAGGTATAGTTTTGAAAATATCTTTAGGTTTTATACCTGCTTTAATGGGTGTTTTATTTTATTCTTTATCAGATGGGTTGATTCAGTATTCCTTAATACCCCAAAGTGAGCTTGGCGGAGCCTTATTTTCTTTTTTCTTTTTATATGCTTTTATGTATTCATTTTCTCAAGATAATAAGAAAAACTGGTTTTTAGCTGGTGTTTTGTTAGCTCTTGCGACTTTATGTAGGCCATTGATTTTAGTATGTTTGCCGCTGTGGGTGTTAACAATTTTCATAAAAACAAAAACTCTCAAAAATATATTATATTTTATTATAGGAATTAATGTATTATTGATTCCATGGTTAGTTAGGCAAAAGTATTTTTATAATGTTTTTTCTATCTCAACATCGATGACAGAGAATCTATACGCTGCGTCCGACACAAGATATGGGAAGTGGTCTACAAAAATATTTGATGATTTAGTAATTGGCTTTGAAAACTATGATGTAAAACAAAAAAATATTTATTTTTTTGATTTATTTAAAGAAAATATTATTAACTATCCAACATTTTATTTCAAAAATATTCTTCATAAGACAATAGAGGGATTATCTATTGTTGATTTCGATGTTAATTATAATATTTTTAATTTGTTGCAGGGTTTATTGGTGTTAGTGCTGATTGCTCAGTTACTAAGATTGAAAGACCTTAGAATTAATGTATTAATAATTTATATTTTTTCATCATTGATTGGTTTGTCTATATTTGGCATGAATGGAAAGACAAGTTTGGTTGATATGAGAGTTCAGCTAATGTACATACCAATTATATTTGCGCTAATAGCTTTTATAGTATTAAATCTTTTTGATAAAAAGTATTTTGTCCTAATTATTAATTTTGAAAATAAGTATGAATATATTCCAACTCTGAAAAAAATATTATTTTTTATATGTTGTACGAGTGTTTTTTTTATCATTAAAAATATTTTCTTTTCAAAATCAATATTTGAAGACAAATACTTTTTAACTGAAAAGAATAGAACAATTGTACAGTCGGAGAAACAAAAATACGGAGATATCAATAGAAACAATTTAATTGAAAATAGTGGTAAGATTGTTGTCGTTTCTGGGTGGATCACACATCCAATTATGGCAATTAAAGCTTACAAAGAAAGTAATTACCCTTTAGTCTTTTTGAAAACTGAAAATTTTGACCGTCAAGTGTTTATTCTAAATTCAAAGGAAGTTAGCGATGTGCCAGTTATATTTCCAAACATTTCCAATAAACTAAATGCATATGATCCAGTTCTAGTTGTTGGAAGGTTGAAGATTGACAAAAACTATAGATCAACAGGATTTAAACTTTATGCTGAGAAAATTTATAATTTAAGAAAAGGGTCTTACGAGATTTTTGAATAGTTGATCTATTTTTAGTCATTAATTGACATTTTTAATCTGTCTTTTTAGACTTATTTAGCGAGGGATTATGAATTTAAATAATAGCTTTGAAAATAAAAATATTGTTATCACTGGAGGACTTGGATTTATAGGAAGTAATTTAGCTGAAAGACTTTGCCAGTTTGGTGCAAATGTTACATTACTGGATAGTATGTTACCCGATTACGGTGGAAACGAAAGAAATGTCGAAAAAATTAAGGATAAAGTTAAAATTAGCTATACAGATATGAGAGACCCTCATTCGCTACCATATATAGTTAAAAATTCAGATTATATTTTTAACTTAGCAGGTCAAATTTCACATATTGATTCTATGAATGACCCTATTCAAGATTTAGAAATTAACCAAAAGGCGCAGGTTTATTTTCTTGAAGCCGTAAGAAAGTATGCAAAGAATTCAATTGTTGTCCATGCAAGTACTCGGCAAATATATGGTAAAACAATAAAAACTCCGACTGATGAAAATCACCCTATTGCACCTACTGATGTAAATGGTATTAATAAACTTGGTGGTGAGCTTTACCATACATTGTACAGTAAAGTTTATGGAATTAAGACTGTAAGTCTCAGGTTAACTAACACGTATGGGCCAAGACAACTTATCCGTCATAATAGACAAGGCTTTATTGGTTGGTTTATGAATAGAGCTTTATTAGGTGAAGAAATTGTCTTATATGGAGATGGTAGTCAAATTAGAGATTTTACATATGTTGATGATGTTGTTGATGGACTTTTATTAACCTCTATTAATGAAAAAGCTTGGGGTAATGTATATAATTTGGGCGGAATCAGGCCATATACGCTATTAGAAACTGCAAACATTTTGAAGAACCTTAATCCAAATTTAACCATTCGATTTATTCCATTCCCGGAAGAACGAAAGAAAATTGATATTGGGAATTATATTGCTGACTATAATAAAATTAAATCTGAAATAAACTGGAAACCAAAGGTAGATTTACCAGATGGACTTGAAAAAATGTTTAACTTTTATAAAGGTAAATTGGAAAATTACTTATAGTTATAATTATTCAGTTTGGATGCTATTTAATATGTTCATTTTATAGGTGGAACTAATAGTACCATTATTACTCTTAAATCCAATTCCAAATATTAAGCTCTTATCGAGCTTTTTGTAATCTTGTAATAAGAACTTTTCATTTGAAAAAAGAACTTTTGATGAAATGTTTCTTGATTCTAAAAACTTTTGTAAATAGCTGTCTGTAATATAATTTATATTTACTTCTTCACTAGAGTAAAAGGATGCTAGATCTTCTTGATCTGGTGATCTTATTCTATATTGAATTAATTTATCTGCGGTAAATTTATTATTAGAACTTTTAAAATAAACGTGATCTTTACTTTTATTAAAAAGACTGTGTACATTGCTAAAGTTTCCTACTTTAAAATCCATATATGCCGCGTCTTCAACTATCCACATAAAATCAACAGGTTTTAAATTTTTGTGGATAGTGGCATCTATTTTAACTGAATGGCTTTTAGAGTTTAGGTCAAAAAAATAAATTTTCTTAAGGTTATAAGTGAATAGTTTATGACTTAGTTCAATTTCTTTGGAAAAGTTTTCCTCTTTTGTCTTTTGTGCGTGCTCTTGATTCACTCTTTCAGATATTTTTAAAGGACCTTCATAGTTAAACTCTACTTGTAAAAAATTATTAGAAGAATTAATTTTACGAGTCCATTTTAGGAAGCCTAAATAGACCCAGTATTCTTTGTTTTTATAAAGAATTAGTAATTTGTCATCTGGAAAGCAGTAGTAATCGCCGGTATTATTTCTGTCATTAATACCAATTCCAAAATAATTTTCCCAAATCATATTATTTTCGTTGGGAATAGTAATTGTTAAGTTTGTAGTAAGGCTCGTAAATCTATTAAACCAAAAATCATGATTAGGATTGTTTGTTCTCACCCAAGTAGTTTTAAATTGGGGAAACTTATTTAAAATATAATCAATAGAATCTGAAATAATAATCTCGCCAAAAGTAACTTCGTCGTCTGAGCTTAAAATATTTTCATTAAACGACAGATGAAGATTAAAACTATTCACTGGATTATCAATTTCCATATATAAAAACTGATCCGTATTATCCCCAGTATGATATGAGTAATTCCATTTATTGTTATACTCAACATGTACTCCAGTTCTGGGCTGACTACTTTTAACTTTTGATATGATGAATAATTTCGACTTACTACTCTTAAATATATTATTTTTTATAACAATGCTTTTGCAGTTTTTGTTTAAAATTAATTCCTTGCTGTTTTTTACTGTCGCACAGCTTTCGCCGCTAAAAGCTTGGTAATCTATCACTTGAACAAATGGAGTTAACATATTTCTGGTTAAATAGTATGAAGTAATTATTAAAATAACTGTAAAAATTAAAAAAATTAGTTGTTTTTTATTCAATGATTTTTCCATTAGCAATTACTTTTCTTAATACATATTGAGGAGTATTAGTGTGTCCTAAATATGAGCGACCTATGTACTCACCAACAACACCTAAAACAATAAGCTGAACGCCAGAGAAAATAAGAGTAGAAACTATTGCAGAGGCCCATCCGATCGGAATATCAGGGTAAATAATTTTCTCAATGATAAATTTAATGGCTAATAAAAATCCAGAAAGTGAAAAGATGAATCCTGTTACTAAAGACCAGCGAAGTGGTTTAATGCTAAAATTTATAAACATATTAGACCAAAGGGAAATAAGCTTGGTTAGTGTATAATTACTTTTTCCAGTCTCTCTGTAATCGTGTATTACTAGCTGTGTTTCTATATGATGAGTAGATCTTAAAATTAAACCATCAATGTATGGAAATGGTCCTTTGTATTTAATTATTTCTTTAATTAAATTCTGCCTTATAATTTTAAAACTACATAAGTATAACTCTTTAGGTTTGTTTAACATTATATTTCCAACATAATCATTGAATTTACTACCTAGATTTCTGAACCAATGATGTTTTTTTTGAGAGTATTTGGCAAATACAACATCGGCATTAGAGTCTTGAATTTTTTTCAAAAGCTTAATAATTTCACTTGGTGGATTTTGAAAATCATCGTCAATAATAGCTGCATACATTCCTTGGCAATTATTAAGTCCAGCAATTACAGCATTATGTTCACTAAAGTTTTTTGCTAAATCAAAATATTTAATAGTTTTAGGAAAAGTCACTGCTAAATTACTACATACCAAGTCAGTATCATCTTTACTACCATCATTAACTAGAATAATTTCATACAGTTTTCCATCTAGCTCTTTTTCAATGTGACTATTAATTGAATCAACTAATCTTGAGATTGTTTTAGATCCATAGTAAATAGGTATTATAATTGATAGGTAAATGTTATTCATGGGAGCATTCCTTTGTTTTTAAAATATTTACTAAATTGTCAGTTTTACTTTTTAACTCATCTATATTTTCCCAGTCAGTGATAATAGATTTAAAATATGTTAATTTAATTTCTTCATTTGGTTTAATGAAGCCTTTAAAAACCAACCCATGGTTACGGTGAGGTAAGTTCTCGTTTTTACTATAAACATTTTGTAGCTTCAATACATCAGAAAATTCCACTTCATTTTGAGAACTAGGACTATCTGAAGTAAAATAATAATCTAAATATTTTGAACAAGACCATTCAAAAACTGCCATGTTTCTGTGAATTGGTGCCATAATTCTATATGTGATCGGGAAAATGTTTTTATTCTTAGATAAAAATTGTTGATTTTTAATTTGCAAGTCATTTGAAATGGTTTCTACTCCTCTATCAGTTCCAACATTAAAATCAAAGACAGATGAATCTTGGAAAGTCCATTTAAAGAAACCAGGTTCTTTACTTCTAGATTTTAAAGTAATAGATGTTTTACTATAAGGTTTTTTTAGTTGAAATAGGTGTGAGATTTTTATATCTAATGGAGGTATACTTTTTTTATAAGTTTTAAATTCCTCAATAAGCATTTTATCCTTTGTGCTATGCTCAAAAGTTAGTAAATTTGGATTTCTATCAAAATTAATTAATATTTGGTCGGAATCTATTTTTTCGGTTCTATTCCATTTAAGCATGCCTAAATACGATTCAGATGTTGTTTTTGTGTTTAAGTTTGTGAATATTAATTCATCATCTGGAAAGCAATAAAAATCACCTGTATTTGAAGCATTATTGATTCCTATTCCAAAATACTTTTCCCAGATCATGCTTTCTTTATATGGTATTTGAATAGAAAAATTATTCTTTAGATTTATCCATCTCATATACGGATTATTGGGATCTGGGTTATGATTCTCATAGAACTTCTCGATAAATTGATCATTTTTGCACGCTGAAAATTCAAGTGAATTAATTTTTAAAAAAAGTTTTTCATCTGGATCTGAAAATATTGGTTTAGAAACTGAAAAGCCTAATTGATATGGACCTTTTTGTGTTGCAACTTCACTTCCGGCTAGTTCAATATTAGTTGTATTTCCACTTCCACTAGAATTTACAACTAATCTTTCCATGAAACGTTCTTGGCCTTTAGAGTACAGTCTAATGTTTGCAATTCCATTAGTATTAATATTAGCTTTAACTCTCACTTCACATGATGAAAAATCAATATTTGAGTCAAAATAGTAAAAAGATCTTAATCCTTTATTAATATTTTCCAAATTGCTAATTTTCAAATATATTGGCTTTTTCTTTATTATGTTTATTATAGGTTTAGAATCATAAATTGATGACTCTAGACGTACGAAAAGTGTTTCCTCCATTGAAAAACATTTTTGTAATCGTTCTTTAGGATACTCTCCATATGCTAGCATAAAACCTGGCTCATTTTTTTCAGTTACGCAGGGTGATGCATTAATTCCAACTACTTTAGCGCCTATGTCCTGTGGAAGAGACCTCCATCGGAGCCACCATTCAGTAGCATGGTAATTTAAAAATACTCCACTTGTAATTCCTTCAATGTTGGAAGGAAACTGTTCAAAAACAATAGCTTTAATTATATTATCATCTCTTAGACTTTTAAGAATTAATGGAGCTACTTTTCTTTCAATTTGAATTAGTGGAAAATATGCGCCATATAGAAAACTTAAATTATGAGAAAAGGAAATAAGAAAGAATAATAAAATTACAAGATTATATAACTTTAAATGTATAAATCTTTTTGTAAGAAGAAAAAAAATAATAATAGCTGGTGGCAGAATGAAATAAACATATCTGCTAACAAAGTATTTAATTGGTAAGACTACTATAATAGTACCAAAAAACCATCCCAAAATAGCAATCCAGTGATTCATTTTAAATTGATTTGGTTTTTCTTCAGAGTTTGCTTTAGTTAGAAGTTTATAAAAGAATAAACCAAAGGCCAAAAAGAAAGTAATTTGCAACATCAGCACTTTCTTCAATTCTTTATCAATGTTATGCAAGTTATTTAGCAACATTGATAACACTTTATACTCGGGTATAAACCCTAAAAATGCTTTTCTAAATATGTATTTTAGGTTCTCAAATGATGAATCAATCGGGCTTGGATAATACATTCTGAAGGTATCTACAAGCGAGGTAGATGAAGATTGTGAAATTAATAAAACTTGAGGTAAAAAAGTTAATAATAATAAAAGTAATGTTAAGAATAGGTATACTAGATTTTGCAGTAATAAGGTTCTTTGTTTTACTTGATTCTTATTTAGAAAAAATAAGATTATACTGGCGCCAATAAGGAATGGAAGAGATTGTTCTTGATAAAGTACACTTAAGAGTAATGCAAATGAAGATGAAAAAATATATAAATATTTAAAAAAACCTTTTGGGATTTCTAGGCTTTTGTTAAACAAAAGAAAAGACGCTAATAAGAAAAATACTTGATAAAAACAGTAATTAGCCGAAACCCAATAATATGACTCAATATAATAGCAATTTATAAGGAAGAAAGTTGTAATGATAAATGCTAATTTGTTTTCAATATAATTTTGTAAGAGCTTAAAGAGTAATACACAATTTGCAAAAATAACTATGCTCTGTATGACAAAGTACCAAATTACATTGGTTCCAATAAACGCATACAGGATCTGATGGGTTAAGTGCCACCCTAATTGAAGTCTCGGAACTCCTCCAGTTAGATAGCTAATAAGTGCGTTTGCAAAAGAAGTTTCATTTCTTAGTTGGTTGTTAAAGTTTAAAAAGTATCCAAAATCATCACTATAAAAATCAAAAAATTTTATTGGAATGATAAACATTGTAAATGTTAAAAACAACCAAAATAAATAGTATATCTTGCTAGACAATTTTTTTAACAGCATCAGAAACTCTTTTCATTTCAAGCTCGCTCATATATGGATTTAAAGGTAGCGATAAAACAGTCTGGCTTAACGAATTTGCATTTGGAAAATCGTCTAGCGAGTATTTCAAAAATGAAAATGCTTTCTGTTTATGTGCCGGAATTGGGTAGTGGACAAGTGAGCCAACTCCTTGCTCCTTTAAATTTTGTTGAAATAGATCTCTATTGTAAGGGCACGATATAACAAAAAGATGATAACATGAATATGTTGAATCTGTTATTAGATTGCTGGAAATAATTTTTATTTTATTCTTAAGTTCAGTTAAGTAGAAATTTGCAATATTTAATCGCGCTTTTAATTCTGATTGGGAAAAATCTAATCGTTCAGATAAAATTGCCGCCTGGAGTTCATCTAACCGACTATTTCTTCCAATAAAATCATGATGATATGTTTTTGACTGACCATAATTTCTCAAATAGGACACGAGATTTTTAAGTTCGGCTGTATTTCCAGATAAGGCCCCACCATCGCCTAGTGCACCTAAATTTTTAGTTGGATAAAAAGACCATGAGGCTAAATCCCCCCAAGATCCTGAACTTTTTCCATTTCTTTTGGCGCCAAATGATTGAGCACAATCTTCAAGGATTTTTATATTATTTTTTTTTGCAATCGAAGTGATTTCTTCCATATCGCAAATTTGGCCATAAAGATGTACAGGGACTATTGCTTTAGTTTTTGAGGAAATTGTCTTAAGGATCTCTTTGGTAGAAATCAAACCGTCATGTGCATTAACATCAGCCAGCCTAATTGTGGCTCCTGTTGCTGAAATACCCATTAATGTTGGCATAGCAGTTAATGGAGTTGTAATCACTTCGTCTCCAGGACCAATGTTAAGTGCTTTTAATCCAATTTCTAGCGTATCTGTGCCATTTGCACATCCTAAAGACCATTCAGAGGAAATTGCTTTTGCAAATTTTTCTTCAAAAGTGGTTAGTTCTTTTCCAAGAACGAAATGGCCACTATCAAGGACTCGATCCCAAGCTTCATTGAGTTTTTGTCTTTGCCCTTGAACACTCTTCTTTAGATCTAAAAATGGTATAAATTGATTCATACTTAACCTTGTGTTTAAATTAAATTATAATTCGCTAAAGTTCTTTTGCCATTCGTTTATATAGCGATCAATATTGAAAAGATCTATCGATGTTTTACGAGCCTCTTTTCCAATTTGTTTACAAATTGAAGGGTTGTCTAATAAAAACTTCAAGTACTCGGCAAGCTCATCTGTATTATCTGAATAGAATCCATTTATTCCATTTTTAATGAATAAGTTAACATCATGATTATTTAAGCTTACAGTACTTAGTCCACACATCATAGCTTCACCCCTTGATCTTGGCATTGGCGAGCGGATGGTGGGATTAAAATAAATTGAATGTTTTTTTACTTCAGAAATATATTCATAATATTTGGCCAAAGCATAGTTGTTATCGAAAACTCTTTGGAATGGTTCGTTAACTTTAAATTCAGCAGGATGATCCTTCTCCGGAAGGTTTTTGAATACCTGATTAAATATTTCGTAACCTCTATAGTGGGGCCGTTCTTTTATTGCTTTTCCAAGTGAAAGAATTCCTTTTTCATATGTTGACTCTGGATATTCGCAAGGATCAAATCCTTGCCAAATTACCTTTGAATTTTTGAAGCCCCATTCAGAATGTGCCTGATTCGAGTTGCAAATTACTTTAATATTTTTCGTATATTCAACAAGTTTTTTTCTAGACTCTTCTATGACTTGATATTTAAGTTTAGGATCAATGTTGTCATTGTTATATTGACCATAAAATTGGGGTGTTCCATGGCATATAGCTACTTTTGGAAGAGAAATATTTTCCATGAAATATCTAAAGTTTGAGCCCCAATGTTGATCTAATACGCCATTGCAATTTTGCCAATCGAGAGCATTTTCATCAAAGTGTAAAAGAGCAAAATCATAATCTTTTAGGTTAATTTTATCTAATTCTAAAAATCTAGCATTCGCGGGAAAGGGTCTTTGTTCATAAGACCAAACATTGGTAAAACCAGGGCAGATCTCTTTTATAAGCGTAAATCGATGATTTGTTTTATATAATTCATATTGGTGGGGAACGTGCCATCTATAAGTTAAAATATTATACATTCTTTTTGTGGGTTTAATCTTACATCTTTTTATAGGATCTGTAAGTTCGATGAATTTTTGATAGTGTTTGTTGTCAGCAATTTCATGATGATTTTTATACCATTGATCAATTTTCCCAACCAGCTCATTTGACCATACCCTAGCTACATTTAAAAAATCTGGATGTTTGGTAAAAAGTTTATTCAAGTTAATCATTGATTTGATAACTTTTTGATTTTCGGGAACTGATGACGGGTGAGAAATGTGCAAGCTAAATGACTTATTTAAAAACTGGATTTTGAGCCCTCTTTTGTAAAGACGAAAACCCATTTCTACATCTTCCCACCCAAAGCCAGATTCTGGGTCCTTTGAGTATGAAAACTGAGGATCAAAAAGGTCTTCTGAAATGCTAGATTTTTTTATCGAGAAATTTCTGGTGATGCAATTCAAGAAGTTATTAACGTTCATGGAGTCTTGTAAATCCATTCCAGAAAATAGTTTTATATGATTTTCAGAAAGATCTTTTGCTAATTTGGCTGGATTTTTGCCGTGAGTTTCTATATTCATTGGACCAATTCCAATATCATAATTATAAGTGTAGTGGCTCTCAACATGTGCTTCGATAAACTCTGGATTCGGGTAAGAATCTGCATCTACAATTATAAGAAGATCACCGGACGAATTTTTTATTCCATTATTTCTAGAAACGCAATTACCTTTGTTTTGTTCATTCTGAATGATAGTAAGAATGATATCTTTTTTAGAGGTTGACTTTAGCTTAGAGAAAACTTGTTTGGATACCGCTACATCTTTTTTGGGGCTTTTATCGTCAATAAGTATCAATTCAATAGGGCCTAGATAGGTTTGTGAAAAAATACTTTCAATAAAGAAAGGAACTTCTTTTTCCTTGTTGTAGAGTATTGCAATTATTGAAATTTTTGGCAGTTGTTTGGGTAAGTTAAAAAGCCGTGGCTGTACTTCAACCGTGGAAAAGGGAAAAAATCTAGGTCCAGAATGAAATTTGGTGCTTAATTTGTAATAAACGTAGTTTTTTGAGTTTTTTAAAAAAGTTAGCGGTCCTTGTCTGTAGAGCACCCTAATTGCTTTATAGATAATTCCTTCACCAATGATTAGCTTTAATGACTTCACTATTGCGTTCATATTTCCCATTTTTTTCTTGTTATGTCCAGCATTTGAACTTGTTATCAACATATATTTCATATTACAATTTCTTTTTCAAATTAGTTTAGAGGTTTTTATGAATATTTTAGTGACGGGATCTTCTGGCTTTATAGCATCAAGTGTTGTTAAAAATTTATTAAATTGCGGAAATAATGTGCATGGCATTGATGACCATAATGACTATTATGACCCTGAGTTAAAGAAATACAGGGCTAATTTAAATATTGCTCTGGGGCTTGCGTTTCATAAAGAGTCCATTTTGAATAAGGAATTTCTTCGAAAGTTGTTTCGCGATAGTAAATTTGATTCAGTTCTTCATTTAGCTGCAATGGCCGGGGTAAGGTATAGTCAACAAAGACCAGAATTGTATATTGATACTAATGTTACGGGAACTTTAAATATTCTAGAGCTTTGTAAAGAGTTTGGTGTAAAAAAGTATGCATTGGCTTCAACATCCTCTTTATATGCAGGGGAACCACTACCTTACGTTGAAACTCTGGCTGTAAACAATCCTTGGTCGCCCTATGCGGCCTCAAAAAAATCAGCAGAAGTGTTATCGTATTCCTATCAACATCTGTATCAAATTGATGTTTCAATTTTAAGGTTTTTTACAGTTTTTGGCCCAGCTGGACGCCCAGACATGAGTATATATAGATTTATAGACGGTGCTTTGAACGGTGAAGAGGTAGAGGTTTATGGCGATGGTAGCCAAGCAAGAGATTTTACTTTCATTGAAGATATTGCTGAGGGTGTGTGCAGATCTGTTAAACTAAGTGGATATAATATTATTAATTTGGGAGGAGGAAAAAATCCAAAAACAATATTGGATCTTATTTCTACTATTGAACTAAAAACTGGGAAGAAAATGATGGTAAAGTTCAAGCCATTTATTGACTCGGACATGAAAGTGACGTGGGCAGATATAACTAAAGCAAAAACACTTATGAATTGGTATCCCAAAGAAAGCTTTGAATCTGGTATTGAAAAAACAATTGACTGGCATGAAAACAATAGCGAGTTTATTGCCAAGCTAAAAAATATAAAAAGGTAGTTGTATGAATATTACAGTCATTGGATCTGGTTATGTAGGGCTTGTAACAGGAACCTGCTTAGCAGAAATTGGACATCATGTTAAGTGTCTTGATTTAGATAAAAAGAAAATTGAATTATTAAAGCAGGGCAAGGTGCCAATATATGAACCAGGTCTTGAAGAGTTAATTACAAAAAATATAAAAAAAGAACGCTTATCATTTACTGATTCAATTGAGGAAAGCGTAAATTTCGGTCAAGTTCAGTTCATCGCAGTTGGCACACCTTCTGGTGAGGATGGATCAGCCGATTTAAACTATGTCGTAAAAGCCGCCGAGAATATTGGCAAATATATGAAAAATGAAAAATATATTATCAACAAATCAACAGTTCCTGTTGGTACAGCTGATAAAGTCAAGTCTGCTGTAAACGCTCAACTTAAGATTCGAAACGAAAAAATTAATTTTGATGTGATTTCCAATCCCGAGTTCCTTAAAGAAGGTGCAGCCATTGATGATTTCATGAAGCCTGCAAGAATTATTGTTGGAATTGATAATAATGAAGTTAAACCAATAATTGAAGAGCTATATGCACCATTTCAAAAAAACCATGATAAACTTATTTATATGGATGTGAAGTCTGCAGAGCTGACTAAGTACGCAGCTAATTGTATGTTAGCTGTGCGTATTTCTTTTATGAACGAGTTATCACGACTAGCTGAAAAAGTTGATGCCAATATTGATTTTGTCAGAAAAGGAATTGGTTCAGATCCAAGAATTGGGTTTAATTTTTTATATTCAGGCGTTGGCTATGGTGGTTCTTGTTTTCCCAAAGACGTAAAAGCCTTAATAAAAACGGCACAGGATAATGATTTAAATTTAGAAGTTATTGAAGCCGCTGAAAGTGCTAACAAAAAACAGAAAAAATATTTTGTAAATAAAATAAAAACATACTTTAAAGATGATCTTGCCGGAAAGAGAATCGCTGTTTGGGGGCTAGCATTTAAACCCAACACTGATGATATGCGAGAAGCTCCAAGCATAGATATAATAAATCAACTATCGAATCTAGGTTGTAAGTTTAATTTATACGATCCTGTAGCTATGCAGGAATCGAAAAAAATATTAAATGCTAATAATCTTACATATTTTGACAATCAAATAGATCCATTAAAAGGTGCTGATGCATTAGTTGTCCTAACTGAATGGACAGAGTTTAAAGCCCTAGATTTTGAAGTTTTATCAAAAAATATGAAGGTTAAAGTTATTTTTGATGGTCGAAATTTATATGATTCAAAAGTAGTTACTAAACATGGTTTTCAGTATTTTGGAATTGGAAAAAAATAGTATATGTGTGGAATATTTGGATTTATAAACAAGAACAATGAATCTGTTTCCCAAGAAGTTATTGAAAAATTAAGAAAATCTATTCACCACCGGGGCCCAGATGGGAATGGATATCACAAATTTAAAGATAATATTGTGTTTGGCAATGTTAGACTTGCTATTGTCGACAAGTCACAGGGGCATCAGCCGATTTTTGATAAAACCAATGACTGGGGAATTGTCTACAATGGTGAAGTTTATAACCATGAAGAGTTACGTTTTAAACTTGAGAAAAAGGGTTACACTTTTAAAACTCATTCAGACACTGAAGTAGTTTTATATCATTTTATTGAAAATGGGACGAGTGGAATTAAAGATTTAAATGGAATGTTTACTTTTTGCATATGGAATAATAAAACAGGCGATTTTTTTGTTGCGAGAGATAGGATGGGCATTAAGCCACTTTATATTTACGAGGATAATTCAAAATTAATTTTTTCTTCTGAACTTAAAACTATTTGTCGATTTGAAAATGTTAAAAAAGATCTGAATCCATTAGGTATTCAAGATATGTTATATTTTAGATATAACCCTTCGCCATATACTATTTATAAAAATGTAAGAAAATTAGATCCAGGTACGTATTTACATTTTAAAAATTCTAAACCGACACAATGGCCATTTTGGAACATCTCACAGCAAGTAAATATTAATAACGCTATTTCTGAAGCCGAATCTTTAGAAAAACTTTCTTTCCTTTTGGAAAAATCTGTTAAATCTCAATTAATGGGTGAAGTTCCCGTGGGCGTTTTATTAAGTGGAGGATTAGATTCTAGTACAATAAGTTATTACATTAACATGTTTGGTCAAAATCTAAAAACATTTAATATTGGTTTTCATGATGTAAACGAATTTGAATTTTCACGGGCCGTTGCTAAGAAGTTTGATCTACAACATATTGAAATAGAAACTTCAGTAAGAGAATTGATTGAAAATTATGATGATATTTTAGAGAGTATTGATGAGCCAATTGCGGATCCTGCATGTTTCCCATTATTTATACTAGCTAAAGAATTAAAAAAACATGTAACTGTTGTTTTATCGGGCGAAGGTGGGGATGAGCTTTTTGGTGGTTATAATCAGTATGTGAATATTTTAAAAAAATTTAATCAAGAGGGAACTCGTCAGCTTGATCAGTATAACGCTTTTATTGAGAACAGTTTTTATTACACTGATTTAAACAACTACATGAATACAAAAACGTTACCTAAAGATTATTTTAGATTTTACAAATATTATAATTCAGAGCCAGTGATGTCGATGAATGTTTATGATTTGGTTACTTGGATGCCTGATAATTTGATGATGAAGGCAGATAAAACATTAATGCATCATTCATTAGAAGGAAGATTCCCATTTTTAGACAATGATTTGTTAGATTTTTCATTTACTTTGCCAGAGAAGCTAAAGGTAAATAAGGATATGGTGACTAAGTACATTTTGAGAAAGCTTGTCGAGCCACACCTTCCTGAGTCAGTACTAACTCGCCCTAAAATGGGCTTCACTGTTCCTGTTGATCAATTATTAATTGGATTAAGAGAAAGGGTAGAGACCGCATTTGATACTAATAAATCTGAGTTAAATGAAATTGTAAATTATAAATATTTTAACGATCTAAAGAATAATTTTTATGAAAAGAAGGATCGTAGTCATACTCTAAAGATATGGAACTACTTTATTCTAAAAGAGAAAATAAATCAGTATTTGGTAGTTGGTTAATAAAAATTACAAAATTTGATAAATATTTAGTTTTTTTCCGATTTTAATCAAACTTAATTGTGAATTAATCGAAAGATCTACTTTTGTTGGCGCTATAACTATATCTGCACCAGTTAACTTAAAATTAAATGTTTTAATATTAATTCTAATATTTATAACATCAGGTTGTGGTGATTCTATAATATAGCTATCGTTAATTAGATTATTGTCAGGGATGTAAAGTAAATGCTGATATCTATTAGTAATATTTTTGAATTTATCTTCTGGATCAAGATTTTTCCATATTGTTTTTTGAGGATAGTAAAAAACTCCATTTGCGATAGGAAGTCCAGCTGATAATAATTCCATGGCTTCAATTTGTGAGTTTAAGACGAGTATTCTCATATTTTTTATTTTAGGCAGTACCTCAGCAGAAAGATTAATTCTAGAAGGGGTAATGATTAATGGATTGAATTTAAGGGTAATTAAAACCCCAGCTAATAAACTAGTTATAATAAATGCTTTTTCCATTTTTTTTAAAAAATAGTAAGACGTTAAAAAAGCAAAACTTAACATCCATAACCATGTTGAAAAATTTAAATTACCAGTAACGGCATTTGGTATTTTAAGTGTAATTAAAAATAATAAAAAAGTCCAACTAAGGCTCAAAATGATTACTTTCTTTTCAGAAAGAATAGAGCTCGTTCTTTTTGAATTTAGAATTATGGCGCAAAGGATGGTTGAAGCTAATCCAAGTGCTAAATCAGCCCTGTTTTCACTTACACGTCCCCATTGACTAATTTCAGAAATGAATAGATTTACTCCAATAAGTTGAAAAAATAAAATCCAAAAACAGAACAATACTAATACAACTTCAAGTAAAGAAGGTGTAATTCTTTTTATTAAATTTGAAATCATTAAAAATATTGCAATTGGATATAAGTATAGAAAAGATGCTGCTTCACTCTGATTTGAGCCTGCAAGTGTTTCATAGTACATTGTATGATGATTAATAAATCCTTTGAAAAGTTCCCAAATTGCTATGTTTCCACCTAGAATTGTAGAGCGTTGTCCTGGATATACCGTGGATTGAATCGCGTGGATTGCATGTTGTGCATCATTAAACCATGTAAGTAGAATGAATAGAGTAGTAATGATTCCTGTTAAAATTGAGATTGTTCTTGTTGTCGTAAATTTTTCCCATAATTTATCCCTGTAAAAAATAACGAATGTCATAAGTAAAAATAAATAACCTAATGAAACTTGCCATGGAGGATAGAGAATAAAAACAAAACCAGCGAATGAAATTCCTAGCGCAAGCCCCATTGCTATTTGAAGTTTCCATGATTTTTCATTAAAAATTTGGAAAAACAAAAAGAAGGTCGCAGCAGGAAATAGAACTGTATATGCAGGCCAGTATGACCAAGCCGTTACATAACCAGATAATATAAAAATAGCTGAAGTGGATAAGCCAATTCCCCATTTACCAGGTATTAGAATTTGCATCACACCCCAGAGGGCAAACAAAGCTCCAAAAATTGGAAACCACCAACTCCAAGCTAAAGCTCTGCGAAGATCAAAAATAAAAAAACCCCAAGTTGCAGGCTTTGCTATTGTTGAAATATGTGAGATTGGAACACCGGTCATTCCAACAATAAGCATATTTTGTCCATCAGGCCCAATATTTTTATTAACTATCGGGTATCTTGGTTCGTGCATAGATTGAGCAATGGACATAGGTGTTAATATTAGCCATTCATCTGATCTGATTGGCCTCTCTTTTCCAAGTAGTTTGATTGGATTAGATTCAATTAAATCATCCATATCTTTTAACCCCAAACCCATGGAGGATCCCGATACGCCAATCCCTACGAGTGTAAAAAAGATAGCTATAAGTAATATTGCCATAGTGTATGGTTTTTTTATCATAAAATTAAGTCCTTGGGATTTTTGTATTAGGTTGCAAAATTAAATTTTATCCTCTATTTTTTTTTGAATATTTCGTATGTAAAGCTTTTTTAGGTACGTTTGATGTATCATAATTAAAAAAAGAAAGTATTAATTGAACACCTAGAATTATTGGCATGGCGGCAAGCATCACTGTGCCACTCGAAGCAACTTTTCCGGTGTTATAAGAGTTATTCCATTCAGAATAGCCAAAGCAAGTTCCAAAGGAAAATAATAATAGTCCAACTGGTAATTCAATTGAAGCAATTGATAGATCTCTCAAATAGTAATTATAAAAAATTCTTTTGATAAAATTACGTGTGTGTTTAAAAATAAATTCACCAATAATTTTAGAAATTCTGAGGTTGCTAACCTCATCATCATATTTTGCTTCCATGGGGATATCAACAACAACGGCCTTTAGCGTGTTCAATCTAAACAACATATCAGTTTCAAAAAAATACCGTCGACTTATTTTATCAAATGGTAAAAGTTTTGCTACGTCTCTATGTATAGCAGTAAAGCCATTTGTTGGATCAAATAAATCCCAATATCCCGAAGAAACTTTAGTCATAAATGATAAAATAGCATTTCCAAATAACCGAGTCCATGGCATGTTTGTAATTGTTTCTAAATTAAAAAAACGATTTCCTTTTGTATAATCAGCTTCACCACAAAGGATTGGATTGATAAAATTTGGTATTAAAGTTGGATCCATCTGATTGTCGCCATCAATTTTAATAATTATGTCCATTCCTTCATTAATTGCGACTTTGTAACCTGTCATTACAGCACCGCCAACACCTTGATTTTCTTGATGGCGAACTATTACAACACGAGGATCATTACAGTTTTTCTTTACGTATTCACCTGTTGCATTTGGACAGCAGTCATCAACAATATAAATCCGACTAATTTCATTTCCAATCAACTGAATGACTTTAAGGATATGATTCTGTACTTTGTAGCTTGGAATAACTACTGCAAATTTTAAATTGATTATCTCCAAGTAGGACCTCACTTCTAATAATATAGATAACAATATTCAGTTATATTAGTACGCATTAATATGCGGATATATTAGATTATTTTTGTTATTTATGTAAAGTCATTAGTCAGGAAGAGTTTAATATACCAAATTAAAGATTTGAAATTTTTCGTCGCGCTAACTACTGTAAATAGTGTTGTTTTGCTAATATTTTGATTGAGCTTTCATAAAGCTATACTATAGATGTTTAACTATGTTATGATTAAAAGGCGTGCATTAGGAAGAGGATTGAATGGGTCATTATATTTGACGAAGTTGTGAATATGAAAAGGCACTTAATCCGGTTATAAATTTAAATAAAGCTCATTTATTATTGGATGAAGTAGCTCGTGAAAGTGGCTTAAAACAGTTGAGAATTAGAAACTTTATCTCAATATGAAATCAATAGTTACTTAATGAGCATGAAAAATTTGATATAATAGTTTTCAATGATGTTATTGAGAATAATCCAGATATTGACCAAGTTACCAGCCTTTGTCGCCAAAGAGTCTTCCATTTGAAAGCTCCTGAGACACCTGCTCAAACATAAATTCATCATTGACATTAGCAGGTGCAACGCCAGCTATTCACAGCTCTGGTATGGTTCCTGATACCAACTCACCGAGGCAGTGAATTTTGGTGGAATTAATTATTCATCCAACAGCGATTCTCGCATTTCAATCAGTTGCTTCACCTCAAGTAAGAAAATCAAATGGGGTATTTTTTGAAAAGTTAGATTTATTTCGCTTTGCCATTTTTGGTGTCGGTTTTGCCATTGCCTTATCTTTGATTTTTATTCTGAGAGATCCCATTAATCCTGATTTAAATTTAGCTCGAGGTAAAGTCATGGTCTTATTATCCTTTTGGAGCTGTTTACTTGTTATCTATTATACTCCTGATCCAATTGCCCTCTGTCTCTGCTGTTTTAAAGGTTGAAAGAATTCCATTCCCTATCTGGATCGAAACTCTAGCCATTGCAATAATCTTTTTGGCTTCACTATTTCTTTTTGATTTCATGACCAAAAAAAGAAGAATCTAGTTTTTATTTTCTGCTTTTAGCCTTGCTTTTGGAAAATCTCAAGACAATCGAGAAATGATTTCACATCAAACATATTTTTCTTAGATTCCATAAGTTTTTCATTTATTCCTAAGCCTAGGTTTAGTCGAAAACATCAAAAGGAGAAAGAAAGATGAAGAATGCATTTATAGTCATCGCTACAATATTATTGGGTGGTTCTGCCTTTGCTGGCAATTTGACGGTTCAAAAAGCGGCATCAAAACTTAAAGCTAATGATACAAGAACCATCATTAAGCAAGTCGAAAATACTGATGGAAATCCATGTCTGCCTGAAGGCAAATCTTATCAAGTTGAATTACAAGTTAAGCAGGCTTCATATGACCACGAAAAAAACAAAGTGGTTTATTCTTGGGAAACAGTCAAGGTAATCGGTGTAGATATAGCCGGAAGAGTGATGGAAGTCTGTGCCGAATAAATTCCGGTAATCCAATTTTGTGTTTTGGGACTTTTAAAACTAAATTGGTGGAAATCAGAAGTTGATTCTAAGGGGTTTCGCCTGAATGCTTCCAATGAGTTATCATAAAAATCTTTCGTGGCCTGTCTGTTAGGAAATTTAAATTCATACCGAACAGGACTCCAAAATAGAGAATTATTTTGATTTTTCAAAATTCTAGCTTGAGTGATTTGTAGAAAAAACTCAGCACTCAGGTAAGAGAGCTGAATTTGTTTATCCTGTGAAGAAATAACCAATTCACTAAAATGTTCCAGGTGAGATTGCAGCCAATCCAAAGTTTTGAAAAAAATATCCGACAGATTTAAAAAAACCATTGGCTGAAATGCTATCTGTAGATCTTTTAAACCTTGATCTACCTTCGTAAGTTGAACACTCATTCCTGATTCTGGGTTAACGGGATGATAACACCCACATTGAATTTCGATTGGAATTTGGATCTTCATACCTGATTGATCAGTGCTCCAACCAAGATAACTTGGATGAAAATCAAAACTGCCCACAAAAGAACGGTAAAAAACTAATTTTTGAGACTCGGCAGGGGTCATTTATTTTCCCTTTGTTTCAAAGTCTTAGAGCGCACTTGAAGAGTCTTGATCGAGGCCGCAGGAGGGAGGCGACTGAGGCTTGGCACAGCCAAGTCGCAGGGAGTCCGACCGACGAGAACGAAGAGTTAAGACTTTTCAAGCGCGCTCTTATTGATAGATAATCGGATTGATATTAATCTTTCCCACTTTTCTGAGAGACTGAATCCAGTCCTCTTGCAATTGAGATCCCTTTTGTTGTGCCAAGTTCATGACTTCCTTTTTTAAATCGAGAGTCGAGGTTTCCACCTTTGTTTCCTTTAGGTAAACAATATATTTTGCCCCTTTTAAATAAGTGATACTCGATGAAAGTTTTTTGGCAGGAGATAATTGGAAGACCGCAGACTTGAGCTCTTTTTCTGAGAGCTTGGGGATCTGAGTGGCATCTAAATTAAAAAATCCCGTTTCATCCCAATGGGCATTTAACACATTCATCGCTTGGGTAAGGACATTTAAATCATTTTTCTTTAAGGCTTCCTCTATCTGCTTTAATTGAGTGTCAAAAATATCTCGTGAAATTAATTCTGAAGCTATTTTGGTTTTGACACTATCAAAAACAGCTTTGACTAAAGGCACTTTCCCATTGACTTTGATAATTTGATAACTGCTAAAACCTTTGATGGGTGAAGAGACTTCACCCACAGGCAGAGAGAAAGCAACTTGTTCCATGCCAGGATCTTTTTCTCCCTTCGCAAAAAATCCTAAATCCCCTTTTTTATTTTTACTCCCAAGATCCTCTGAGTAGGTTTGGGCCAATTTGCCAAAATCCTCAGCTTTCACCTTCTCGGATATTAATTTAATTTTATCGTCAGCGACTTTTAGTGAAGCTGCGTCTCCAGGTTTAAAGTTCACTACAATAACCTGGGCAGATATTTTTTCTGGAGTGTCATACTGGTTTTTATTTGCTTCGAAATAGGAAGTGGCCCTTTTAACAAACTCCTCCTGACTTAAATTTTTTTGAATCTCACTAGCCGCAACCACCATCTTTTTGCTTAATTCCTCTTTATCCAGTTTTACAAATTGGACATTCCATTGAGTGCTTTTTAGTTCCTTGATCAAGTTCAATTCATACAAAGACGGTTTTACACTGGTCTCAAAAATTTCTTTGGTACGAAGAGCTTGGACTTGTTTCTTTATGGATTTTTCGAATTGTGTCGGCGTTAAATTATTAGCTTCCAGCAACTGAAAGTAGTGTGAAGCTTGAAAAAAACCTTCTTTTTTAAACTCTGGGATCTCTTTAATCTTTTCTAAGATCTCTTTATCTGAAACCAGTACACCCTCCTCCTCGGCCCCTTGGGAAAGGAGTTCATTCTGAATTAAGGATTCAATAGCCTGTCTTCTTATCATTTTGTGGCGCTCTGGGTCGAAAGTAAAGGGCTGACCAAACATTTGCGCATAATACTCTTGCATTTTTTGAATGCGGGATTCTTCCTGGGAAAAATCTTTGAGGGAAATAAAAATCTTATTTACCTGGGCGGCACTAGCTCCCCCGCTGAGATCATTTTTGGGGAGACCAAAAAAGACAAAAACAATCATAATGGGAACAGCAAACAAAATGGTTCCGATGACTTTTTTTGTTCGATCTTTAGAAGCAAGAATCTCCTTAATGTGATCCACAAAATTTAAGGCCTTTGGATGGGTCTTAGGAGCCGCGTGATGTCTTCTGGTATCTTTTGTCATGTCTTCCTCATTTGGTGTTAAATCTTTGAGTTCCATTAATATGACCCTTTTTTTTTATTCTTTTCAAGACAAAATTGCAGATTATATCTTGCCCCGAACGCCATCTTCACTTTAATATTTTAAAAGGCAGGGAAAATTGAATTTCGTAAATTTAAATCTAAAAAAAATTATTTTTTTCGCTTTTGTGTTTATCTTACCTCTTATCACTATCAACATAGAACAAAGACCTGATCAATCGAGTTGGTTCAATCAACCATTCAGCTGGTTTGCGGGAAGCATGGAAAAATTTTTCTTTGACTACAGCAAAGGTATTAAAGACTCGACAGCTAGATACTTAAATCTTTTAAATATCAAAAAAGATAATAATGCCCTCAAAGAACAAAACAAAGAGTTACAAACTCAGCTATTGAAATTCAATGAGGTGGTGGCAGAAAACAACCGCCTCAAGGACCTCCTCAATTTTAAACAAAATTCTAAAATGAATTTATTGTCGGCACAGGTTATCGCCAGAGATTTAGTGCCTGATCATAACACCGTCACGATTAACAAAGGTACCGATGAAGGCATCTTGCCAGGTCAAGCGGTGATGACTTTATCTGGGGCTCTTGGTTACATTTACAAACCCTCTAAGAAAACAGCGCATGTTTTATTAGTCACAGATCGCTATGCCGTTATCGATGGAATCATTCAACGTAGCCGTGCTCAAGGAATTGTTGAAGGAAAAGGGGGCTCTGGGGGAGGAGCCGTCTTAAAATATGTCGAACGCACTGAAGATGTGAAACCAGGCGATCTTGTTGTTACGGGTGGCTTAGACAATATTTTCCCAAAGGGATTCCCTCTTGCAATTGTGGAAACCACGGAAAAAAAACAAATAAGTGTTTCCCTAAAGGTGGATCTTAAGCCCATCGTTGATCCTGATAAAGTTGAAGAAGTTTTTGTTGTTCTCAATGCTGCTAATCAAGATTTATCTGAATTACTTAAAACGGAGACCGCTAATTGAAAAAAAATAATAAAATATTTTTTCATGGTCTTTTGTTTCTCTTTTTTACTTTTTTACTTTGCACTTTTCAAAGCGTTATTTGGTTTCAGTTGTTCGGTAACTTAACTTCTCCTTTTTTAAGTTTCGTTCTTTTTGTTTACTTTGGATTAGACAAAGACTCTTGGAAATCATTATTATTTTGTTATAGCATCGTCTATATCTATTCTCTTTTTACCTACACCTCTATTGGAATGCTCTATTTTAGTTCGATGATCACCTTTCTCTTTTTGTTTATAGTGAAAAATAGAGTCTATTGGCCTGGACCCATTTATTTTACAATAATGACTTCGAGCAGTTTGTTTTTATTCCATCTTTCTTATATTTTATCATCCCTCGCTTTTGAATCTAGACACACGCCCCTTTTGCTTGGTTCCCGATTTTTGCAACTGGTTTGGACGTCCATAGTCGCTTACTTTTCTTATCATCTTATAAAAAAAATAGACATTTCCTTTAAACCGGAAATCTTAGCGGATATTCACAGAGATAGCCACGGAGATACGCATGGCTGAATATGTTAACAATCCAGATGAAGCCAAAGAGTATTGGGGTCGATATAAATATTTTTATTTTCTTATTTCTTTGACCTTTGTTACTTATATGTTTCGATTATGGTACCTCCAAATTATTTCTGGCTCTGAGTTAAGAGACTTTTCAGAGAAAAATAGAATCAAACAAATTAAAATTCCCGCACCTCGTGGTTTGATTTTGGATCGCCAGGGGAAAGTTCTGATTCAAAATCTTCCTGGTTTTGAAGTTATTTTATCACCACAGTATATTTCGAATCTTGAAGACCTCGCAAAAAATGTAGGGCCACTGATCAATCTGGAGCCTGAAAAAATTATTATCAAAGTGCAAAGAAGCCGTAAGGTGAATGGCCCTTTTTCAATTGTGAAGCTTAAGGAGAATCTAAGTCGTGAAGAAGTCTTTCGATTAAAAAGAATTAACCTCGATACTCCTGGGTTAGAAATCAGAGAAACTATCTTAAGACATTATCCACTAGAAAAAAATGGAGCTCAGTTATTTGGCTACGTCAGTGAAATCTCTAAAAAACAATTACCCCTACTCAATGAACTCTATCGCGGGCTCTTGAAATTTGAACAAGGAGATATCATTGGAAAAAGTGGAATTGAAGAAAATCTTGAAAAAGATATTCGAGGAACCGATGGCATTAGCTTTATTCAAGTGGATGCCCATGGCAGAGAAACCAGCTTAAAAAATCCAAACATATTGGGCGAAAAAATTACAGACCAAGATGCTATTCATGGGAATAATGCCGTTCTGACCATTGATAGAGATATTCAAGATGCCGCCTATAAGTCTTTTAAAAAACTAGATCGCATTGGTTCCCTGGTGGCAATAAAATCAGATGGCCAAGTTCTTGCCTGGCTTTCTGAACCCGCATTCAACCCCAATGAATTCGCAGCAGCAATCTCTGCCCAAACCTGGAACCATCTAATCAATGATCCGTTTAAACCTATGAGAAATAAAGTGATCCAGGATCATCACTCCCCGGGATCTAC
Source organism: Deltaproteobacteria bacterium (assembly GCA_017302835.1). Taxonomy (NCBI): domain Bacteria; kingdom Pseudomonadati; phylum Myxococcota; class Myxococcia; species Deltaproteobacteria bacterium. Next base: position 274,485 of record JAFLCC010000005.1, on the reverse strand, counting down.
CTTTAAACCCCTTGTGGCCTTAGCCGCCCTTGAAGAAAAAAAAATAACAGACACACAAATAATTTATGCCCCAGGAGTTTTTTATTTTGGCAAAAGACCCTATCACGATCATCAAAAAGGCGGGCATGGAAATATTAATATTTACGATGCTATCGAGAGAAGCTCGAATGTATTTTTTTATCAAATGGGAATTCGCTTAGGTATTGAAAAAATGTACGACTACATTTCTCTTCTTGGCATTGGGCAAAAAACAGGAATTGAATTAGCCCGTGAAGTTCCCGGCAATATGCCCAATTCTCTTTGGAAAAAACAAAATCGAGGCGAGGAATGGCAAGAAGGTGAAAATCTGAGTACGGCCATTGGCCAAGGCTTCGTCAACACGACCTTGTTACAAATGACCCTCGCTTACAACACCATTGGATTAAAAGGAAAAGTTTATCGACCTTATGTTATTCAAAAAGTGGTCGATCAAGAAGGAAAGGTCTTAAAAGAAACTTTTCCTCAACTTGTCAGAGATCTTACAAAGGTACAAGCTAATGGCGTTAAAATTTCAGAAAAAACTTTTGATATCGTTCGCGAAGGCATGCGAAGGGTCGCTAATGGGGACCGTGGCACCGCTCGATTCTGGAAAATTCCTGGAGTGCAAATGGCTGGAAAAACAGGAACTTCCCAAGTTATGGGTTTTTCTGCTGATCAAATTTATTCTAATTGCACTTCGAAACCGATTCATATGCGCCATCATGGTTGGTTTATTGCCTTTGCTCCTGTTGAAAATCCCGAGATCGCCGTGGGAGTTTTGGCTGAACATTCTTGTCATGGCAGCACAGGGGCGGCTCCAATTGTTCGAGATGTCATCCAAGCTTATTTTGAAAAATACCATCCAGATATAATTGCTGAAGGGCTCAAATCTCAAAAAGTTAAAAGTGTTAAAGCCCTCACCCCCTCGCCAGAACCAGAGGCCATCGATGAGTGATCGTTGGATGGCAGATGAGTCGTCGGCGGATAAATAAAAAGGATTAAATGTGGAATTATCAGTTTCCTATGAAGAAAAGACATTATTTAAACGATTGGACTGGAACTTAATTCTGGTCATTTTCGCACTTAACATCATTGGCTTAATTAATTTATACAGCGCCACCCATGGGCCTAACTCCAAAGAATCCGAATCCTTATTTATTAATCAAATTGTTTGGTTAATCTCTGGCTGGAGTATCTTTTTCATTGCGACGTTGATCGATTATGGAGTGGTCAGAAAAATTTGTTTTTTTATCTATTTCGTAAATCTGTTAGCTATTTTTTACGTGGACTTTTTTGGTAAAATTGCCTTAGGAGCCCAGCGCTGGATTGACTTTGGCTTTTTTAGGTACCAGCCGTCCGAAACAATGAAGTTAGCGATGATTATGGTTTTGGGAAAAGTGCTTTCTTCAAGAAATTCCTATGGAAAGGGAATGGGGTTCAAAGAACTCTTTGGACCCTTAGTTCTTTTGATAGTTCCTTTTATTCTGATAATGAAACAACCCGATCTGGGGACCGCCATGATGGTAACGGCCATCAGCTTGACGATGATTCTATTTACCCGTGTTAGAAAACACATTCTGATAAGTGGCTTGATTCTTATTTCTATTTCTCTTCCTTTGGCTTGGAAGTTTGTTCTCCATGACTATCAGAAAAATAGGATTTTAACTTTTCTTTCTCCAGAGAATGATCCCAGAAAAACAGGCTATAATGCTTTACAATCAAAATATGCTGTGGGATCAGGGCAATTTTTTGGCAAGGGTTTTCGCAAGGGAACCCAGTCTCAACTCGAGTTCTTACCTGAACGGCATACTGATTTTATTTATTCCGTTTTAAGCGAAGAACATGGATTTATTGGTGCGGTAACAACTATTGGATTATTTTGTATTTTATTTTTTCTGATTCTCAGAATTGCCTATCAATCGAGGGATAAATTCGGCGCCATGATTTGTATAGGAATCCTCAGTTATATTTTCTGGCATATGTTTGTGAATATGGGAATGGTTATTGGATTGCTCCCTATCGTAGGAGTCCCATTGCCTTTGTTGTCCTATGGGGGCTCTAGCATGCTCACCACCATGGCTGGATTAGGCTTAGTGTCCAGCATTGCCTTTAGAAGATATCTTTTCTAGGACTTCCGTGGCAGCTACAAATTCTCTGTCTCAAACCAGCGTTCTTACTTTATGCTGGTTTCGATTTTATTTAGAGTTTCACCTTGAAGGTTTCTCAGCTCAAAACGAATTCTCTTTTTTTGCCAATCAATCAGGGCAAGTCCAAAATTTTCAGTTTTAACGAGTGGCCCTAGGTAAGTGGGATCCGATTCCTCATAAACCTTGGGCCTATTTAACGAACTTGAAGTGACTTCGAATAAGGGACCCCACCCATTGATATCCATCTTAGAAATAGAGCCCTGATGACGATCTCCGCTCAAAATAAATAAATTTTTGGCATGGGTTCTTTTTAATAGGCTAATAAATCTTTCTTTTTCCTTAGGAAAATTAGCCCATTTCTCGAAGCCTTGATTTTCTGGAATAAATTGAATACTTGAAACCACGAGTCTTAGATTCGCAGGCTTCAAAAGTTGCCGCTCCAGCCATTGCCATTGCTCCTCCCCTAAAATGGTGACTCCTTTATCCTCGTTGGGAAGATAATTTTTTCCCGTTGCCTGAGCCTCCATGGCTGGCTTTAATGGCGAACGGAACCACCGAGTATCCAACAAGATAACTTGGACGATCGGAGATTTCTTTCGAACCCCACCAAGTGTTTTGGCATAATAAATACCACCTTGATTCAACTTAAGAGAATCTCTGACATAGGCCCACTGATTTAAAAAATCCTTTTTAGCTTCTTCCTTCTCGGGGTTTTCGGCCCCTCCATTATTTAATCCATAATCATGATCATCCCAAGTGGCCAAAAAAGGAATTTTTTCCCTAAAAGATCGAAACTCTTTAATTTGATTCAACTTCTCGTATTGCGCTGAAATAGGCTTTGTTTCAGGATTTGAAGCGTAAACATTATCTCCCATAAATAAAAATAAATCCGGATTGGTTTTCGAAATAACTTCCCAAATGGGTTGGGGAAAATCCTGATGGGCACAGGAACCGAAAGCAATCACTGAAGGGGCATTGGCAAAATCCAAACCTCTAGGAATAAGATCATTAGATTTTGGTGGCTTATACAAAAACTTTGCAGAAACATTTCCTTGAGCCGCCACCGTTGGAGCTGTTGATGTCTTTTCTGCTTTTGATTCTTCAGAGGGCTTAGATAAAGGCCCTGCACAAGCTGATAAAATAACTGAAAACAGAACAACAACAACCCACTTGGGACGACTCATTTGATTCATTTAATCCTCTATTTTCGTTCTGAAATAGGCATGACATGTCTTTGTTCTGGGCCAATATATTCGCTCAAGGGTCTTATAATTCGATTATGTGCCGCTTGCTCCATGATATGAGCTGACCATCCAACAGTTCTTGCCATAACGAAAATGGGTGTGAAGAAATCTATTTCAAATCCCATCATGTAATAGGCAGGTCCCGCAGGAAAATCCAGATTTGGATATATTTTTTTCTTTTCAATCATCACTTTCTCTAGTGAATTATACATTTTCATCCATTTTTGATCGCCAATCACGTCGGCCATCACTTGAGTGTATTTCTTCATCGTCGGAACTCGAGAATCACCTTTTTTATACACCCGATGACCAAAACCCATTACTTTTTTCTTTGCCGCCAAAGCCTCTAATAACCACGACTCTGCCTTTGCGGGATCGCCAATTTCCATCATCATGTGCATCACTTGCTCGTTAGCTCCACCATGAAGCGGGCCCTTCAAAGCACCAATACCGGCAACCGTTGCCGAATAGAGATCGCTCTCTGTCGAGGTGACCACCCTCGTTGTAAAGGTAGAGGCATTGAAAGAATGTTCTGCATAAAGAATCAAAGAAACGTCAAAAGCTTTGATAATTTCTTTCTGAGGAATTTTACCAAAACACATATTAAAAAAGTTTTCACTGATAGAAAGATCTTTACTTGGAGGGATAAAATCCAAATTATTTTTAAACCGGTAATCAGCAGCCACCATGGTAGGAATCTTGGCTAACAACTGAATCGCTTTATCCACATTGGTAGCGGGGCTGGAGTCCCAAACTCTTTCATCCTCACAACCTAGCAAGCTCACTCCCGTTCTAATGGAATCCATGGGATGACATTTCTTAGAAAGAATTTTTACAATATTTAAATTATCTTTTGAAATCTCACGATAAGATCTTTCGAGTTTTTCAAAGTTTGCCAATGAAACAGCTGTTGGAAGTTCTCCGTGATATAATAAATAAGCCACTTCTTCAAAGCGACAGTTTTCCGCCAATTCCTGAGCCGGGTAACCACGATAAATCAACGTATTCGTATCCGAATTCACCTTGGATACACTCGAAGTGTCAATGACAGAACCCTCAAGTCCTTTTTTGGTATTTACTTTTTCTGGTTCTGGAATATAATCTGGATTTAAATAGTTATCTTGTTGTACTGACATTTCGCCTCCTCATAAAAATCATATTTTAAAATTAAAAATTCCTTGGTCGAACTGATTGTATTCTTCATATCGAGTCAAATCATAGAGTTCTTTTCTTGTTTGCATCTCTGGAACTACTTTCTCTAGATTACCTTCTTGTCTTAAAGAATCAAGCCCTCTTTCAACAGCCTTCATAGCAAGTCTTAAAGTTGAAACTGGATAAATCACGATATTAAAACCCAAATCAGTTAGTTGTTTTTTCGTTAATAATTTAGACTTACCAAACTCAGTCATATTTGCAAGCAACGGCACCGAAATGGCCTTCCTAAATTTTTCAAATTCTTTTTCATCAACTAGGGCCTCAGGAAAAATAGCTTCTGCACCAGCATCCACATAGGCCTTGGCTCTAGTGATTGCGGCATCGATTCCTTCCGAAGCTTTTGCATCGGTTCGAGCCATAATTAAAAAATCAGGATCTAACTTTTTCCCAAGCACTGCGGCCCTGATTTTCTTTGTCATTTCTTCCCTTGAAACTAGGGCCTTATTATCTAAATGCCCACAGCGTTTTGGATTCAATTGATCTTCCATATGAACAGCACAGATTCCCATTTCAATCATTTCTTGTACCGTTCGGGTGACATTCATCGGCTCACCAAAACCCGTGTCAATATCAATAAGACTTGGAAGAGATGTAGCCCTCGCAATTTGACGACCGCGATAGGCCACTTCGGAAAGAGTTGTTAGCCCAATATCTGGATAACCTAGGTCATTAGATAAAACAGAACCCGAAATATAAACTCCATCAAATTTTTTTCTTTCAATAAGCATGGCAGTTAAAGGAGAAAATGCACCCGGGAACTCCAGTAAATTTCCTGTTTGAAGCTGCTGCCGAAATTTTTTTCTTTTCTCTGAAGATGTTATTTCTGGAAACAACATCTTAAAAAATTCCCTTCGTGTCTCTTTTATTATTTATCAATTTCTCTATGGGAATCTGAACATTTAATTCTTGAACTTGTTCCAGCGTCAGGTCCGTCAGATTTTCACAAAGAGAGATAAATCGATTTCTCTCTTCCTTAGTAATAATCTCAGAGGTCAAAATATCAAATTTACGAATATAATCAGCTCGCTTAAATGGTTTAGCTCCGGCCGGATGAGCATTCGCAACTCCCAATTCATCAATGACTGAGGTCCCATTGCGGAAAAGGATTTCGACTCGACCGCCAAAACGTTTTTTATCAGGATCTTGAAAATGGTAAGCCTCGGTCCATTTTGGATCTTCAACGGTTCTGATTTTATGCCATAACTTAACGGTATCAGCTCTGTTCGCACGCTCTGGAGAGTAGGACTGAACATGATGCCAGCTTCCATCCTGAAGAGCCACTGCAAAAATATACATGATAGAATGATCTAGGGTTTCTCTAGAAGCTTTAGGATCCATTTTTTGTGGATCATTGGCCCCAGTCCCAATAACATAATGGGTATGATGGGACGTATGAATGATGATTTCTTTTATATCATCGAAATTCGATATTTTGCTTCTCATACGGCAAGCTAAATCGATCAAAGCTTGGGATTGATATTCCGCTGAATGCTCCTTGGTATAGGTTTCCAAAATAGCTCTTTTCTCTTCTCCCATTTCAGGCAATGGGACTTCATATTTTCCATCCTTGCCATCCAGCATGTAGGCAATGACTGAATCCTCCCCTTCATAAATGGGTGAAGGAGCCCCTTCTCCTCTCATGCAACGATCAACCGCTTCAATGGATAATTTTCCTGCATGGGCCGGGGCATAGGCCTTCCATGAAGAAATCTCTCCCTTTCGAGATTGGCGTGTTGAAAAAGAAACGTGCACGGCTTGCTGAATGGCCTGATAAACGACCTCTGTGGGCAAATTCAGCATGGCTCCAACACCCGCTGCTGAGGCCGGGCACAAATGAGCGATATGATCTTTTTTATGCTTATGAAGACAAATGCCTTTTACCAAATTAACATGCATTTCATAACCCGTGACAATCCCTCGAAGTAAATCTTTGCCACTCTGACCCAACTGTTGAGCCACAGCTAAAATGGGAGGGATATTGTCCCCAGGATGAGAATAATCAGCAGCCAAAAAGGTATCATGATAATCTAATTCTCTGACCGCGGTTCCGTTGGCCCAGGCTGCCCACTCACAGGAAAATTTTTGGTCGTTGGGCATTCCAAAAACAGTGGCACCACCAAAAGCTCTGCCTTCCCCTGTGCCCTTTTGCTTGCCGACCCAGGGATGAGCCAAAGCCATAGCCCTTGCCGAGGCCACAGGTCTTCGGTTTGCTGCCGCTATGGCCACCGAGGCGTTATCTATAATTCTGTTAATCACCATCTCTGTAACCTCTGAAGAGATAGCTACCTTATCTGTTGCTAGTTCTGCCATTTTCCAGGCTAATTGATCTTTTCTTTCAAGCTTTTCTTTAGAGGGATAAACTCTTACTAAATTTTTTCTCATAAATTGACCTTTTCTGTTAAAACGATTTAGCCTAGCTTGGAGCTCCAGATCAGGTCAATAGGTATTTAGAACGTAAGTTTCATTTTTGGAGCGAGTTTGAAAGGTCTTAATCAAGGCCGCAGGAGGGAGACGACTGAGGCTTGGCACCGCCAAGTCGCAGGGAGTCCGACCGACGAGAACGATGATTTAAGACCTTTCAAACTCGCTCTGAGCAAAAAAAAAGCTCTGATACAAATCAGAGCTTTTTACACTTAGCCCATTGGGGGCCCCGTTTCAGGATGGTCAGTTAATTCTAACAACTCCTGTTTTACCTTTAGTTTAATAACATTTTTAACAATGATATATCTCACTTACAAACCTCCTTGAAAAATTGTTATTAGCCATTTTTCTTTGAGGCACTTCAGATATCCGGTCGACTAGCCATCGACACTCCCTTCATTCTTTCCTTGTTTGAGTACTCTGTTTTGGCCTTCTCTTTCTTCCTGCGCGCTTGGATCTTCTTTAAAACCTATCGGCAATTTACTCCTGGGCTTTAGTCTTTTCTTTATACTTTTTTTAAAATTATATCGCATTGTCCGTTATAGCAACTGAACCCTGTATAGAGCCTAATCCAGTCATTGTATCATAGAAGAACGATTGACTATTCAGCTGCAAATCAAAAGAATTTAAATCCAGTTTCATTCCTGAGAAGTCAACTGATGACGAATTACCTGAAACACCTGCAGTTCGCCTCAATTCAAGATTCTTTATATTGATCCTATCAGCGGTATTTACAGCGATGTCTCCACTTCCTGAAGCCGACATCACAACTCTATCCAATTCGTACGCATCAGGAGTGAGTCCTTTGTCCAATATGAAACTATCAGTTTGAATGGAAACCGCCGAACTTTGAAGATTCACGGGATTGGCACCAGAAAACTCTAATATCAAAGCTACCAAATTTGATTCTACCTTATAAGCAGAAATCATCCCCAAATTATTTGTAAACATGAGTTTGCTAAACGGCTGGGTAGATAAGATGCGATAGACAGCTGAAGAACTTGAATTATTCTGAAATTCAACTGTAGCCATATTGTGATTAAAAATTCCTTGCACTTTTAAAGCGTAGCTAAGTGTCGGCATTTTTTGGGTGTTAAATATCAGCTTCTTTGTTCTGCCAATTTGACTTGGAGCTGTAAACATTGCTCCAGCTGCAATTCGAAGAGATTGCAACTGCAAGTTATTTGTTGATAATAAGTCCTCTGTCAGCTCAGCCGTACCTTCTAAGTAAAGGGGAGGTATTTGACAATCAGGATGGGTGACTCTGTAATGTGAAAGTGTGTTATCAATGTGAACAGGAACGGTCCATCCTCGACTCTGACCTGAACAATACAAATCCCCAGCTAACGTTATTTTTGAGGTTGTTGAATAGAAATCCAGCTGAGGGAAAGAGCCTCCAAAATCTCTTCCTGCCAAATCCAGAATTCCAGTAACAACTAAATTATCAGACTTCAATTTCCAACTTCCACCGTCGGTATCCATCTTTAAATTATTTAATTCCAAACCATCTGGGGCATCAAAAATCGTATAATCCCCTGATGATCCATTTGGATCCGCAAAGACAAGGGTTCCGTTATTATGAAAAAAATTATTTTTATCAATAATTTTTGCAATTGTTGAGAGATGAGGATTGTCCTTGCTATTAAGAATAAAATCAGAGCCTAAAGGAGCGTAAAACACACCGCCCAGTAGTTCATATTTAAATGTAACCTCTAATCTACCTGTGGATATATTCAAATTAAACTGTCCACCTGTTTGCTTAAAAAAAGATTTAGACCTCGCCAAATCACCGGCGCCCGGACCATGGATATTTCCAACAGAGAAAGCGTGTCCACTTTGATCAAAGAAATTATCTTTTAAATAAAATGAATGAACCTGACTTGGTGCTGTTAACTGTGGAGAACAATTGTTTGGTCCCAACCAACTCGCCGTCGGAGACGTACATAAATTATCAATCATGATTTTAGTACTAAAGCTAGGAGGCAAATTCGCCCCCTGACATCCAGTGAATAACCCGACACTCCCGCACCAGTTGTAAGGATTATTAAAATCATTATCTACCATGCCTGCCCAAGAATAGGGCATCACAATATGATACTGAATGGTATAAATTCCTGAGACATTATTAAATTGATCCGCGAATTTGTAAGTCGCCGAAAAAATTCCTGACAAGTTTCCATCTGCATAGTTACCAGGCCTCATTTCAATTTTTTGTGAAATGTCATTGAGTTCATGAACCCCGTTAATAGAAATAGGAGTAGAAATACTTACGGGTGTGACGGTAAAAGGGGCTCCCTCTGGAACATCATCAATAATCGAACTATAATCGATTTGCGTGGCTATGGAATTATCAAAACTAGACATAATATAAAGTTTGGAAGCTCCTGTTCTCAATTTTGGTGGCTCTTTGGTTTGAAAATTAAAACTTTTAGAAACGGTAAAGCCTGACGCATCTGTGGCAATCAAAGTTGCCTGGTAAGACTTTGCCATACTCAAACTACAGGTGGTCAGATGATGCTCCACATCTGATCCAAGAATGGAACCCTCACTGCACATAAAAATATCGTACAAGGCCGTTTCTGAATTATATTCGTTGATGAGTATTTCAAAATGGTCGACATTTGTGGCGGCTGTCCAATTTAGAAAAAAACTATTGAAACTTTCATTTAACTTAGCACTCGATGAAGGCCCGCTAGTCTTTGAAACTCCATTAATATCGAAATTTCCAATAGTTAAACGTGTCACCTGTCCTGAATTTTCTTCCCTAAAATTTCCAGCTCTGTCACTATGCCTAACCTTAAATTGAAATAAATTTTGAGAGAGCCTAGATGATAAGTTAAAAACTAAAGACCACGTCCCGCTAGTGCAAACAGTATCTTGAGAAATTCCTGAAATAAGCTCAGAAACTGACACCTTTTCATTCGTTTCGGAACAAAGCCCTGCCAGAGCTAAATTTGGCTGATTTGTGGCCATTGAACCGGAAGCCAGGAGACTCAATGTTGGGCTTTGAGTGTCTTTTTGAATCATCAATTTTTCAACAAAAGTATCACCAAAAATATATTTTGATTCAACTGAAACTTCAATGATGCCATCAGCAACTTCTGATAAATCTAAGTTTTTTGAAAATTGACCATTGAGACATTCGAGATCCAAAACTAAAGGAGTAGTGATCCTAAATTTAGCACTGGATGAGGCCTCGCAGGTTCCAGAGATATTCATTTTAGATTTATTTTCGATATTCAAAAAGCTAACATCTGATTTTATTTTGAAGGAACTTGAAAGCTTTTCTTTCGAAAAATCAAAATCAAATACCGGAGACGCGGGAGTACACCCGTTAATAAGAAAAAGAATCCCGAGCCAAAAAACAGAGATCTTTATAAAATTAGTATTTCCCATAACACCCTCTTACATGCAAGTTAGATGAATACCTATACCCACCTAGACTATCGGCCAGTAGGACGAATTAGTTGAGCCAAAGAGGTAAGAAATCATATTTCGTTCATGTTTCATTATGGGAATCAGAATAAAATAGCAGACTTACACTTGTTTAAATATTAATTTGAATTTTAAAATAGAAATAAGATGTCTCATTATTTAATACACGGATATTGAAATCTCCGGTTTCCTCATCCATGGTTTTAGCGGCATTAGCATGCCCCGTAACGGCTGTCAGCTCTTTAGAAAAAGCATAACCGATTTCCTGAGCCGTGATGTACTCGTTTGCAAAGTCTTCATTATATTTAATTTTATTTATAAACTTAAATTGTACTGTCGCTGTTATCTGACGCCAGCTGTAGGCAAAAATATTATTACTTACAGAATATAAATTAACATTTGATTCCGCTTTGGTTGTTTCCTCTGATTCTTGGAATGCCTTTAGCAAACTCAGCGAGCTTGAAAAAGAAAATGCAGGAATTTTCAAAAACTCTGAGTCCATGATAATTCCATATCCCACACCGAGAGCTCCATATTGTTTGTTTTCTTCGCGACTTAACTTTGATAAACCCACCGTGCTCGTCAAAAAAGATCTACCTTTAATTGCAGGAAAAATATTTTTCGGGATCGTAGAAAGATTGATGACTGGGTCGTCCCAATCGGCTTGATCTGAATTTAAGTCACTTTTCAAATAGTTAAGAATCGAAATTAATTTAAATTTTTTAGTTTCGTAACTAGGAGTCAATGTCACTTCTGAAATTTGATCAGGATCTTTCCCCTCAGTAAGTTGATACTGATAATACCTGGTTGCTTCAGAAGTCAGACTCCATGTTTTTGCAGTCATCACCATTTTATTTTTTGGCATAGAAAAGCAGGAAAAGCCCTGCAAAAACAGAAATAAATACAGAATAAGTTTCACACTTGTTAAAAATCTTACGTATTTTATATCCATGCGTCTCTCCGTTGTGACCAATGAAACGATTCCCATAATTTCTATTAAAGACTCGTCCCTAGCAGATAGGAAGATAAACAACTATTTTCCCTTGGAAGAAAAAATTGACGACCTTCTGCTGATTGTAAAATATACTTTTTTCTTAAAACATCAAAACTTCTATAGGTTTCTTTATCATTTTTCATAGCCTGAAATAATCCTTGCTTGGATTTCTCTGAAGCATTTATCTGATCAAGCATTGTAAATAAAACGATAGAAACCTCATCTTTTTTTTGAGTTTCTCTTTGCTCTAGCAGAGTGAGGGTTTCTTCAATTACCGTTTTTACGTCGTCCGGATTGACGGCTCGATCCAACTCCCATAGCGTAAACAAAACAAACCATTTCTCTAACAATTGAAATGATTTTCCATAGTATTTATCGTTCAGCTCTTTCGTTAATTTTTCAGTTGAAACAAACTTTTCTACTGAAACCAATTTGGTTATTTCGATTAGCCAAATCAAGTACTCTTCACTGAAGGTCAATCCTTTATCAATACCCTTTTGAATCGTTTTAAAAATGGACTTAAGTTGATAAACATTAAGAGTGTTATCTGCTATTTTTAGTTTGTTTCTGTGATGAGAATAATACGAGAAAAGACTTTGATGCAAAGATTGAGCTTTTAAAACACTTACAATTCTGTTGACTCGATCAGGCCTTGCAATCCCTTCATTATCTAATTCATTTGTGAGTGGCAAAATTGCAGATTGTGCCAAATCATACCCTTCGGGATCATTTTTGAACACAGTTCTGGTGATATCTATCACGGTTTCTAATTTCCACGGAACTCCTTCATATAAATACGATTTTGTTGGGCTCATTGTTTCTATTGCCGAAGAAAACGATCCATCTCCGGTAATCAATGGCGAAAAAGTAGATTCTGAAATAAGCGCATGAGCTAACTCCCATGGGTGTTTTCCAATGGGAACAAGAATGCAATTTTCTTTAATTTGTACAGAACCACTCCCTTTAAAAACAATCACGGTTTTACGATCTGGAATATCTTTAGAAATTTTCTCTACTGCTTGAATATAATCTTCTGTTAATTGAGGATCTCCCGCGTAAGCAAATGCTAAATTAATTTCTGACAAATTCAGATGGAAAGTCTTAGGAGGCGATGTCCGTTGATTTGAATCTAGCTGATTTGAATTTTTCTGGATGATAGGTGATAAAAATTCTTCAACATATTTTTTATTTTTCTCAGAGTGTAGTCCATCATTATGACTATCAAAACCGTAAACACCAAACCCCAATGGGCCCGCATTTAATTTTACAATCATAGGTTTGGTGTTAAAAATAGTATGACTGTAGGACTCAGAAGCCTGCAGGTATTCTCCAAAAGAAATCTGCATTTCCGCACTCTTAACAACTAAATTCGAGAAAGGGTTATTGTTTGCCGAATACTGCAAGCCCAAATCGGCGTAAGGAATGTGAGATGTCAGCTTGATAACCTCGTTTCTTTGTCTTAATGAAAGATTGTTAGGATCTGCGAAGGTCAATTCTTGCGGAACGGAGACAAAGTAAATTTCGACACCTTTATAATATTGCGCTTCTTTTACATCTGGATTTAAATAGACATCCCCGTTTTCATTTTTCAGAACTTCTGGAATAAAGCTTCTTACCTTATTCACATTTTTTCTTTTATCATCATCATTTAGAGTAACGATAAGTCTCACTTGAATTTGGGGGTACATTTTTTTAAATTCCAATGCCATTATGACATTCGACATCACATCGCCCCAGCCTCCTGTATTTTCGTTCTCTTTAATTTTAATTGAATGCAAATATTGAGGAGTGATCGTGAGCGGAATTCCTGAAACAATATTAATAGATTTTGGCAACTCTGGGCTCGATAAAGAGGACATCGCTTCGGCAGATAGGAATAGGACTACAAATATAAATTTTTTATAAACACTCATAAATATCCTATTCTTCGGAAATTCAAATAAACCTTAATTATTTGAAGCCCTATGAATATAGACCTTTCACGTTTCAAAAACCACTGTAGTGATTTAAACAAAGTGACTAAAATTGTCTGGTTGAACCAGACAGTTTCAGCCCTCCCTGTTACATTCAGGGTATTTATCCGTAATATTCAGGTGCTATATAGGAATTGGTATTAAGAACGTGTCTTTAAATCCTTAAACACGCTCTAAGCCTCTTTGTAGGAACTGCCGTAATACGCTCTTAAATAGATGGTACGAAGTTCCTTCATGGAGGGATAACGTGGATTGGCACCTGTGCATTGATCGTCAAAAGCCTTCTCTGACATCATATCTAGTTTTTCTAGAAACACGCTTTCAACGACTCCCGCATCCTTGATAGATAGGGGAATATCGATTTGTCTTTTTAATTCATCGAGGGCTTCGATTAACAAATCAACCTTTTCCCTAGGGGTGGAACCACCTAAACCTAAATGGTTGTTAATTTTGGCATATCTATCCATGGCTAAGGGGTACTTGTATTGTGGAAATGTCGCCTGTTTTCTGGGGGCGTCCGTCGCATTAAACCTAATGACTTCGCAAATCATCAAGGCATTAGCTAAACCATGGGCCACATGAAACTCAGCTCCAAGAGTATGGGCTAAAGAGTGACAAATTCCCAAAAAGGCATTGGCAAACCCAAGTCCTGCAAGTGTCGCTGCATAGTGAATTTTTTCACGTGCTTTCTGATTGTTCTCACCCTCTCGGTAGGCGGTCGGTAAATATTTAAATATCAATCGTATCGCTTCCAGGCTGTAAGGGTTCGTAAACTCGGTGGCAAATACCGAAACAAAACTTTCTATCCCATGAGTGAGGGCATCGTAGCCACCATAGGATGTTAATTTTTTTGGCATTTTCATCACTAATTCTGGATCCACGATAGCAATATTTGGAGTCAACTCGTAATCGGCAATGGGATATTTTCTTCCCGTCTTTTCATCCGTAACAACGGCAAAAGGTGTTACCTCTGAACCGGTTCCTGAAGTGGTTGGGATAGCGACAAGTATGGCTTTCTTTCCTAACATTGGAAAATGGTAAATTCTTTTTCGTATATCCATAAATCGCAAAGCTAAACTTTCAAACTCTGTATCTGGATTTTCATACATGAGCCACATGATCTTCGCTGCATCCATGGGTGAGCCTCCACCCAATGCTAAAATCACATCCGGTTGAAAGGATTTCATCATTTCAACACCTTTTTTAACAGTTGCTAAGGTTGGATCTGGCTCGACATCACTAAAAACACGGCAATCAATTCCCATATGCCTTAGGGGCTTGATCACTTTTTCGCTGTAACCCATATCGTAAAGCGGTTTATCCGTAACTAGAAACACCTTGGATTTCCCTTTAAGTTCCCCTAAAGCTAAGGGCATACATCCATACTTAAAATAAATTTTTGGAGGGACTTTAAACCAAAGCATGTTCTCTCTTCTTTCAGCATTGACTTTAATATTTAACAAATGTTTGACTCCCACATTTTCACTTACAGAATTTCCGCCCCAAGAACCACAGCCAAGGGTTAAAGACGGCTCTAAGCGAAAATTATATATATCCCCAATGGCCCCTTGGGACGCCGGCATGTTTACTAGTATTCGTCCAGCTTTCATTCTTTCACTTAGGTATTGAACTCGTTCTTTATTTCGAGCATCCGTGTACAAAGTACCAGTGTGCCCCACACCTCCAAACTCAACTAATCTAACAGCCTTATCAACGGCATCGTGATAATCCACAGCACGGTAAAGACCTAATACGGGTGACAATTTTTCATAGGAGAAAGGCTCATCACTTCCAATTTTTTCAACCTCAGCCAACAAAACCTTTGTCGTTTCCGCTACCTCAACCCCTGCCAAGTGAGCAATTTTTTGTGCTGATTGACCGACGATGTCGGCATTTAATTTTCCATCGATAATAATAACTTTGGCTACTTTTTGTTTTTCCGTTTCCGATAAAATATGAGCTCCACGGAATTTAAATTCTTGTTTCACTTCTTCATATTTTGAAGCGACAACCACGACGGATTGCTCGGAAGCACAGATCACTCCGTTATCAAAAGTTTTACTTAACAAGATAGAATTAACTGCCATCTTTAAGTGACAAGTCTCATCAATAATCGCAGGAGTATTTCCAGCTCCGACGCCAATGGCAGGCTTTCCAGACGAATAGGCTTCCTTGACCATGTAAGGGCCACCCGTTGCTAGAATTAAATTTATTTTTGGATGATGCATGAGACGTTTCGATAGCTCCACAGAAGGGTCATCAATCCACCCAATAATATGAGCGGGTGCCCCTGCAGATACAGCGGCATCCAAAATAATTTTCGCTGTGGCAATCGTTGATTTCTTGGCCCTCGGATGTGGAGAAAAGATAATGCCATTTCGAGTTTTTAACGAAATCAACGCTTTAAAAATCGCCGTGGACGTAGGATTCGTCGTTGGAATAATTCCAGCAATCAATCCAATAGGCTCCGCATATTTACAAATACCCCAGGTTAAATCTTCTTCAATCAAACCACAGGTTTTCACATCTCGATACTGATTGTAGATATATTCAGAGGCAAAGTGATTCTTGATCACCTTGTCTTCAACAATTCCCATTCCCGTCTCTTCTACCGCCATTTTGGCCAATTCAATCCGTGCCGCCGCCGCCGCAAAGGCCGCCTTCGAGAAAATAAGATCCACTTGCTCCTGGGTAAAAGTACTATACTCTTGCTGAGCCAGGGACATTTTTTCTATTAACTCATCCAGTTTTTTTTCTTTTATTTCTTTAACTTCTTTTGCTTCAGATTCTGTAGCCATAAAACTCTCCTTGAACTCGAATAGACAGAACCCGAAAGAACAGGTCCTCAAAGATTAAAAATAGAAACACGGGGTAGTGTAACACAAAGATATCCCAATTTCAAGGATTTGGTAAAATCTAGCCAGTTATTGGACTTAACTCATTCATTGAGCTCGGTACATAAAAAAGTTGTCAATTTGTAACTTCTCTAGTCTGTAATGAAGCTCTATCAAGTCAAATATTATTTTTAAAAATTTCCAAATTTTAAAAAGGTTCTTCTTGACCTTTTTCAGATTAAACATAGATAGTAGCTTCTCAAATTATTGAACTACGAAGAGGGACTTATTATGAAAGCAATTACGGAATTTCCTACTTTCTTATTAACAAAAGGCTTGGCTGCGAAGACAGCTTTAACCGCTGAAGGGAAATCTCCCGAAGAGATTCAACAGAATTTGGGTGAGACTTTTAAAATTACTGAACCTAAATTGAAGTATTTTATTGCGGCATTGGATATTGCGGCTCAAAATTCAACAGACCTTAAAAGAGTTTTGGTTTTGGGTCTTGGGGAAAATGAGTCAGCTCCTGCAAAGGCCGTCAAGATTGATGACTATTTTTATGTTCCTGAATTCATTATCCATCGTGAGATTAAACTACAGGTGGGTGCCGGTGTAAAAAGTCCTCGCCGTGGCGGAGCTGGAGCCCGCAAAGATGGGCCAAAAAGCTCCCCTTGGGGTCTTTCTCCTGAAGAAAAAGCGGCTAAAAACAAGGGTGCCGCCAAAAAATAGTTTCTTAGTTTTGATTTAAAAAATCTAAAAATTCCAACCAGCCTGTATTCTGATTGAACTTCAGCTTAGAATATCTCTCTTTATATCTGTCCAGCTGCCAAGCAGAATCAGGCAACCAAATTGACAAACCCTTAGCCTCTTTATAGGACTCACTATTTTTGCTTACTACAACTAGATCATTAAACGTGGTATTCAATTTCGCTTTCGTGGATTCCAGCATTAAATTTTTCGCATCTAAAAGTTTAATAAAATGAAAGAAATCTTTGTAATCTGAATTCGTGAAATACAAAGCTTCATTGGCTGCTAGCATGGCTTCCCTTTTTTCACTTTGGGAAAATCCACGAAGTTCACTGACAAAGGATTTTACCGAATTTTCAAAAGACGAAAGGGCATTCAAATTCAAAATAGAAAATGTGATGTTTGCATGGCCATAAACTCCGCCTGAGTAGGCTTTTAAATACTCATCTGCCAACAAATTTCCCACTTGAGCAGGGCCGGATTCGGGAGCTTTATTCCAAGCACGTAAAAACTCTTTGTAGGGCCAACCTTCACCGGGTTCTACTTGTTGTGAACCAGCAAAATAAGAAACGGAGTCCTTCATTTCCGAAGCCACCTCCGCCATGGACATTAAACAGGCATCACTCCCATAAAGATCAATTTTTCTATGGATATACTTGGAAAAATTCCCCATCACCAATCCTAATTGTTCGGTCGTGATTTTATTTCCCGTTTTATCATCATAGGAAATATCATTGATATGTATTCCTTTTTCTGCCAACTCACTTCGATACCACCCATTCCCATGATTCCAAACAGAAACAAAATATTTTTTAGCAGGATATTTTTGATGTCCCCATTTTAAAAATTTTTCAAGTTCTTTAAAATCTCCCATATCTGCATTCCCAAGGTCTCGAACCACAGGAGAGGTGATTTTATTTGGGTTCGTTGATTTTTTGACTAACATTCTCTTTACTGTTTTACGGCTCATTGAACCCCATTGCACGACAATGTTCATCTTTTCGTTTGAACCTAAGGATTCCATTTGTTTTAGATTCATATCACCAAAGGAATCAAGATTGTTATTCGCGTTTAAAAAAATTAAAAACGTCCATTCCTTTTCAACTTCATTTCCGGCAAAAGCAAAAGTCATAAATGTTACAGAAATAGCAAAGTACATTTTTAAAATGTGGTTTAGGCTCAAAGGTTCCCCCTCTTGTAATTGAATTGAAACTCTATTCTAAAACAGACTGAGGCAATGAAGAGACTAGTTTGTAAAACTGAGACCATTTCCATTTCTTGGTCATACTTTTAAGAAAAAGGCTAACTTTAGTCCTAATCTAAAGACGAGTTTTTCTAGAATGAATGACAACTAAAAATAGAAGCTGCTAATGTCAAATGAGTGAAAATAATGTCTCTTTGAATTGGATCAGAAAATGGAAAAACTGTCACAGACTATATTTACTTATTTTTTAGATCAAATTAAAACCTATTTTTTGAATGATTTTATTCGATTTCACCCGATGGATGATGAAAGTGAAGTGTATTTTCAAAACTGGATGTCCATTATTCTTATATCGAATTCTGATTTTAGATTAACAATCAAAGTCTATTGTAAAGAATCTGATATATTAGCTCTTGGAAAAAGTGCTTTGAGTGGTTTGGAAGACAAATCACAAAATACCGTTTCTGATTTCGTGAAAGAGCTTGCAAACCTACTTGGCGGCACCATGAAGAGAGCCTTTGAGGCCAGCGGCGTTTCTAGTGGATTGTCTTTACCTTTACTGGTTCGGGCCTTTGACGATCTCTTCTTTTCTAAATCACCTACTTCTGAAACCTTTCTGACGACTTATGAGTCTGAAGGAAAAAGTTTTACCGTTCAACTTTATTTTGAATTTATGACAGCCTCTTCAAGAGAAAAACTAGTTCAGTTACAAATTTCAAATCCCAGTGTTGGCACGGGTGAATTCGAGTTTCTATGATCAATCAAAGTTTAGACATCCAAGCAAGTTACCAAATAATTCAATTGATCGAAAGATCTAAACAGAACTCCGAAATGATCATTGAAACCCTTCCAGATCTTTTTTTAGTCATTGATGGCCGTGGAAGGATCTTTAAATCAAATCATGAAAGTTGTAAATTTTTTGGTCTGGTTCCAGAACAAGTCATTGGCTATTCCTTTAGCACTCATATCGAAAGCGAAGAGTGGAACCTTATTCAAGGGCATCTGTTAAGGCTCGTCACTGATAAAGATGTATCCTCTTTTGAAATGCCAATTATTGTTCGAGGCTCTGAGAAAACCTATCTTTGGTCCGTTTCCAGATTTGGAGATTTCGCTGAAAAAGACTTAGTTTTGTATTCACTTCAAGGTCGTGACATCACTTTGTTAAGGACCTATCAGAAAAAAATAAATGATATTTTTTCAAGTATTCCTTTAGGCATTTTTACAGTCAATTCTTTGGGAAGAATTGATGATGCTTTTTCTGAATACACTCGCTTTATGTTAGGCAGATCAGACATTGCTGGGAAAACACTCCAAGAAATTATTTTTGATCCCGCAAAGGAATGGATGGACGTCGCTGGTCGTGAAGGTTTTAAAACCATGATGAATTCGATCAATCGTCCGTTAAGAGATTTTGATATTCTTTCAGAGACCTTTCCAAAACAAATCTACTACCCCCTGCCTCATTCCATTGGCGACAAAGGTAGATATCTTGGAATTAAAGTTCAATCTATTGCGTGGGGTGAACAAGTTTCGGGTCTGTTGGTGATCATAGAGGATCGCACGCTCATTGTCGAAGCTGAAAAGGCCGATGAGAAGGGCCGACTACTTCAAGATCAATCCATAGAACGCGCCATACAATTAAAAAGAACCGACCCCCAGATTCTTGAAATTGTGATGTCTGATTTACATCGCCTCTTTACGGATCTAGGCGACTGTGTCTTAACACAAACATCCGATTCATTTATGAATGTTCTTCACTCGGTGAAAGCAAATTCCCGATTGGCAGGATTAAGTAATTTACAAAAAATCACCCATTCCTTTGAGTCAAAATTGCGCGAGTCAGATAATTTTTCTTGGGAAGTTGTCTATACAAATATTGATGCACTTCTTAATGAGTGGCGAGAAATCGTCGCCTTAGAGAAAATCCTAAACGCCAGTACAAAGGTCACCCCAACTCAGCACTTCGAAAGTTTAAATCGGTCTCCTTGGAAACTTTATAAAGAATCCGTATCAAACCAACGATCCAAGACCGAGTTTGAAAAATATCTGAAAAAAATCTCACTCAGCTCTTTAAGTCAGTTAGAACCCATGGTGATGGGAATGGTCAGCACTGCAAGTTCACAAACAGGTAAAAAAATAAAAATTATTTTTTCCTGGGATCGTGATTTTCAGTTAGATTTGGATCTGTTGAGTGAAATTAGAGTCTGTTTAAGCCACCTCGTAAACAATTCAATTGATCATGGTTTTGAAACTCCTACAGAAAGAGTTGCTAAAGGAAAAGGGGCTACAGGACTTTTACATCTTGGTTCGATCTTATCTAATGACGGTTTAATTTTATTTATGGAAGATGATGGCGGCGGACTTAATACATCTAGAATACTAGAAAAGGCTATTTCCCAACAATTAATTACTAGGGATCATGCCAAATCTCTATCTGAAGGAGAAATCAATGACTTTATTTTTTCTCCTGGATTTTCAACTAAAACAAATATTTCAGAAATGAGTGGCCGAGGGATAGGGTTAGCAGCTGTTCGAGAAATATGTATAAAATATGGAGGAAATTGCAAGGCCACCTCAACAGCCCAAGGGGTCACGCGATTTGAGTTACATTTTCAAACCAATGAATAAAATGAAGCAATCGACAAGAGTCCTTTACTGACTTAGGAGAATTAATGGCAAATATACTTGTAGTTGATGATTCAATGACAATAAGAAAAATACTTCAGTCTATTTTAGAACCTGATGGTCATGTAATTACGGATGCTTCTGACGGTCTTGAAGGAATAGCCAAGTTCAAAGAAAATCCAAAAATCTCTTTGATTCTCACTGATGTGAATATGCCAAATATGGATGGAATCACCATGTGTGAACAAATCAGGCAATTGGAGGAAGGAAAAACCCTGCCTATTTTTGTAATTTCCACTGAAGGAAATAGTGACTTAAAGGCCCGGGCTAAAGCTGCTGGAGTGATGGCATGGATGACGAAACCTCCTCAAGGAGATAAAATACGCGAAGCCATTCGCGTTGTTTTGAGCCGAGCCTCTGGAAATATAAAATAGGAAAAGGATTTATCAATGACAGAAGCGCAGGAGTTTAATCTCAAAAAAAGAAAGGTCACAGAAGAGGATCTCGAAAATATCGTCACTATTTTAAAACCCGGCAGCGAATGCATCATTACCTTGTCCAACGCCGACGATGCCAGTCAAGATTTCGATCGACTTAAGCCCTTGTTAAAAAAAATAATTAAAATTTCTTCCAGAGTTATTTTAATTGCAGCCCCAGGTTTTGAAGCCTTAGTAGATCAAAGCGATAAAAGGAAAATATTTTTTATTAGCAAACCCCCGTTTAATTATGAAAAAATTAATGAGAAAGACTTCGATTCCATTTTAAATTCACTTATTGAAATTTTTTGGGAACATTTTTTCCCAAAAAGCCAACGAGTCAAACATACCAAAGAGTTTACCTCAACTGCCCAGGCTGCTGTTGAGGTCTACAGGGCAAATAGTACTTATCTCTTGACTCTTAAAATGAGTCAAGAGGGGCTTAATGCTTGCGGAGATAAAATATTACAATTTCCTAAAGAAGGAATTAAAAATTATCCTCCCAGTGATTTAGTTGCTGAAGTATTAAATCTATTTTGCGGACTTCTGAGACCCATTCTCCGAGAAAACAAATTAAATCAAGAAATACAGATCGGCATCCCCGAAGAATTATCCTCCCAAAATGAAATGGCTAAGGGGCCGACTCTCTATCGTTGGTCTTTTGAAATTGATCATAAACTAAATTTTGAATTGGAATTAAATGAAGAGGTGAACCATGTTTCCACTTAACACAAGAATATTAATTGTCGATGATATGAAGGGAATCAGAGTCTGGTTGCAAAAGTCTCTGCATAATATGGGCTATACTGATATAAAAGAAGCCTCTAATGGTGAAGAGGCCTTGAGCATTTTAAAATCAGAAAAGATTGAGCTCTTATTTCTAGACATTGTCATGCCTAAAATGGATGGCATTCAGCTGTTGAAAGCCATGAAAAGAGAGGATCGATTTGGATCCCTTCCCATTATCATGCTTTCCGCAGAAACAGATGGGAAATTAATCAGCGAGGCCATCAGTCTTGGAATTTCCCAATATATTATTAAACCTGCAACGATTCCCGTCTTGCAGAAAAAAATGGGAGACGTTTTTTCTCAAAAAAAGGCATAGATGTGAGTGAAATCATTTCCATTTCTGTAAAAGATCATTTCTTGAACCGACTTAAAGAAGCTGTGGACTTCACCCAATCACCTTGGGTTAGTTATGAAGCCTTGGATGATGTTATTGATGTGAGTGGGAAGTTAACTCCCAAACTAATACTCATCTCTGTCGTCGATATTGAGGCAAAAGAAGAAGTTGCCGGTCAGGTACAAACACTTCGTCAGTTTTTTGCCGATGCTTTTATTTTGGTTCTCGCCGCAAAAAGAATGAGCATTTCCGATGCTTTATTCGTAAAAAAATCTGGAGGGAATTTCGTTATTTTAGCTCCGGCCTATTTAACAACCATCCGACTGGAATATATTTTAAATCAAGTGGTTAAAACAAGTTTTATTCCTGTAGGGGCCGATGATTTCAAAGAAGGAACTGTCCTCGACTTTGCCGTCTACACAAGACTTAAATTAAATAACAAAATTGTTCCCGTGATTCACCCAGGGACCTTGATAAATCAACCAAGACTTGATAAATTAAAGTTAGCTGAGGACCTTCAAGTTCGTCGATCTCAAGTAGAACTTTTTTCAAAATACATCAACGATCAACAAGATAGCTCTGCGACAGGTGTGTCCCGTCGATGTCGAGTTCAACTGCAAACTCTAGCCAACATTCATGTAAACTTAGTGCTCACTTTAACAGATCAAGCAGAATCCGGGTCCTTTGGAAAAGGCAAAGATTTGATTCAAAAATTTTCTGAACTTTGCGATAACCTTTTGAAAAATCTAATTCAAGTCTTGGACCCCTGGGAAATTATTGACAGGTCCATATTTGGCAGCATGGGTGTCACTGATCGCTCTATGGTGATCGCTTGTCTGGCCGCTTTAACAAGTTTTCGGACCCATGTCGGAGACCCAAAAGATATCTTAATGGCAGGGTTATTCTGTGATATTGGTTTGTTAGATTTATCCCCAGCTTCGTTAAATTATATTAATACCTTAGAGGGTCGTAAGAGGCTCATTTTAGACGATTTACAAATCTATCAAAGCCATCCTGTTATAAGCCTCAATGCCTTATTAGAGCGAAAGTTACAGCTTTCAGAGAAGGTGAAAGAAATCATTTTATGCACCCATGAAAAAGCAGATCGAACGGGATTTCCCAATCAGGTTTTACCTGAAAAAATCCCTATCGAATCTTTTCTGCTAATGTTCCATGAATGGGTTGATATCGAATGTCGTCCTCAACCAGGAAAAGAACGACCCTCGTTTTTAGATGTAAGAAGAAAGATCTATGCTCAAGAAAGGGAAAATCCCCAACATTTCAGCATCCTTTTTCTTGAAAAAATAAAATCAAGTTTTTGAAATCAACCTTTTTACACTTTGAAATCAAGCCTAGAAATAAAGATCTTCTCTTCGATCTCGAAAAAATCCAAAGGCAGCGCGCTGACTGCGAATTTGAGAAAAATCAAAATCGGCTGTGATAAAACCTTGAGTCTTTTCGTCTAACTCAGCGACTTTATCACCTCGACGATTACAAATAAAAGAATGTCCATAGAATGACTGTCGTGGTTCTTTGCCAATGCGATTTGCTGCAACCACAGGAACCACATTACTAACCGCATGCCCGATCATAGCTCTCTGCCAAGGGTCCTTTGTATCTAAACCAGGATCCTCTGGTTCTGTACCAATGGCCGTGGGGTACATCAATAAATCCGCCCCTTGAAG
Organism: Deltaproteobacteria bacterium; assembly: GCA_017302835.1. Classification (NCBI taxonomy): domain Bacteria; kingdom Pseudomonadati; phylum Myxococcota; class Myxococcia; species Deltaproteobacteria bacterium. The sequence goes on along the minus strand of JAFLCC010000005.1, from coordinate 250,344 downwards.
CATCATAGCTCGAGCGCATTCAGGGAACCACTGATCCCAACAGATACCCACACCTATTTTTCCAAATCGAGTGGACCAAACCTTAAAGCCTGTATTGCCTGGTCTAAAATAATATTTTTCTTCATAACCAGGACCATCAGGAATATGCGACTTACGATAAATCCCCAAAAGCGAGCCATCAGCATCAATCATTCCCAGGCTGTTATAATAACAGGGTCCATCCACTTCAAAAAAAGAAACAGGAATCACAACTCCTAATCTTTTAGCTAATTTTTGAAACTGAAGAAGTGTCGGATGCTCCAAAGCCGGCCGTGCTAAAGAAAAATATTCTTCTTTTTCAAAAGTACAAAAATAAATATTTTCGAAAAGCTCAGGCAAGAGAATGATTTGAGCCCCTTTACTTGCCGCTTGCTCCGTCATTGTCAGCATTAAAGAAACATTCTCAGCGGTATTTGTGGAAAATGCGGCTTGAAGAGCTGCTACCCTTGTTATTGAAGGTATCTCAGAGGATGATACAGAAGACCTTGCAGATGAAGTAACAGAAGATATTGTCGCAGGATTTGTCATTTCGATACTCCAAGAGATATTCCAAGAGATACTCCATAAGGCTGTTGTTGACTGATGCAGTGAAAGGCTCCTCCTCCGGTTAAAATGCCCTTTGCCGATAAACCTACCGTACGCCTCGTTGGAAAATACGTACCAATGGCGTCAACAGCGGCCTGATCCCAAGGACTCCCATAGGTCGGCACCACCACTGTCGAGTTTCCAATATAAAAATTTAAATAACTGGCGGGCATGATTTCTCCATCTTCATCTAGAACTAATCCTGGTGATGGGATTTTTCCCACCTGCAAACGACGATTTTGAGCATCCACCTGTACCGACAAGGCCTGAGCTATAGCGGCTAGGGCTGCGTGATTGGGATCATCGGAAGTTTGAGCCTCCATGCAAAGAACAACCCCAGGAGCCACAAACCTAGCAATGGTATCAATGTGCCCATCGGTGTGATCATTCAAAAGCCCCTCGTCTACCCATAGCATTTTCTCAGCTCCTAAAGCTTTGCAAACCTTGGCTTCCACTTCTTTGGGGCTCAGATTTGGATTCCGATTGGGGTTAAGCAGACACTGACGACTAGAAAGACAAGTGCCCTCTCCATCGACTTCCACAGATCCTCCTTCTAAAACAAAGGAATGAACGACCTGAGCGGCACCACTTTGCTGAGCCACTCTTTGAGCGATTTTGTAAGCCACATTTTCATCGCCAGGCATCCTGTACTTTTCACCCCAACCATTAAATTGAAAGCAAGCGGCAGCAAGTTTATTTTCTTTTCTGACAAATATAGGAGCCGTATCACGAAGCCAAATATCACCATAGGGTATTTCAAAAAAGCTCACAGGAAGCCCCTTCAAAGCCCCACTTGCCTCCTGATAGGCTGTAGCCGTAGGAATTAATACATTTAATTTTTCCCCACGAAACTTTCCTGTTTGCGTATCAAAATCTACAATGGCCTGACAAAGTCCAACAAACTCGGCCTGAGCTTTCTCTAAGTCTTCTTGCCATAACTCCCTGTCGTAAGGCCAGGCAAGCCAAACAGCCTCATGAGCTTCCCATTCTGCTGGCTGTCGATAATTCGCGAAATTGACTTCTTCGATTTTTCTTTCCTTATTGGTTTCTTTATCCAAACCCATTTATTCTCCTATGAATTCCGTGCGGTCATATATATCAGATGTTTTCATAAAAAAATAAGGAATTGTTTACAAAAAATTCCATAAATATTGACTGGGCTTAAAGCCAATGCAATGACCTCGATTAGAAATATGCTTTTAGATTTGTAATTTGTAATTTGTAACTTTTAATAATTTATCTAAAAATGGGGGTTTTATGAATAAGAATTTTAAATTCTTGATATTCGCTATTGGGTTTTCTTTTTTTACATCGGTTTTTGCAAAGGCTTCTACTGTAAATTTATGGGAAAGAGCGTATTCTGCATCAAACTGTGTTTATTTTTCAACAAATTTAGCCGATTTTCATTTTGAATATCAAAATACAAGCCTTCCATGGGGCAGTCGTGTTTTTCTTGTGTACGGTTTTTATGATTCATTCTCTAAACAATCGATGCAAGGCTATGACAAAGTTGAATTACGAGCCTCTCAGCCTTACACTTGGACTGTTCAATTAAATAACTTAACTATCGCTGAGCGCTCTTCTTTTACTCGAACTAAAATCCAGTTCTACTTTAGAATCGTCCTGCCTAATCAACAAATCCTTGTTGATAAAGGAAGTCCTAATGACTATTATTATAGCTCTGACATCCTACCAACTTCTTGCCAAAAGGGTTCATTTCAGAAAGTGACTTATTGGACCTCTTTTTAGACCTCTTTCTTTAATTCGTTTATCGAAAAGGAATATTAGGGAATTTATCACTTTTTCTATTTCTTAAAAGTAAAGGTAGAAAAGTCCCTGATAGTTTTGTGAACTAGAGATCATCGAAATAGAAATATTTTTTTGATAATTAAAACGGTATTCCCAGTGATTTCCTTCAACCTGATGAGAAGCATTAAAGCATTGCTTCTCATAAAATAAATAAAATCGATGTTTATCTGATAAAGAATAAATGAGTCCGCCCTGACCTCCATAAGCAAAATGATTTCTTTCTTTTTCAAAGTATTCGCCATAACGATATTCAAGAGTTGGCATTAACCACATCGTAAAACTGTTCAAATCGACGGCATAACCAAACATTGATTTAAAGCCATGACCAAAGCAATCAATTCTTGAATCACAAAAATCAAATCGTTGAGTACCCACCTCCATGGACCAAGAAAGTTTTTTTTCTAACTCAGATAATGGATTCAGTTGCAGAACTTTAAAAAATGAAAAATGATCCAAAAAGATCGAATTGCCGACTGTTGAAAACTTAAAATTTCCGAACTCCAATTGGGAAAACTTAGGAAGACCCCTTTTTGAATCAAGTAAATCATGAAGCGCAAATCTGAACTCAAAAAATAGTTTCTTTGATTGACTGCTTTTTTCCTCCCCAGAACCTAGGGCGACCCGGCTTGATGGATGTGAACTATCAGGCCTTTCATGTTCAGGTGTAGGAATTTTAAGTTCCTCTGATATAAAATCCAACCTGGCTCGAGTTAATAGATTGGTCTCTTTGAATGCGAACCATGGCCCCTCCCTTTTTGCGATCCCAAAAGGATCTTTTAAATCAGCATAATTCAATACGGTATCAATCACCATGCTTTTTCTCTCATCGGTGAGATGATTGTACTCCAAAGGGAGTTTTTGATCGTTAACATAGGAAATAAAGATTTTTTTTTCACTCTGATCTAAAAGAGAAAATCGGGAATCAAATTGTTTTAGCAAACTCGGTCGGAATTCAACGTTTTTTACAAAATCTTTTTCTGTAAATAAAACTTTTACCGAGTCTGCAGGTATAATAAAAACAGGTAATCTTTCAGAAAAAGAAAGCCGTGGCGCTGCCGCCTCTAAGGCTGTTAACATTTGGTAGGAACAGTTTTGAGAAAAAAAATAATAGGTAAAGAAATGAGGACCAATTTCCCAAAAATGAAAAACCAATGTTTCTAATTCATCCTCTGTTAGATTTAATTCATAAGACCACAGATCTCTAGATTCAAAATCATTATACTCGCGCACTTTATAATAATAGGGAACATTGGTATAGGTTCCGTTAAATCCTCCTGCCAGGCCCAAAATAGCATACATTAATGGATTATCAGTATGAGCATTCGCCGCAAAACTGATTCCATAATCTAAAAGCTCTTGTTTTTTCCTTCCTTCTTTTTCTTTTTTATTGACTCTAAAAAAGGTGTGGCCAAAGGCAGACCCTGGACTGTTTGCGTAGTAGCTAGAAAAAACAAAGCTAATGGACTGAGGGTTTAAACTTCTAAGAAATAAATCTTGATAATAACAATCAGGAATAGGAAGCTTTTTGAAAATTTCGTTTTGGTTCAGTTCAGTTTTAATAAATTTTAATCTTGCAGGAAATTTACAGATTGGATGTTGAAGCTTTTCCACCTTAAAATCATCGTACAAATGATTCAGCTTATCTGTTTTCCAAAAAAAACTAAACAACGTTTCCTTCATCTCGTCTTCAGGGCTTTTATAACCAACTGAACTCATAAAAAATCGTGTGTCCGTCACCTGACTTCTTTTTCGAAGAATGAGGTCCCTTTCAAAATGAAGCAATTTCTCCCATTGTCTTTTCTGAAAGCTTTTATTTGCTTTTAATTTTCCCCAAATGTTGAGTATCTCTCGATTCGAAATAGTGGTATAAAATGAGTTTTTATTTTTATAATACAGAGAACTTTTCAAAAAACCATTTGCTTCTGATTCTTCAAAGAATGATTCTTTAGGTTCGGTTTCTGCAAAAGTTCTTGAGAAAAAACAAAGTTGCAAGAAAAGCACTAAAATAAAAATTGGGGACTTTGTCCCCAATTTGAATTCAGCAAATCTTATGTTGGCAAATTTATTTGCAAGAATTAACAATAGCACCATCAACAACTAATAAATTTAATTTAGATAGTCAATTTACATTGTTGTGACAATTGATCATCGTTTTGAATCAGCGTGATGATATTGTCAGTCACTATGTTTGTATTCTCTTCTAAAAATAAATTTTGATAATTTGCTTTTAAAGCCCTTCCTAATTTAGATGACTCTGAACATCCCATAACTTCAGACAATGCTATAATTGTCTCACCATTTCCTTTAGCTGCATCCCCAATAAATTGAGATTTATTTCCCTGAATATAGTTATCCATTTTAGATGCCACTTCTGAGGACGAATCATCTACACAATTTGAAGTTCCAGAAGTGATACCAAACAATTGACTATAGGAGGTTGCATTTGTTGTCCCAGCAAATATTTGAGATCCCTGACGAGGAATAACAATGGAGCCTAATCCACATCCTGCCATACCATAAGGTCGTTGGTAGGATTTTTTCGTTTTTGGCTTTCCTTGAGAAACTTCTTTAGCCAAAGTAAAACTAAAAGAAAATGCAGTTAGTACTATAAATAATAATTTCATTTTTTATTCCTTTCTTAATTATGATTGTGAATCACTTTGACAAGTTTTTTGAACTTCAGAGTTAGATTTTAAATTTTGCAGAATAGAAAGAGTTTCATTTGACTCAAAAATATTGTTATAATTTTGTTTTAAATTCATTTGAACACTATTTTTTTCCTTGCAAGCCCAAATAGTCATCAGACCATCAAGTGTCTCGCCTTGCCCACGAGCAACATCATCTTTTAATGCCGTTTTGTTATTTTCAATAAAACGCAAACTCACTTCATCTCGTGACCCTTCATAACAGTTAGAGGTACCTGTTGTTATTGCAGAAGTTTGCGGAGACACTATATTATTAAGAGTTGCTGCAACAATTTGTATTTTACCCGGCTGATCTTGGAATACTAAAGCTCCCAACCCACACCCAGCCATTCCATAATTTGCGGCCAGCGCGTGAAAACCAATTAATGAAACAAATACTATCATTTTTTTTAACACAATTTCCTCCCATGAAATTAAATCTCCTCTAATTATTTAAAGGAGGTTTTATTAGATAATTTAAATCTCGTATCGACAAGATTTAACTTTGGTATTGCAGCGTGCAACAAATGAAACTAGATATTTGCCAAGAATCTAAGTACAATCTTTGAGCATTTTATCGAAGGAGTTTTTTGTGAGTATTTTCAAAACCAGCTTAAGAATTTTGTTTTTCCTATCTTCACTCAGTTTAAGTATTTTTGCAGAAGAGGTGTCGAAGGAGGACTCCACAAAAGAAAATCCGTTACGATGCGAACGATTCACTAAATCCAATTTAAGAGATCTAAAAGAAAAGCTATATGAAAACTGTGACCTCAATAAACCATTTTCAACCAGCTTAGCCATTAATATTGGTGAAGAACATTTTCTTTATTGCTGCCACAAAAAGAAATAGTTTCCTTTAGTGAAAGAGCGGATTCTACGATTGTTTGTCATTAGTGAGTAAGTCCCAAAATGAGAATTTGAAATTTACTTCAATGGCAGCTCCTGAACTGTTGTCTCGGACCTAATTGGCCTCAGGCTTATCCCGAGGGTGCCGTTGAAGGGGCTGCTCAAATCCCAGGATCTGATGATTTATTTTTTTAAACATTTCCTAAAAAAAATTTGATTCATTGAAATTAGCTGTTATTTTGATAGCAAAGTCCTTTGGTTAAAGGTTAACTATAAAGTCTGGGGTTACGCCTATGACTTATAATGCAGGGGAGTTCCTATGAAAGATTGGACCTATGAGAATGAGCAATGGACTCGACTACCTACTTATTTAAAACACCTTCCCCTCTTTACCAGATCCATTGATTGGACCAGCATGATTTTTCGATTTGCCTGGTCTGTTTATTTAAAGCTCGTTTTTAGCTCTTACATCCAGCTTAGGATCAAAGGGGACTCTTACGAAAATCTCTATGCCAAATACCCCCGACTCTTAATTATTTCCAACCATGGAAGCCATTTAGATGCGACCTCTATTGCCGCCTCCATCCCTTCAAAGTACTGGCTAAATTTATATATCACTGCGGCTAAAGATTATTTTTTTTCTAATCCCTTTTTTACTTTCTTTTCCAAGCACTGCCTTGGCGCCATTCCCCTTGATAGAAAAGATAGAAAGGGTGAGGCTGTGAATTTAATTATCAAGCTCTTAACCCGCCTAGATCGCATTTGGATGATTTTGTTCCCCGAAGGCACTCGTACTCCTGATGGTAAAATTCATGAATTTAAAAGAGGAATTTCTATATTTGCGGAAAAAACAAATACTCCCATTTTATTTTTATACCTCGATGGAAATACCAAATTGTGGCCCAAAGGACGAGCCTGGGCTAAACCGGGAAAACTCACAATACATGTCGGCCCAGTCCATCCCCCAATGCCTGTGGAACCCCTCTATCAACTCTATAAAAACTGGGTCAAAACGATCAACCCGATTGCTTTTGCTGACGATGATCAGCTCCCACAAAACATAGAACCTAACAACAATAGACCTCTTTCGTGACGAGAAGGCCCTTAATATGAAAGAATCCAAATAAAGGTACCGAAATGAAAACAAATAAAATCTCTTTAAAGATTGGCAATTATCAACTCCATTCTATCCCCACTGGGATATTTGCCTTAGACGGCGGAGCTATGTTTGGAACCGTCCCCAAAGTTTTATGGGAAAAATCAAATCCTGCCGATAATCAAAATAGAATTCCCATGGAAGCTCGTGCTTTGCTTCTTAAAAGTGCCGACCGAAATATTTTAATTGACTGCGGTAATGGTGCTGACTTTATCGCCAAATATGGAGAAAAATTAGGTTCTAAATTTGAGGAAATCTACCAGATACAAAAGGACGGAAATAGCTTACTCAAATCCCTAGAAAAACAAAATCTCCGTCCCGAGGATATCGATGCGGTGATTCTGACTCATTTACATTTTGATCATGCAGGTGGCGCCACCACGGCGAAAGAAGGGAAACTGGTTCCAACCTTCCCAAAAGCTACTTACTACTTGCAAAAAGCAAATTACGAAACGGCTTTAAATCCCAACTTGCGCGAAAAAGCATCCTACTTTCCATCGAACTTTCAACCTTTGCTCGATCATTCTTGCCTAACCTTTCTCGAGGGTGAAACTGAAATCTTTCCTGGCATCAGTTGTTGGATTTCCAATGGACATACCAAAGGACATCAAATGATTTTCATTCAAAACCATCCCTCTACCTCTACCTCTACCCCTAACCCTAACCCTAGCTTCCACTTTAATTCTGTTGAAGATGACAGTGCTGTTTTGTACTGTGGCGATGTCGTTCCAACAAGCTCCCACATCAGACTTCCCTGGGTCATGGGTTATGATTTAAATCCACTGTTGCTCATCGAAGAAAAAGCAAACTACCTACAGAAGGCATTAGCGAAAAATACATATTTATTTTTTGAACACGATCCTTATTGTGATCTGGCCAGCTTCCAAAAAAATGGTTCTGATTTTTCAATTAAGGAAAGATGGGTATTGGAGTAAAAAACTTACAGTTGACTCTGGCTTTATTTCGACTTTAGAATTTCCGCTAGAGTCTATTCACCATCCGAAGGAGCTAGAATGTTTATTAAATTTTCTCTATTTCTACTATTTTCTTTTTTGTTCTCATTTGCAAAAAACCCTGTTGTTGAAATTAAGACTTCCAAAGGTAGCATCCTTGTTGAGTTGAATGAAAAAAAAGCGCCTCTATCTGTAAAAAATTTTTTATCCTATGTGAAAGAGAAACATTATGATGGGACCATCTTTCACCGTGTGATTAATAATTTTATGATTCAAGGAGGTGGCTTTGATAAAGATATGAACGAGAAGCCAACAAAATCCCCCATCCTTAATGAAGCTCACAATGGTTTGAGTAATGATAAATACACCATCGCAATGGCAAGAACTTCTGATCCGAACTCAGCAACGGCTCAGTTTTATATTAATGTAAATGATAATTCCAGTTTGAACTATTCGGAGTCCCTCATTCCAGGATCAAAGGAAAAGGGAATTAATCATGGTTATGCCGTCTTTGGAAAAGTGACAAAAGGACAAGATGTGGTGGACGCTATCAAGACATTAAGGACGGGAATGAAAAATGTTAAAGGGAATATATTTGAAGATGTTCCCACGGAGACCATTCTCATCGAAAGTATCAAACTTAAATAATTCGCACACATAGGGCCCGTGCCCTAAAACTCACGCTTGCGACAGATGGAAAATGAGTTCTTATTTCTAGACCTGCCATAACCAGTATTTTCTGAACTCTGTCTCTTTGATTTCAATTTGTTCCTGTTCTATTTGGTAGCCATTTTTACATACAAATTCATAAATGGATTGAAGATTATGTAAATCTTTAAAGGGGCCAAAATAAATTTCTTTTTTTTGTTTCAAATGAGAATTTAAATTGAAACTTTCTTCATTCATAAAGAGAGGAGTGATTTTCGTTTTTGAGATATTTTGTAAAAAACCCAATATCTCATAGCCCTCTTTATCCATGTCCCCCCAATAAAATAAGGGTTTTGGTATTTTTTCTAGCATTGATTTCAACAAACTAGCCTTCCACCCTCCTCCCCAGATCAACAAACAAGGAAGTTTCATAGATGCCAGCGCATAAAAAGATTCCCAATTTTCAACGATCAAAGAGCCTTTTAAATCAGGCCATCGGTATTCATTTAAATTCTCATTATTAATAATTCCCTGAAAATCGATTAGTTCTTTGTTCTGCATTACCACTTGAGGCGCATAAATTCTAAATTCTGGTGGCGTTTTAAGCAGCTGAAAATAGCGAAAAAAATCTTTCCAAGAAATCAAAGAGTCTCCATTCCCTAACACAGAGAATTGCCAAAATTGAAAAACTTTAAGAAGTAATTTTTCCTTTCCGATAAGCTTTGTCGAATAACCGTGGGGTATTTGTCTGGCGAGCAGCCCTTTATTTTTTTCATAATTATTAAGTAAAAATTGAAAAACATCTAAGCAGGGTTCCACAATTTCGATTTTCTTTAAGCATTCCCCTTTATTTTTCTTAATAAACTCCTTAACTGATATAAACCCATACAAGTGATGCCATAAATTTATATTTTCTTTCAGGGATTTCAATTCAGGTTTCACGCTTAAAAGCTGTTCTTGATTCAGATGGATTCGCGAAGGTCTTGAAATTCTAGCATAGCCTTCTTTGATTTCACGGTATTCGACAACCTTAAATAAGTTTTGAGATTGCAATTCAGTTTCTAACTGCGCATAAAAATCAGAACTCCCTGGCCTCTTTCTTATCTCAAAATAAAAATCACCTGCCTCAGAAAAAAGATATTCATCCTCGGCTTGATCTAAGTATTCCTCTTTTTTGAGATACCCTTCCTTCGTTGAAATTGCCGCCTTCATGATGGGCCCGCAGTGAAGGGCTCCGTTCTTTGTGAACTTAATAGCCGATCATAATCTTCCTTGGAGCTACAAGGAATCGATCTCACTTTCGAATGAGTTGCAGAAACCTTGTGTACAAATACCAACTGGTTGATCGATCCAGCTAAAAGATCCGCCTTGGACATCGGACTAACTAAAATTGATTGAAAACCCATTTGATCCAAAAGTTTGATAATGTCTTTTGGTTTTTCATTATCAAACTTACCGCCAAATTCATCCAAAATTAAAATTCTTGGAGTCTCTTGTCCAAATTGAGGGTCATTGAATTTAAATCGGTAAGACAAACACGAAGCCAGTAAGGTATAGGCCAAATGAGTTGTTTGCGCAGAACTTTTCGCATCTTTCTTCGCCCCAGAGAAGACCTCCACAATCTGATCTTCCTTCTGATCCTCCTGTAAAAAAGACCCCTCGTCTGTAGGCATGGCTCTTCGTAAGGAATGAACCTCAAAATGGAAGTGGTTGCGCACATCAGTTACAAAATTTCTAAAATTTAAATCATTTTGAAACTCTTCCACAAAAGGAACCAACACCTTCATCACGACCTCAGAATTCGTTTCAATTTGATTTCTGATCTGAGCTCCAAGCAGTTTTTCTATGTCTTGAATGCTTTTTTTGAACCTTCGAATTCGTTCGTCTACAGAGGCATGAAAATGAATTCGCAAGTATCTTTTTTCATTCATTAAATCTTCAAAATTAGTCAGTTTTAACACTTCATTTATCGAGGTGATATTTTGTTCGACATCATAAAGCTTCGATTTGATTTCATTGATCATGTCTTTAACAGAATCTATTAATATTTGATCGAAAAATTTCTTCCATTTTTCTTGCGCCTTTGGCAATTCCGTTTCTTTCAATCGCGATAGATTTTTCTCCCACTCCTGAGCAAAAATTAAAACCTCGTGACTTGGTGGCAATAGGAAAGGCAAATTCGGATCTTCAAATGTCATCTTAAAGGAATTTAAAGATTCCGAAACCTGAGACTTGGCCGATTCTGCCTGAATGTCCATTCGATCAAAATCTTTCTTGAGATCCGCCTCATAGCCTAATCGATGTAGTTTCTTTTCAAACAAATACTGTTTTAAATCTGTTAACTTCTGAAATAAAATCTCTTTTGATTGAAATAGATGAACCAAGTTCTGATGCTGTAACGAGGCCATTAGCCGATTTTCCTCTTCAGGAATGACAACTGTCAGCTTTTCCATTTGGGTTCTATGGACTTCAACCTGAGTGTGTATTTGACTTTCTTTTTTTTGCAATTCCTTCAGGTATTTATAAAGCCTGTTCTCTTCAGATTTAAGTTCTTCATATCCTGGATTTTCTTTTAAGAGTTTCTTTTTTTCATCACTTAGGCTTTTCAATTTTGCTGTTATCGAAGGGAATTCTCGATAAAAAGGAAACCGATGATTAAATTCCTTAAGAAAATATCTTTTTTCTTCAGCTTGCGAGCAGCATTTATTAATTACTTCAATCTGAATTTTAATTTGAGAATATTGTTCTTGTAACTCTACCAATTCTTTTGTTTTCAAAGCTAGGTGTTCCTGGTTATCCCATCCCAAAGAGAATGAAAAATGACTCTTTAATTTTCTCATAGTTCGAGAGTCTGTCTTGACCAGACCTTCAGATGTTACCAACTTTCCCTGCTTGTTTTTAAAATCCTTATAGCTCACTAATTGATAGTCGAAAACATCTTCCAACCATTTCTTTAAGTAATAACCAAAATCATGTTCGGTATCAGGCAAAAAATCGATCATTTTCAGAATATCATCCGAATCGTTTTTATCTATTCTATCCCTACTATCCGCAGATAAAAGCTCTTCAGAACTGATTCTCTTAACCACGACGTCAGATTTTAACCCCGTTTGATCCAACCACTGTGTCATAACGTTCAAATAGTCTGGATGAACTAAAATATTTCTAGAAATAGGAAAAAGAGCTGATTCAATGGCCTTACGATTTTGCAAATATCCAGGTTTAACCTGAATCAACTCACCCACAAAAAATATTTTATCCTGTGGAATTTTTAATTTCTGCAACGCCATCTCTTTAATGGAATATAACTCATGTGGAATCAGTGACTTTGTTTCGGATAAATGCTTAATCTCGGCTTTTAAACTTTCTGATAGCAGCTCGATATTATATTTTTTATTTCGTAATAATTCGACTTCTGAAGAATAAGAATTAATTTCAGATTCCAAACTGTTTGTTATCTCAGGAAGTTTGGCGGCAAATTGATCCATTTCTTTTTCGATTTTAAAATTTGGTAATTTCAAATTTAACTGCTTTGCTTCTAACCATTTTTTTTCAATCTCACCATCTAGTTGAGTTAAATTTTGATTTAAATATTGTAATTCAATATCCATTTTCTGCAATCGTGATTCCAAATCATTTTGTGAAATTTGGACTTGAAGTTGTTTGTGAGTGTTTTCGATTTCTAATACTTCTTTTTGTACGATGGGATATTGTCGTTCCAGATTTTCAACCTCAGCTTTTAGTTTGGCTATGGTTTCTTTAGATTTTTCAATATCAATCCAATTCGCGTAATAACTACTAAGTTGCAATTGTTGATCAAATTCCTTTTTCTTTTCAAGACAAAGTTTTAATTTATCAAGATTCCTGAGTATTTTTTCGATAAGGATGATTTTTCTTTCACAACTCTGAATAGCCAGTGCGATTTCCTTACCGTTTCTAACATTTTCTAAAAGCCTTTCTAAATGAGGATTTTCTTGCTCCAGAAGCATATTTTCTCGAATAAACTGATCGATCTGCGAAATTGATTTCACATAAAAAGCGCGGTTTAAGATCTTTAAATCTTCTTTGCTAATATTTCCAAAGCTACTGCTTAAAGCGGTAAAATAGCTTTGCATCACATCGTAAACCTGAAAATGTGGAAAAGTCTCTTTTAAAAGATTGCGAAATATTTTTGAATTTTTCGGACTTTCATTATTAACAAGAAACTGATTTAAACTTAGTGGATCATAACCTATAAATGCCAAATGAGTCTCATTGACTTGATAATTCTGAAACCACCAAATCCTGCCAAGAGTTATAAATTTATTCACATTTCTGTTATGCTGAAAAACCAGCATAAAAATGGAACACCCATCTTTTCGCCCATATCCCGCTTGACCATGGAGCGTTCCGATAGAAGAGTGGGTTGAGGAATGTTTTCCGAGAACATAATCTTTGATAGTTCGCCCACCGCCAGAACCTACTTCGAGATCATTGGTCACACCCAATTTTAGGGAGTTCTCAAAGGGAAGCAGAGTGATCATGATCCCATCAATCAATGTTGATTTCCCAGAACCATTTACGCCAAGTATGGCACTTGCAGCTGGGGGAGCAAATAACAAACCATCATCTGACAAGTCTTTAAGCTGAAACTTTTGATATCCATAAAAATTTCCCCAGTTTAAAATTTCAACTCGTGATAAACTATAGCCGTTGTCTAACATGGGACCTCTTGAGAAGATTTATTTTTATAATGTTGAAAATAAGTTTCCATTTGGGTTTTTCGTTGTTGTAAATCATCTAAACTCATCAAAATTTCACATAGAGGAGAAATTTCAAACAACTCACTATTTTCTTTTGTCTCAAACAAAACCTCTAATTGAAGCATATCATCGATGGCCCTACGGTAATTTTTTTCAAACTGACTATCCATTTTAGAATTATCAAACTGGATTAAATACTCTTTTAACTCTTCTAGCCTAACCAAAGCCGCACCTTCCGGTGTCGGATTTAAAATAAATTGAAGCCGATCATACCTGAGTTTAATCAGTAAGGCCGTTGCCAGAGGTGACAATACCTTGCTTCGACCGATTTGATATTGAACCAGATCCTCAATCGAATCATTTATTGGCTTCAAATAAGCCACTCCAAGCGATTCATTTATTTCTAATTGAATCAAAAAACTATCTAAAGATTTTTGAATCAATTCACGTAAATCTATTATGGTTTGATACCATTTTTCATTTCTATTTTTTAACAAATAGCGATTCTTAAATAGCCGTCTCAAAGCTCCGGCCAGTAGTAATTGACTTTTACTTATTTCCATCTTTTTTTTCCTATCATACTTTTGACGTCTTTCATTTTAATTTTTCAAATCCACATCTAATGATAATTTAAATTGCCCGTCAGGAACTTTTCGCAAAACAAAATCACCTACTTTTGTAGTTAATTGGAGATCAAAAAAATCTTTAGAATAAGACTCAAACCGTTCATTAAAAAGTGAAATATCACAAAGTACATAGTATTCAGCTATCCCAAATTGAAAGGGATATTCAGAGAGTTTCAATTTGGGGTTCTTTTTAAATTCACTGTCAAATTTAAGAAGAACCTGTTGCAGAGTAATCTCCTCAGCTTGCAGCAATGCCAAAATCAAGTCTTTTTCTTCATCAGCATTGAGCTCTTCTGAAAAGATTTTTTGCGATTCAGATTCTACAGGAATTTCAAACAAAAAGGGAGTCACCCCGCCCATGTCAAAGTCCGAAGTTAATTTTATTTGGCTCGGATGACTGACAAAATAATCCAAGAAATCATTTTTATTCTGAAATGATAGTTTTAATATTTCTTTTAACGTTCCCTGCAATCCCATCACATCTGTGGACATGGCATAAGTGACCTGTTGTTGGAGTATCTTAATTTGCGCCCTGATCTTGTCTTGAATATTTAAATCTGAATTTGAAAAATGTTGATTGAAATTTTTTAAAGATGATTTTTTAATTTCATGTTCTTCTATCAATTTTTTATTTTTTATTTCATTTAAAATACGATCTACATTTTTAATTCGAAACCGATTCCCATAATTATTTAAAAAGGAAAGTAAGTTTTTTGCCTGCTCATAACTGATATACTCAGGCGATTTATATAATCCTTCATAAAATTCGGTGATGGCATTTAGGTTCTTTCCAGCACTCCGTCGTCCTTCGAAATAACTTTTTGACAGCTCTTGACGTTCCTTCTCTATGGCCAATTTCACATCTTCTACGGCTGCCAATATTTGATTAGCAGCTTCATCAGCTTGGTTAAAAAGAGCTTCATTAGAATGAGGTATTGGCAATAGCTCCGCAAATTGAACGCCCTGAGTTTTGATTTTCTTTATGTCTTCTTGGTATTTTTTTATCCTTTCAGAATGATGCTCTAGAGCTTCCTCCTGGCTTAACTGCTTTCGACTTACCAAAATATCGTTCAATGAGCCCAGTAAGGTCTCTGCCCCTGTCCCCGAATATTTTGTTCGTTGATTGAGCAAGCTTTTCAGCCATTGAAGTAACAGCCTTCCAGAACGAGTCGTTTCAATATACCTTTGACCGTGACTATCGTGAGTGTCTTTAAAAACCTTCAACTCACCAATGGTCATTAAAAAGAATTGATGAATTTTATTCTCAATACTTTGATTTTTTTTCCCCGTATAAAACTTTATTAAATAAGTCTTAAAAACCTCAACTGGTAATTTTGAATTCTCGTCTTCAAGTATCTCATAAAGATCCTGAATGATGATCGCATATTCTTTCCAATCATCCTTTTGCAAAAGCAAAATGTAAGGATGATGACTGAATAAATTATCCAGCTGCTCCTGATTAAACTTAGAATTTAATAAATCATTAGTATTTTGCACCGGCCACCTAGAGCTATTCAATTTCCATACTTTGGTCAAATCAATAATATGAATTATCGTTGGAATTCATTTTCCGCATCCGGATTTTGATATCTCATACTAATTTCAGACTATTATGGGATAGCGGATAACACCATGGAAGAGTCTGACTTTCGAGATGTGAATTCCTAAAGATTCAAGGGCTATTTAAAACCATCCTGATCGAGTCCTCGACCTTGCATTCAATCTATAATAAAAAAAGGAGTTTCTATGAAAATTTTATTTGTTATCATCCTGTCAATATTTTTCCAAGCCTGTGACCGCCACCAGGATAACTCGGATAGCCCAGCCCAACCTGAACCCATTATAAAAACTGCAGAGACAGATGATTTTATTCCCGACGATGAAAGAAATTTAATTATTGGAGGAGAAAAAGTAAAGAAGAAAGAAGCGATTGATAACTATGTGGTCAGCATCGTTAACACTCAGCAAGGCACTCTTTGCACCGCAAGTATTTTGACAGAAGAATTTCTCTTAACTGCGGCCCACTGCTTGTCAGGTGCTCCGGAAGAAATTAAAATTTCATTTTCCTTAAAAACCTCAGATAAAAAACTACGTTCCATTTCTAGCTACCAAATTCATCCCTACTGGAATAAAAGCAGTCAAAGCAAAAATGCCTTTGATATCGGAATTATTTACTTTAAGGGTGGACTTCCGAGCGGCTATGAAAAGGTCAATCTCTTACCCAGCTCCTACAGATTCCAAAACAATCAAACAGTTGAACTGGCTGGCTATGGAATCAAGGATGGCGAGGATAACTCAGGAGCTGGAATTTTAAGAGCAGTTGAGGCTAAAATAAAAGAAGCCAGTTTCAGCGAGACAGAAATATTAATTGATCAAACGAATCAAAAGGGCGCCTGCCATGGAGATTCTGGAGGACCTGCCTTCGTGAAGTTAGCTGATGGCAAGCTTCTCTATTGGGGTATTACCAGCCGAGGTTATGGCCCGAATGACAAAGACTGTGAAGGCTATTCTATATACACGAAAGTGATGCCTTTTAGAAAATGGATCAATCTTAACGCGAAACAAATGAAGGAAAAATAAACAACCGCAACAATCCTTTTTTAATCTTGCAATAAAATACCCAATCCATATAAGGTAGCCAATGCATGGCACCTTATATGAAAACCGATCCGAAGAAAATAAAGAAATCTAAAGAAAAAAATTCTAAAAAAGAAGCTCCTAAATTAATGAAAAAAATGAACTCCTTAAAAACAAGTAAAAAGAAAGCAACTCCAAAATCCCTATCTCCAATTTTGGATTCAAAAAAATTAGTTGCTACTCAAGGAATGTTTTTTCATTTAGAAAAAGAATTGAAGCTAGAAATTAAATCTACAGAAAAAAGACTTAGCTCAAAATTTCACAAAATCGACGCCCGCTTTGCTTCCATCGATGCCAGATTCAACAAGATGGAAGCTCGATTCAGCGACATTGATGCAAGGTTCAACAAAATGGAAGCCCGATTCAGCGAAATTGATGCAAGGTTTAACAAAATGGAAGCTAGATTCAGTGAAATCGATGCGAGATTTAATACAATTGAATCAAAACTTGATAAAGTATTAGCTGAAGTTCACAGAATGGCTGTACTTATGGAAGAGCAAAATGCCAGAAATCGATTCGTTCTTGAAGGCTATGATCAGCTTTACAAGCGTCAAGATCGATTAGAAATCGAAGTGGAGAGAAGACTTAAAAACATCGAAGAATTGATTATCAAAAAAAAAGAATTTTAGAACTTTAATTGGCCTTTCCGTATCGTTTTAGTTAAAGACAAGAGAACTGCTGATGGTGAATAACTTCGGTTCTATCGCCTAGCTAGAAATAGTTTTCATTTCTCTAAACTAAATCAAGAACCTTGCTGCTTAAAGGCCTCCCGAATTTTGATCGTTAATATGGGGCATCTGAGATTATTTTGGACATTCTGTCAAACATTGTCTAGAAGAAGGCCTTGGGAGACGAGAATGTACAACAAGCTGCAATTTATAAGTCTTAATATACCAAATGACAATAGAGCAAACCTTAAGGATCTAAGCTCCTACATTATCGAAGAAAAATTCCATCTACAATCCTACCCTTTTTACAATGAAATTGAAAATGTCTCTCATCTAAGGAAAGCATATATTTCAAGTAAGAATTCCTACTATAGACTCGATACTCTGAGGCTTGCAAACACTCTCCTTTTTCATTTTGCGAATGGAAATACCTATAATATTTTTGAAATTTTCAATTTTGGAATAACTGGTTTGTTGCCCCAAGGTTTCTTACCACCAGACTTTGAAAAATATGTCAATCCAGCGGTTTTAAAAGAAAATACAAAGTTAGCTAGTTTCTTAAATAGCCTTTTTCATGAAAACCGAATCATTGATTTTTATATTATTGCCAATGCAATATTGATCTTAATTGAAAATGCTTTTAAGCTGGCCGACATTCTTACTGAAAAAGAAAAATTTAAAATCTATTTATCTTCAGGCTTTAACCCAGCTAACCGGAGCATCAAATTATTGCCAGTTTATTCTTTCACTATAAATGAACATTTAAAAGAGGATTTTATTTTAGGACCTACCGCAGATACCTTCAGTGAAAGGTCTTTTTATTCAGGGGGATTCTCTCTGTGGAATAAAAATACAAACCCATTTGTTCCAGAGAATTTATATTTTATAAATAATTCATTTTATAATTTAGATACTAAAGAACTAACGATTATCCCCATTCTCAGCACTGAAAATAAAATCAGAAATCAATTAAATTATTGGGATTTTGATCCAGATATGGATTCAGAAACTGCTGAACAATCAGGCAACATTCGTATCCAAAAATTTACTAATTTAAATCCCATTCTCAGCTGGCTGAACAAAGAAAAAATCTCCTATGAATACTCTAATTCCCCTCAGCTTATCAGTTCAAATAAAGCTCATCCCGTTCTTTCTTTGAACACCTTAAAATCACCTCATGAACTCACTTTTGCAATTAAAGTCTCAAGTGATTTAAATTCCTTCTATCTGATGAACTTTCTAGAGGATATTCGCTTTTTTTCCCAAGGATTCCTAGACGGTATGTCTGCCTTTTTTTACGAAGACAGGTCTGAACTCGCTTCTGGAAAAAAGAATTTTAAAAGAGAGATGGACCTTAAATTTTTAAGACATCGAGGTATTGCTTCCCTTATTTTGTTAGAAACAATGAACTATTATTTAGGTGACCCTTCTAGCGATGGAACCTCTATTAAATCTGAAGATGAGTTAATTGAGTTTTTGAATGTGAAGTGCGCTGTTTTACTCAAAGTCGACGGACTCCCTCTGAAGATGATTATCTCTAAAAAAGTTTATTCTTACCTTAAATCCTCAATACTCCACATCCTAGAAAGGTTGAATTTAGCCCCAATGACCTTTACAAGTCCTGGTGAAGTTATCATTCTCGAAAATGAAAAAATCATTGTAGCTCAATTTGCTAAAGTTATTCTTGAAAGTTATCTGTCAATAGATAAGGGAATGGCTTCCATAAAAGTTTCCCTCAAAGAGAACGAAACCCTTATTAAATCATTATTTCAGAAAAATACTGACATCCTTCTATTGAACGATAAAGAGTCTTCTTCTCTGGCTAAAACTATTTCTAAATACCTACGCAAAGAGCAATTTCATAAAATAGAACTAGAACCTAAACATGGTATGGAACTTTTAAAACAAATTCCCTACTTACTAAGTAAAGGTTGGCAAATTGCCTATGATGACCATGACGTCGTCACCCTCACCGCAGATGAGGTGACGACATCTATTGAATTCAATGACGACAATCTGGATTGGTTTGAACTTCATCCAAAAATATTTTTCAATGGTATGAATGTGAATATCGACGAATTTAAATTTCAAGATTCCATGGGCATGGTTCTTTTTAAGGGAAAATATTATTTGCTTGACCCTAAAACATTGCCGAAAATGAAATCCTTAGAGAGATTTTGGAAAAAGATTTCCAACAAAAAAAATACCCCTGGTCACGGGGAAAAAAAGGAGTTTTATCGACTTCCTAAATCAGAAATTTTGGAGCTTTTAAGTTTGCACCATCGCGGAGTTAAGGTCGAGTCTTCTTCTGCCCTATGGAACAAGATTTTAAATTATTATCTAAATTTAAATGCTCAAAAAAATGATCTATTTATCAATAAAAAACTGACAAAAATCCTTAAACCATACCAAATAGAAGGAATTCAATGGGTCAATGATTTGTTCAATTTACAACTTGGTGGTATCTTGGCGGATGATATGGGTCTGGGAAAAACCCTACAAACCTTATCATTTTTCGAGCACCTTTCTAAATTGGATTTAATATCTTCAACTCATGCAAGTGGAAAATTGAATTTGATTTTAATGCCTACTTCCTTGGTGTTTAACTGGATCCATGAAGCCAAGAAATTTACGCCAAACTTGAATTTAATTCATTTCAACTCTCAAAAAAAGGAAATCATTTTAAAAGAACTTTGTGAAAATACTAAAAAATCCGTTCATGTGCTGATTACCTATGGAGTGCTTTGTGAAAATATTGAAATTCTTAAAAAAATAAAATGGCAGGTCATCGTATTTGATGAAGCTCAATATTTAAAAAATATTTCTTCCTACCGAGCAACCTGCGCCAGACAACTTCATGGAGACTTTAAATTAGCTCTTACAGGCACTCCTTTGGAGAATAACTACATGGAATTTTATTCCATCGCCGATCTCATCCTTCCTGGCTGTTTAGGTCAATATGAGACCTTTAACCAAATTTATGGAGTGGGAAAAAATTTAACAAAAGAAGACTTGGAAGACCTGAAACTTAAAATCAAACCCATCCTTTTACGAAGAACAAAAGATAAATTAAATATTCATTTGCCTCAAAAACATGAAAAAAGCATCGTTTTAGAATTTGAGAAAGAACAATTAGAAATTTACAAAAAACTAGCTCTTTCCCATAACGATCAAATTAATGAACTCCTTCTATCTCAAGGGGAAGGAAAAAGCCAATTGGCCATGCTTACCGCATTGTTGCGATTACGGCAAACCTGTTCTGATCCAAACAACTTACCTAAAATATTCTACAATAAAGTTTCGCCAAAACTAGAACATCTGATCGATTCGATAAAAGAACTGATTGAAAACAATCAAAGCGTTCTTATATTTACTCAATTCTTAACAACTCTTGAAAGAATTCATTCTCTCTTGAAAGAGGCAGGCATTTGCTGTTTAGTTATTAACGGGGCCATTCCGCAGAATAAAAGAAAAATGATTCTCGAAGAATTTGACAAGTCAGAGCAACCCATGGTTTTGGCAATGACCCTAAAAACAGGCGGAGTTGGCCTTAATCTAACAAAAGCCTCTACCGTTTTTCATGTAGAACCTTGGTGGAACCCTGCCGTTGAAAATCAAGCCACTGACAGAGTCCACCGTCTGGGACAAACAAAAAATGTCGAAGTATACAGACTCATTATGAAAAACTCCGTCGAAGAAAAAATCGAATCCCTTAAATCGAGAAAAAAAGGCTACTTTGATTCCTTATTTAGCGAATCTGAAGACATTACCACATCAGTAAGTGGACGGCTCACAAAAGAAGACTTTTTGTTTTTAATTCAATGAGGGCTATAAGTTCAAAATTCTTTCAACTTAACCCACTACAAATTCAAATTGATCGTGGTTTACTTCTTGAAAAAATCACAACAAAAAATAATTACCTCTTCCGTTCCTGAAGAAAGAGCTATGGAATTAACCTCCTTCAAGCACTCCAGAACACAGGATCTTATTTTAACATAGTCAGAACTTGAAATAGAGTAAACTCCAGTGAAGTGCACTGATTCTGGTGAAGGATTCAATTGAACGTCTAAAAGTGCTTGTTGTCGCCAATTATTATGATGATTTCCAATAAAACGAGATTTTGCATCAATATGACCTAGCTTGCCTGAGTACTTCCACAGACCGTTTTCACGTTGGATGTAATTCATATTTTCTAAATCAGATAAAATACTAAGGACAGAATCAACAGAAATATTAACTTTTTTTGAAATAGCTTCGGTACTTTGATACTCAGGAATACTTGTGAGAATATGAATATAAGAATACATCCATGTGCTAAAAAACCTCACAAGCTCTTCTTTATTCTCAATCATAGGTCTTTCAAGAATATTACCAATTTCGAGAGCATTACTTTGAATTGATTTTACTTTCTCCGTCAGCAGTTTTTTTAGAGGTCCTGGGGCGGCTCGTTCTAAATCAACAAGTAATAAAAAATAGTCACGCTCTTTCGGACTCAGCAAAAAAAATTGACTGACACCAAAAGCCTGTTCCGGAGTTAATTGAACTTTAGACCCCCTGCGCATAACTTGGGAAATATAACTGGCTTGACAATTAGCGGCCGCCGCCATCATTTTATACATACCCCTGATTTTGTTATTTAATTTAAACACCGCCGTCAGGAATTTCTTATATTCAATAAAAGAAAAAATATTTATCGTTTTTATTTCCATACATAAACAGTATATCATATATATATCAATAAGTTATAAAATTTAGTTAATATTTTATTAATTCAATTACAATAAAATAATAACATATAATTAGGGCAGAATAGCACGCCATGTTATCTTGCGTTTTAAATGATTCCGGCTCATCAAATAACAATTAACTGGACTCAATCTTGCTCGATTATGTTTGCGGCAAAGTTGACTCCCAACAATGGAGATTTTTATGTCTAAAATTATTTTTCTGCTTTTTTTAACTTTTGGATTTTTTCAGATCAGCAAAGCCGACGGTCCTGGTCTTACAGGTGGTGGAGATGTCGTCCCCACCGAGAATGGATCAGCTTGGTTTCTTGGCACAAACAAGAGAATCAACACTTGTATTGTTCGTGCCAATAATTTTTCTGTCCACCAGGATGTTATTATTTCAGATATTCGCAAGGCCTTTTCTAAATGGGAACAATATTATAATCTGACTATAGCGTCTGTTGACTACAACCGAACTGAGTCATCTACTCCGACATTTAATTTTACAGTCTCAGAGCTCTGTTCAGGAAAGGAAGATTTAGTGTTTTATTTCAATGTTTCGACTCCTGAAACTGAAAAGGCTAAAAAGTCTTTCTTTAATCCTATAGCGTTTTCCCGTCGTACAGATTTCAACAAAAAAAGTGGCTGGAGCAAAGGATTTGTGTGGTTTTCCAATTCTATTTCCCCTTATACCAGCTGGCTAAAAAAACAAAATCTTCTTCATGCTGCCATTTTGCATGAGCTAGGTCATATCTATGGAAATGACCATGTTAAAGAGACTATAATGACTCCTGATCTTCAACATTTTTTACTTTCTGCTTCAAATAGTGACATCCCTGAACAATTAAAATTTCTTGAATCAATAGACCACAATATTCAGTATATAAATCATAAAGAAAATTTTATGGGTCGCTTATATCCAGCATCCTGTGAGTTGTTGTTAGGAATCAAGAATTGTGGTTCTGATTTCTCAATCACAGCACCCGCAATCCTAAAAGAAATGACACCGTTTAGTTATTCACTTAGCTTTGATATCGGTGGTAACTCAAAAAACATAGATATTCAGATAACCAAAGACACATTGCAAACCTTTTATAACAATACGGCAAAAGCATTTCATGTATATTTAGACGAAGGATTTCCTAATGGAGTTTATATAGACCGCTACTCCATAGCTGGTGAAGGTTCAATTCAGTATGGCAACTTAACTCTACTGGATGGATCAAAATTACCTTTAGTCATCTCAAAAAATTCAACAAAATTTGGAGCGAAAAAATTACTTGTTCAGTTTTTTGATAAAAATGGGATCCCTATAGAACTTTTTAGCAGTTACACAGTAACTCAATAAATTCTCTTCAAGAGCTTAGCTGATAAAAATTTATCAGCTAAGCTCTTTTTGTTTTTCTGCGACTAAAAACCTAAATTAATTATCTTTATTAAACTTTGACAAGCGAATCCTTCTATAGTTTATTTCATCAGCTATGTTGAAGACTGTAACAAAAAATAAAACAACTTTGTTCTGGGTATTATATGCTCTCATTTCACTTTATCATTTGTATATCATAGCAAAAACATCAGTAAATGTCCCCTTTATGGATGAATGGGAATTGTTTCATCCCAATAGTTTCTTTTTAGAACCGAATTTGCACAATCTATTTAAACAGCATAATGAACATATCTTGGTCTTGCCGAATTTGATTTTTCTTTTCTTTAAATGGCTTAATGGATTCAATATTCTAACTCTTCAAGTTTTTAACTATATTTTTTATAGTCTTATCACTCTTTTAATAATTTATTTTATTAAGTCTTCTACAAAGAGCAGGATTGTTTTATTTTCTTCCTTAGTTCTTCTTTCACCATTAAATTTTGAAAATCATTCTTGGCCCTTTCAAATACAATGGCATTTGATGGCTTTTTTCAGCATTTTAAGCTATTATCTCTTTTTTATAAAAAAAGAGAATATGGCTTTCCTCGTACTTTCAATTTTATTGCCTTTCTGTATCGTCTATTCCTTGGGGGCCGGTCTTGCCGTCGTTTCTACACAAATTGCTTTTTTTGCTCTCGTAACTCTTTTCGATAAATCACGACTTTCTAAATTAGATATTCTTTATAATATCTTTTATATTTTCTTTAGCATGTTCGTCATCTGGTTCTATTTTATGAACTACCAGAAACCAGCAAGCCATCCGGAAATTATTTTTCCTTATTCAGGGGAGTTTTGGAAGCATTTCCTATCGCAATTATCACTTGGTGTAAATTCTAATTCGCCAAATCAGATTATCTTGGGAATAATACCCTTATTTCTTATTTATAAGAACACTCAGTTTGTTTTAAAAAAATGGTCCCTCATTTCGCAATTAGATAAATTTATTTATGGACTTAGTATTTCATTCCTAGGAATTTTAATGATTATCTCATTATCCAGGGCAGGATTTGGATTTAACCAAGCTCTGGCTAGCCGGTATTTTGAATATTCAGCAATACTATTTTTAATCGCCTTGGCTCAATCTTATTCACTTTATACTTTAAAAAAACGATATTTGTTTATTATTAATTTTATTTTATTTTATAATATGACATTTAATTTTGATTTTTTTACTCTCTACAATTCCTTAAGAATTGAAAGATTAAAGGGACAAACCTGCCTAACCAAGATGATTAATGATGATGAAGGACAAATTTGCAAAGAATTGTATCCCGGTGAAATTAAAGGAGTAATTAAAGGTCTTAAGGATTCAAACTTAAAATTATCTTTTATGGAAGAACTTAAAACGAAGTAATTTTCAATTACCCAATTACCATCCCCATTTTATAAAATATTGAAGGGTTGATTTAATATGAATCCATAATAACTTTTTGGATTTATAGCTCCCTTGACCATGTTCGTGATAGATTGTGACACCTGGAAAGTGAATGTTTTTTGCCTCCAAAGAGGCTCTTCGGGATATATCAACATCTTCCATATACATGAAAAATCTTTCATCAAAGCCTTTTATTTTTTGTAAAATAGAAGTACGAAACATCATAAAACACCCTGAAAGACTTGGGACCTCCATAATTTGATCGTAATCCCTGTCTCTCATTTCAAAATAATAATCATTCTTTTGTCGTGATTCATGACTACCAAATCTTCGTATAAAAAGATCATAGGGCGTTGGCAACTTTTTACATAAATACTGAATTTTTCCGTTTGGATACAATACCTTTGGAGCGACCAATCCCACCGAAATATTCTCATTCATGTACGCAAGGATGGGAGTAATCACATCCCCAATAAAGTACACATCTGGATTTAAAACTAAATGAAAGCTAATCTGACGGTTTATAGTGTCTTTGATTGAATGGTTATGGGCCGCGCCAAATCCAATATTTTTTGGCAACAGCTGATATTTCTCGTTTTCATTTAATTCCAACCAAGAAAAATATTCTGATGAGTCTGAATTGTCCACCAGATCAAGTTCATAATGGACCCTCGTCTGCCTCAATGAATTTATGACTTTTTCAATTTGCTCTCGAGGATTTCGATACAAAACAATGGATACCTTTAGCTTGAGAACTTTATTTATTTTTTGTTCAACCATTTATATCTTGCCATTTAGGGTGGGGATTTATTACTTTCCACATTAATGAACTCTAATTCAATATTCAACTTAAATATCCAAGCTCATAAAGAAGTAAGCATTTGCGCACTCATTACTTGTTACCATCCTAATTATGAGGAGCTAAGTCGTCTATTGTATTCTATCAAAAACCAGGTTCAATCTATTTTAATAATAAACAATGGGGGCTTAGATGCTTCTCAGATTTCGCAAGAACTGATCTCCCATGTTTCTATTCTGACTCCCAATGAAAATCTAGGAACAGCAGGAGGGTACAATTTGGGAGCAGCAAAGGCTTGGGAACTTCATAGCACTCATGTTTTGTTATTGGATCAGGATAGCGAATGCAAAGACCATATGGTTCAAGAATTGTTATCTTTAGAAGAGCATCTGGTCCATATGAACATCAAGGTTGCCGCTGTTGGTCCTTATTATATCTGCAGATCTAATTCTAAACCGGCGCCATTCATCCAACATGTGGGCTATCAAATTGTAAGAATTTATCACGACTCAAAAAAAACCATCCTATTTAAAAATAATTCAAAATACACTCCCTGTAGTTATATTATTTCATCAGGTTCTCTTATTAGAAAAAACTCTTGGTTGGCAATTGGACCAAAAAATGCTGATCTATTTTTAGATTTTACAGATATTGAATGGGGTTTGCGTGCAGAATATTTTGGCTATCATTGCTTCGGATCCTTTGAGGCTAAAATGTATCACTTAATAGGTGATCAGCAATTAAATGTTCTTGGAAGAAAAATTTCTTTGCACAGTCCATTAAGGCATTATTACGCCTTTAGAAACTGTGTTTGGCTTTTCAGGCAAAACACAATCCCCCTGGGTATCAGGGTTAACTATTTGATAAAATTGTTTCCCAAATTATTTATCTATTCTGTTTTTTCACACGAGCCAGTTAAACAATTTAAATTTATGGTGCTTGGAATTGTTGACGGTCTTTTTCAGAAAATGGGAAGATATTCTTCATGAAAATTCGTTTTCTAAAAAAAATATTTGCTGATTCCAATATATTAAAGAATTCCTTCTATAACATTATGGGACAAGGGTTACCCCTCATCATAGGATTAGTCTGCATCCCGTTATTAATTAAACGCCTCGGTATTGAACGCTTTGGTTTACTTTCCTTGGTATGGATATTCTTGGGTTATCTTGCTTTTTTTGATTTAGGTTTAGGACGTGCGATTATTAAAATTATTTCCGAACAATTGGGTTTGGGAAATCGTCAAAGTATCAGTAAAATTTTTTGGACCACAATTTGGATTATACTCATTCTATCTCTTATTGGATCAATGATTAGCCTGCTATTGGCACATACGATTATGATTGAAGTTTTTAAAATACCTGATTTTCTGAAGGAAGATGCTCTCCACTCCTTTTATTTGCTTTCCATTGGTATTCCTATTATCACTTTAACCGCAGCTTTCCGGGGAATCTTAGAAGCAGAACAACGTTTTTTTGTCATTAACCTACTTCAAGGCGTAACCGGAACCATCACTTATATTGTTCCCCTCCTTATTGCCTTTTATACTTTAAATGTCTCCGTAATTATTTTCTATTTAGTCCTTGCTAGATTTTTTGCCTTGATTGCGCATATTTTGGTTTGCTTTAAAAGATTTCCGGAACTCAGAAAAGTGACTCTTCCGGATAAAGATGCCATGCCACTGCTCATCAAATTTGGAGGTTGGCTAACTGTTTCCAATTTAATCAGCCCTTTGATGGTTTATTTTGATCGATTTATTCTTGGCTCTATCATCCCCGTTGGTGATTTGGCCTACTATACCACTCCTTACGAAATCATAACGAGGGTTCTTATTGTTCCCACGGCCGTGAGTCGGGTTCTTTTCCCCTCCGTTTCCTTCACTATTGCTAAAAACTTCTCTAGCGAAAAATTAGTTGAAAACGCCTATAGACTCACAACCCTGACATTACTTCCCATTATTATTTTTTTAATAGCTATAGCCAAACCCGGAATGAATCTTTGGTTAGGTCATGAATTTGGCGAAAAAAGCTCCATCATCTTACAAATTTTAGCTCTAGGCGTGTTCTTTAATGGTATAGCCTCAATCCCCTTTACCCTTATCCAAAGTTCTAACCGACCAGACTTAACAGCTAAAGCTCATTTAATTGAGCTTCCTATATATGCCCTTGTCCTTTGGTTTATGTGCCGGGAGTACGGCACCATAGGAGCAGCTACAGCTTGGAGCTTTCGAATTATATTAGATTTATTTATTCTTTCTTTTATTGCCAAAAGAAATTTAACAGACTTGTCTGCTTTTATTGAAGTAATGAATAAAAAGTATATTTTTATTTTTATCTACTTAATCGGTTTTGTTGTCTTCGTTCACTTTAAAGAATGGATCTCAGCAACCGTGATCTCCTTGCTTCTCCTGATTTATCTGTGGTCATACTTTGTTACCTTTGAAGAAAAATACATGCTAAAGCATTTTAAATGGTTGGACATTAAGACACTACCAAATAAGAAAATTGATAATACAAATACCGCCGTTTTGATCATCACCTTTAATCCAGATCCCGTTTTAAAAGATACCGTCGAGTACCTAAAAAATCAATTTAACCGGATTATTTTCGTTGATAATGGCAGCACTAAAGAATCTCTAGTTGTATTCGAACAAATAACTCATGGCGCAAAACAAGACAAAGTGATTGTGTTATATAACAATCAAAATTTTGGAATTTCCTATGCGCTTAATCAAGGTTTCAAAAAATCTCAAGAGCTGGGTGCTGATTGGGTGTTAACCTTTGACCAAGATTCTAAACCTAATTCGAACTATCTTATCAAAGCCCAAGACGTTTTAAGTAGTTATCAAAATTCCGAGACCGTAGCAATGATCACCCCCACTCTCTACGAAGAACAGCTTGAGTTGGTCATTCCTATCAAGAACAAGCCACGGGAAAAATGCTCCAAAGCCAGGTTGGCAATCACATCAGGAGCTATCACTAACGTAACCTCTTATTTTGAAGTCGATGGCTATAATGAGCCTTTATTTATCGATTACGTAGACTTTGATTTTTGCTTTAGACTTCGCCATTCAGGTTACACTATATTAGAATCAAACGAACTTGTTTTAAATCATCAATTGGGAAAATCTCAAAAACATGATTTTTTATTTACAAATTTTATAACCACCCACCACAACGAGACACGTAGGTATTATATTACTCGAAATCGTTTCTATATGTATAAAAAGTATTACTTCCTCGAAACAGACTGGGTTATTGAGGATTGTATAAATTTTTTCAAAGATTTCTTTAAAATTCTTCTAGCAGAAAAAGAAAAACAAGCAAAAATTAAAAACATATTTATGGGCATAAAAGATTTTTCAAAAAATAAATACGGGAAAATCTAAGGAACTAATATAAATATATTTATATTTATTTCAAATAGCCCCATTTTTCAACAGTAGCCATGTTTTTAATTTCATTGATTACCTTCTGAATTTGCGGGAATTCCGTATCTAATCTGGAGTTGAGAGGCCTTTTCGCAGGGGTTGGAAATGCTGTGGAAGGAATTGGTTTCAAATCTTTTAATTTTAATTTAATTCCTATTTTTCTAGCTTCATCAATAGTTAATTTGGCCACATCAAACCACGACATAAATGGTTTAAACCGAAGATGATAAATACCTGGATCTAAATTAAGTCCATTTTTTTTCTGATTCAAAGTAAGTTTTATAAAAGCGCTAATTTCACGAGCGTCTGTGGGAGAGCCCATTTGATCATTGACGATGGATAATTCTTCTCTCTCTTGGGCTAGCCTGCAAATTGTTTTTGGAAAATTTTTTCCCCATGGAGCATAAACCCATGAGACTCTAAATATATAATAAGTAGCGCCAGAACCTTGGATTAATTTTTCGCCCTGAAGTTTGGTCTCACCATAATAGTTAATAGCACTTGTTGACATTGATTCAGTCCAAGGTATTTCACCTCCCCCATCAAATACATAATCTGTGGAGAAGTGTACCAGCGGACACAAGTTCAGTTTACACCATTCAGCAATTCGACCAGGAGTCACTGCATTGATTTCCATCGATTCTTCTTTTTCAATTTCAGCTTTATCTACCTGGGTATAGGCTGAAGCATTTATAATTAAGTTTGGTTTAATTTGATTTAATTTTTCGATGACAAGATCCGGTTTCAAAAAATTAGCTTCATCGCTTCCCAGAAAAATTAACTCATTACGATGAAGTAAATCTGTTAAATCTTTCATAAGTGCCTGAGCAACTTGACCTGTCTTTCCAAAAACCAATATCATGATTCCACCTAATGAATTTTATTTACCGACGTATTATTTCTAAAACCATGGGCCTTGTCACTTTGAAATCGCTTAAAAGTGAAAGCATATTTTGAACCCCACAATAATTTGTTTATTTGTTTTCTTGATTTTGATTTACCTCTACGTCATATTACGCTCAAACGCATCCATTAGGAGTACTTATGCGATTATTAGTAACTGGAGCTGCTGGTTTTATTGGCAGTTCATTTGCCAGACAGGCCATTAAGGAAAACTATAAAATAGTAATCTTAGACGCACTTACCTATGCTGGGCATATGGAAAATATCCAAGAAATTTTGAAACCAGGGGAAGTTGATTTTATCAAATCAGATATTAGATCCTTTGAAGATAACTTAAATATTTTTAATAAATATGAAGTCGATGCGGTTATTAATTTTGCAGCGGAAAGCCATGTAGATAACTCTATTTCTGGTCCTAAAGCTTTTATCGAAACAAATATTCTGGGTACGTTTTCTTTACTAGAAGCTTCTCGCTGTTACTTTCAAAAACTCACGGATGAAGCTAAGAAAACTTTTAGATACCTACAAATTTCTACAGATGAAGTTTATGGAACCTTAGGTGACACAGGGAAGTTCCATGAAAAAATGGCCTACCAACCCAACTCGCCTTACTCTGCATCAAAGGCCTCTTCTGATCATTTGGTCAGAGCCTGGTTTCACACCTATAAGCTGCCAACCATCACTACAAATTGTTCAAATAATTACGGTCCAAGACAATTTCCTGAAAAACTTATTCCTGTGATGATCACGAAATGTTTAAACTCAGAATCCCTACCCGTCTATGGCACTGGTGGAAATATTCGTGACTGGATCCATTCCGAGGACCACAGTCAGGGTGTGCTTTTGGCCTTACAAAAAGGACAACCTGGTGAAACCTATTGTTTTGGTGGAAACTCCGAAAGAAATAATTTAGATGTGGTAAAAAGTATCTGCACCCTTCTGGATGAATTAAAACCAAGATCTGATAAAAAGTCCTACCACCAACTGATTTCCTTTGTCCAAGATCGTGCTGGACATGACTGGAGATATGCCATTGATGACAGTAAAGCACAGAAAGAATTAGGATTTACCAGAAAATACAGACAATTTGAAGATGGCTTAAGAGCCACGGTTATCTGGTACTTGGAAAATAGGAACTGGATTGAACAAGTAAAAAATAAATAGTGAGGTAAATAATGAAGGGTATTATTTTAGCTGGGGGCAGTGGAACTCGGTTATGGCCAACAACTCAATCAGTTTCTAAACAGCTACTTCCTGTGTATGACAAACCAACCATTTACTATCCCTTATCCACTTTGATGCTTGCTGGCATCAATGACATTCTCATTATTTCGACACCGAGAGACCTACCTCTTATTGAGTCTCTTTTAGGGGACGGTTCCCCCTTTGGCATCAAACTGAGTTACAAAGTTCAGCTAAAACCCGATGGCATTGCCCAAGCTTTTGTCCTTGGCGAAGAATTTCTAAATGGTTCACCGGCCTGTTTGATCTTAGGCGATAATCTATTTTACGGTCATGATATTACCATTCAATTAGAAAAAGCTAAGGCCCTAAAAAAAGGCGGAGTCGTATTTGCTTACCATGTTCATGATCCTGAACGCTATGGAGTTGTTGATTTTGACCTTTTTGGGAAAGCCCTTTCTATTGAAGAAAAACCTAAAGATCCTAAGTCAAATTGGGCCGTCACTGGTTTGTATTTTTATGATTCGACGGTCACTCAAAAAGTTAAATCTTTAAAACCTTCACCTCGCGGTGAATTAGAAAT
The DNA here is from genome assembly GCA_017302835.1 of Deltaproteobacteria bacterium. Classification (NCBI taxonomy): domain Bacteria; kingdom Pseudomonadati; phylum Myxococcota; class Myxococcia; species Deltaproteobacteria bacterium. The sequence continues at coordinate 218,526 of JAFLCC010000005.1, read as the reverse complement.
CACCGACTTGAATAAACTTTATCTTGCAGAAGGAGCATTGAGTGTTGAAAAATTTGGTAGAGGTGTCGCCTGGCTTGATACTGGAACTCATGAATCCCTTTTAAGTAGCTCTATTTTTGTTCAAACAATTGAAGACAGACAAGGGCTTAAGATTGCATGCTTGGAAGAAGTTGCTTTATTTAAAGGCTTTATCACCCAAAAACAATTTGCAGCGCTGGCTGAAAAAGCTCCTAAAAGTGGTTATGGCGAATACTTAAGAAAGCTTACAAAATTTTCTCACGTTTAGATAGGGATCCCAATGGAAGTTAAAGAGTTTAATATTAAAGGTCCAAAATTAATTACCTTAAAAAGTTTTAAAGATGATCGTGGTTTTTTCTGTGAACGATTTAGAGTCCAGCAATTTGCAGAACTTGGTTTAAATTCTTTTGTTCAAGAAAATTTTTCCAGGTCTGTCCCCAAAACCTTAAGAGGACTCCACTACCAATGGGACAAACCTCAAGGTAAACTGGTAACTGTCCTGCGCGGAGAAATTTTTGATGTGGCCGTTGACATTAGGAAAAATTCTCCTACCTTTGGCTTGCATATTTCGGTTACCTTGAAAGACACTTACCCCCAATGGTTATGGGTACCTGCTGGATTTGCCCACGGCTTCTGTGTCCTTGGTGACCAAGAAGCTGATGTCATGTATAAGGTGGATAATTATTGGAATGGTTCTGGAGAGTCAGGAATCCTTTGGAAGGATCCAAATTTGAACATTCAATGGCCAATCAAGAATCCCTTTCTTAGTCCCAAAGATGGAGTTATGAAATCTTTTTCTGATTATGCCAAAGATCCCAAATTTCTATAAGACCTAAAAGGTGTTGAAATGAACCTGAAAAATATAGATAATTCTCGTTCTCTTTTTGCATTTATGATATGGACCTCCCTCCTTGCCATCCTCCCGTTTCTTTGCCTCTCTGCTTTTACTATCCCAAGTGCTGATGATATTTTTTACCATAATTATGGTTTGAACAAATCCCTTCTTGAATTTCTGATTCATCATTACAATACGTGGACAGGTCGCTATTTTTCAAACTTATTGATGGCTATTAATCCCTACTCTTTGACAAGTCAGCTGAGCTACTATCCATTGATGACTTATGGTGTTCAAATTCTTTTTTTTCTTGCTAGTTTTTTGTTCTTAAAAGTCTTAATTATCTCACTGAGTTTAAATTTAGTTGATCCGTTAGTGACAACAAAGACAGCAAAAGTTGAAAAAATAAAGTTAAGGACCCTCACCAGGCTGATATATTTACTTTGGATAGCGCTCTTTTTTCATAAAATGCCAAGGCCAACAGATTCTCTATACTGGTTTGCGGGCAGCTCTTCTCACTTAGTTGCAATGAGTTTTTGCTTGTTTGCCAGTGGTCTCTATTTATCCTCCTTTAAACAAAATTATTTGGTTCAAATGTTTTATTACTTTTTGATTTCTCTTCTAACGATTTGTATCTGTGGCTCGAATGAAACCCTTATGTTACAGTGGATTTTCCTTATTTTTTTTGCATTTATTTATGAAAGAGTGGTGTTAAATCGACTGAATTTGAAATTGATATTTCCATTTCTGATATCCATAATTTGCTTTGCCATTGTCTTTTTGGCTCCTGGAAATAAAATCAGGGCAGAGAATCTTCAGGGAGGGCATGACCTTCTTTTGTTAGTATTTAAACCTCTAGGGCTAATTGTCGAAACCTGCGTTAGGTATTTAAGTGTTAATTTGGTCATTCTTCTATTCTGGAGTTTACCTTTTTTAAGTCGAATTTTTATTCTTATACCTGCTTTTCTTAAAGAAAAAAGATCAATTTATTTATTTATATCTTTGTGGTTCGGTTTTTTCTTTTTAACCTTTGTTCCCTCGGTATGGACCATGGGAGGATTGCCTCCCCGAAGAGTTCTAAATAATACCTATTTAGTTATTTTATTTCTTAGTTTTTTTATTCTTTTACTTAAAATCAACTCCTGGACTTTTTTATTCCGTTTTAAGCATTCCTGGGACAAATACTTTCCGATGAAGTTGCAGAAGATTGCTTTTTTAGTTAGCTTTTTGTTACTATTTAATCACTATGAGGCCTGGAAGGATCTTATCCATATTCCGCGTTTTCTAAGCTCTCTGAATGAAAGGAACGAATTGGTGCTCCAAAGTAAGGGTCAAGATCTTGTACTTAAGCCCTTCAGTTATTTTCCTACCACTTTTTTTTATGAAGATATTACCACAGATCCAACAAATTATAGAAATGTGGTTTTTGCTGAGTTTTACAAGTTAAAATCTGTTAAACTATCTACACAAGAGAGCCCTAATTGAAAAAAATTTTGATTGAGAGGATCCCCAATTGAAAAAAAAAATAATTGAAGGGCCATTAAAATGAGTAAGGTGCTTCTTATCATTCCTTGCTATAATGAGGAAAATCGAATTTCACTCGAGACTTTTCATCGATTTCACAATCCCCAATCAATGTCAGATTCAAGTAATGAAGATAAGTTTTCTTCTAAAAATAAAATTTCATTTTTGTTTGCTAATGATGGATCCAAGGATCACACGGCAGAGAAAATTAAAGCCTACATTGATGCTCATCATTTAGAAAACCAATGGTTTTTATTTAACAATCCTCAGAACACTGGAAAAGCGAATGCTATTTCCAATGCCTTTAACTGGTCCAATAGAAATATTAACGAAACCTTTGATTGGTATGGCTATTGGGATGCTGATTTGGCCACTCCCCTTTTTGAAGTAGAAAACATGCTGACCTATCAAAAGGTTTTTTTTCCATATAAGCAAGCTCTGTTTGGAAGTCGTGTCTTAAAATTAGGGAGTCGAATAATTCGTAAACCTCTACGTCACTATCTGGGACGGTTTTTTGCCACGGTTATTTTCCTAGCTCTTAAAGTAGGTAGTTATGATAGTCAGTGTGGAGCCAAGTTGTTTTCACAATTAATAGCAAAGAAGGCACTTTCTGAGCCTTTTATCAGTCCTTGGATATTTGATGTTGAGGTCATGCTCCGAGTTGGCGAAGATAAAATTGTCGAGTACCCCTTAATTGAATGGACAGATGTTCCTGGCTCCAAAATAAAAATACTTCGTGAGTGCTTTCGCATCGTCAAAGACATCATAAGAATCAGAACCAAATATCTGGGTTCTCACAAACATTAAATTTTATTTGTAAACGGTTATCTGTTAGATTTTAGCTATTACATTCTAGCAACTAGATTTTAGTTGCTAGATTCTAAATCCTGCAGCTTCGGAGTCTGCTTTGAAGGTTTTTACGGTATCTAAGCTCAAATCCAAAGGGGATCTGTTGAATCCTGAAAGCTTTTTGATCACATCAGGCGGAGCTGTGATAATCTGACATCCACATTGCTCTGCTTGCACGATATTAAAAACTTCTCTTGTCGAAGCCCAAAGCAATTCAATTTGCTCACCGTAGGTGCGACAGTAATCTGCAGCCACACTCATCAAGGGCATGGGATCACGACCGCTATCCGCGATTCTCCCCGCAAAGACAGACACAATAGAAGGTGGGCCGCCTTTCACTGCATGTACCGTTTCTTGAATTTGATCCCAAGTAAAAATGGCAGTGACGTTTAATTTAATTCCGGCTTGGACTAATTCTTTTACTAATGGAATACAGCTTTCCCCTTTTGAATTCATAATTGGAATTTTCACATAAACATTTTCTGCCCATTTATTGATAATGAGGGCTTGTCTTTTCATTTCTGAAAACTCATCAGCAAAAACTTCAAAACTAATGGGCTTGGTTTTAATAGTAGTTAAAATATCCTTGCAAAACTCAACGTAATCAGAAATTCCGGCCTTTTTCATTAAAGAAGGGTTCGTCGTCAATCCCTGCACATAGGGGTTCGCAGCCATTTCGAGCATAGATTTTTTATCAGCACCATCAGTGTAGATTTTAATTTTATTTTGAAAAGGGGACTTTAATTGCTGAGTTGTCATGTCATTTTCTCCGATTTATTAATTGGCTAACATTTTTTTGGTGATGATTTTTCCTAACTCTACGCCTGGTTGATTGAATGCTTCAATATTCATATACTCACCAAGGGCTCCTACAATGAGTTTGTAGGTCATAAAATATTGACCCATTGTAAATTCATTTAAGGTTTCCAATTGAAGTTCCATGACATGATTATTCACTTCTTTTTGGCTCTCGGTCATGGTTTGGGCTTCCGTTTTTAATAACATCCCAAATTTTTTATTTTGCAAAGGACTTGTTTCTTTGAAGTGAGACTTTGGAAATAGCTCTGCCATTTCTTCACTCTCTGTAAATCGATGAACCACTACTGATTTTTGTAATTGAGTCTCCATCATTTGTTGAAGCACCGAATGCTGGTCATTGGCACCAAGGGCGACGACGGGAACCGATGCCACATAAGGAATATGACTGGCTCCTTTTCTTAATTCTTTTTTAGCTAAGGATTCAGCCCATAATTGTTCGAGCCACTTACCCAGTTGATAAGCCGAATCGGAGTAATACCAGAAGTAAGACAAAACATCTTTATGATTTAATCCCTCGATATAAAAATGAATCATGGGAAGCAAGGTGTTCTGGACATAGCTTTGTTCAAAAACAGAGGCCGCACCTTTCCTAAAGGCCTGAATATCCTTGTGGGCGATTCCAACCAAAACTTGCCCCACACTTGAGAGCACAGAGAATCTTCCCCCCACATCCAAGGGAATCTCAAGAACAGGTACTTGATTTGTTTTAGCCCAATCATAGAGGGAGCTAGGTTTTAATTCTGTGATAACAAGAGAGTGGTTTGCTAGGTTTAACTTTAGTTGTTCAAATTTACTTAGGTAATAGTCTAAAATAGAAAGGGTCTCAATAGTGGTACCACTTTTAGAAACGAAAACAAAACCTACTTCTTGCCAGTTAGTCATTTTTTTATTTAAACTTTGCAAAGTTTTTAAATCAGGATTTTCGACAAAATAAATATCTTCGTTTGCAAAAGCCAATGCCATACTTTTAGGACCAAGACTGGAGCCACCAATGCCAACCCAGACAAATTTTTTGAACTTTTTAGCAAAAGTTGTCGTCACTTCTTGAGCCGTATTCCACATCGTGGGATGTTGAGGAAGCTTGAAAAAGCCAAGATCTGTTCTTTTTAATAAAGCTTCTAAACTGCTTTGTGCTTGATGGGTCGTTTCTGCTGAATTTTTATTTTTGCTTTGAAAGTTAACTTTCATAACTCTCCTTTTCATTTTTAATCATTGTTCATTCATTTTCATTGGTTATTTATTCATTTATTTTCATTCGTAATTCACTCGTTGTTCATTCGTAATTCACTCGTTGTTCATTCGTAATTCACTCGTTGTTCATTCGTTGTTCATTCGTAATTCACTCGTTGTTCATTCGTTGTTCATTCGCTGTTCATTTACGGCTCTTACATTACTTTAAATAGCTTTTATACAAGCATTTAAACAAACAGCGTTTACGCCTAGGTTTAAAAGGTAAGACCAACAATGTAAATAAAAATCATGAATTGGTTAGGATTTTTTTAAAAAGACTCATTATTTAAAAAGACTCATTATTTAACAGGACTCATTTTTAAACGAGACTCTGACAAGGCTCTAATAAGCCATTTTTTTAAGCTCTTTGAGTTTCATGTCCTCGGTGAGGGGCATAAAAGTCCCTGCGGATCCAGAATACATGTCGAACAAATATTCTTCCATTTTGGCATAGCACTTCTTAGCTTGCGGACTATGAGGCACCGTCTTAATGCAAGCTTCCAAATACTTTTCGCCCAAAGAGGTTTGAAAATGAGTTAAGGAATTGATATAACTGCTTCCCAAATACCAAAAGACTTCTGCCTGGGACTTGCTGTCGAGTTTAGACTCTAACATTTCATGCAAATAAGAAATGGCTAACTGATTCCAAATCTCTCCGCCCAAGCTGCCATAATCAAAACGTCTAGAGATCGTTCGTTCGATCCATACTTTCAATGTGGTTAGAGATACCTTTTTGTCTTTTGCTAAACTCCAAGTGTGAATGTCCTCTAACCAAACCTGAATGATATTTTTGAGATAGAGAGGAAGAAACTGCGATTTAGCAGCCTGCAGAAGAAACTCATTCGTTTTTTTGGCGTCCCTTTTATATCTTACAAGTATAGACAACGAGTTATGAAGAGCGCTTTCCGCGCGGAATTGGTAATCCCAACTTACTTCCTTGAGTTCGAAAAACTCTTTGTACTTTGCCAAAGCCTCATCAAACTTTCTGGTAGCAGTGAGTATTTCTGCCTGATCTAAAATAGCCAATTTAGCAAAGTTTTCTTTCATTTTTGAGGAACTGAAATTAGGTCCATTATTGGATTGGGTATGGCACTCAATACAAAAATTTGTTGTTTTCAACAATTCAAATCTAGCAAAATCTTTATTCCCTGATTCAAAAGAATTTTTCGATAGTTCTACTTGCTCTTTGAAATCAAAGGAAATGTAAGCAAGACTTGGATCATTCATCTGGGACATGGGAGAGTGATTCACCTTTTTGGAAATGGTATTTAATCGTTCTAAGTGAAATAAAATTTTATTTTGATTATCTTTTTTTCCAAAATCCTGTGGTGAAAGAACTAAGGGATAAAGTTCTATCAAGCTATTTTCAAGAGCCTTCATCTGCTCGGGCCAAGTTTCTGGAATCTGAGTGTCTGTTTTAGAATAATCAATCTTTACGGGCTCGTCTGTTTTTTTTGTCTGTGATGACTGACAAGCAATAAACGACAAATTGAGTGCCAAACCCAAAACAGCTCCAAAAATAATAGTTATTTTCATTTTCATATTTACCCTCTTCAACGATGATTATGGTTAAAGTCATGAATCTTGTCATGAATGAATTCATTTATTTTAAATTCCTTGAAAAATCCCTTATTCTTCTAGACTAAAGTTCCGTCCTAAGCCATAGTGTCGAAAAAAAGGAGATAGTTTATGGGTATTAAAACTTTGGCTCTGGGCCTATTCAGCTCACTATTAACTCTGGCGACAAATAACCCCGCTTCTTTTTCTGTTGATAATCAAATTATTTATCAAAATTTATTAGCCTCGCAAAAGCAATCCTACCTTTGGAATGCCATCGTCGTTTCAAAATATCAACAACTTCCAGACACCCGAACAGGCCTTGGGATTCCACTTATTTTTAATTCCATTACCAGCTTTTTAACTTTAAAAACGAGTTTTGATCATGCTTCAGATATAATGCCGGAAGGACGAAAAAAAATAATTCACACTTACGGAACTGTAGCCCCTGTACGATGGATCCCTGCTCGAAACTCTTATTCGGGTATTTTTCAAACTGGAGGTTTTGGCCTAGCTCGATTATCTATTGCCGGAGATCCCAATCTCTTAGGGATCATTCCAGGAATGGCCTTGAAAATTTTTGTTGATGGCCAGCCTAGTGTTAACTTGCATGTGATGCACTCTTTGGATGGACAGGGAAAAAATAATAATTTTTTTGCCAACTCCTTTACCAACAATATCCCAATGCCGACAAATCCCTTGCTCTATCCCCTGATCGCTTTGTTTGCCATTGTTCAGAATCCTCCAACCTATTTGCCACTAGATCATTTTGCCAAGGTTGATCGTTTTGGCAAACCCCTAACACCTTGGCGAGCCCCTTTGACTTTGATTTTTAAACCAAGCTCTTCTGTTTCTGCGATCTTCCCAGCAACTAGCACTTTGGATTTCAGAACTCAGCTGGCTCAACTTAGGCCTGGAATTTTTATCTATGATATTTACGCCACGGGTTCACAACCATCTCAAAGAAATGCAGAACTTATTGGCAAGCTTGTTCTCGATGGCAGTTTTGTCGCCAGTGATTTTGGTGATGAAAAGCTTTTCTTCCAACACCATAAATGATGCCATGGACCCACTGTTGGGTAGGGGTCACACCTATGGCTCAAATCGAGGCCGCAGGAGGGAGGCGACTGAGGCTTGGCAAGCCAAGTCGCAGGGAGTTCCGACCGACGAGAACGAAGAGTTGAGCCATAGGCGTAACCCCTGCTAATTGGGCCTGACGTAGGTTGACTTTTTAATAACTTCCTTAGCGTATTGAACTTTTTTTTTGTCACCATTGAACATCTTCAAAGCATTGTTATAAAGAAACAAGTTGTTTTTATGAGCATAAATCCGATCGGAATAGGCCAAGTAAACTTTTAATAAACTCTGTCCAAGTATCAATTGTCTTCGAGTTCTCATTTGTTTCTCAGGTCGATCAGAGTCCGTTTTATAGGAAAACCAGGTTTTAAGCTCAGCAATGGAGTTATCAACATACGCCAGCTTTTTCTTTTCATTTTCGTAGGTTAAAATTTCCGGAAAATCACTAAAGACACTCCGGTTCTCTTGATCTAAGTAACAAGAAATCACTGATTCAAAATAGCCCTTAGCAGGAAGCATGGCATACGCTTCACCACGATGTCCAAGTTGATCCAGAAGCTCTTCTAAACCTATCCTAGTTAGCTGAGTCAATCCGATGGCCCCCGTAGGAGAAATGGCTCTGGCATCAAATCTGGATTCTTGTCTGACCTTGGAAGCGATAAGGAAAGGATCGGTTCCAAAGCAATAGGAGGATTTCACAATCTCTTCCGCTAGCTGGCGTTCTGAAAAACCATTAACAGCTTCGAAATTACTTGAACACTCATTAAAATTACAAGAGACCAAGTTAGCATTTTGTTCCATTTTAATAAATTGCTGTAGCCGATTCACCAGTGTAAAATACTGTTTGGAAGGATTAAAAACCAAACTCCTTAAACTGGTTTTTTTAGCCTTGGCAGGCAAAAAGAGGTCTTTTACAGGACTGTAGACAAAATAATTCTTTTCTAGTGAGCTTTCAGGGACTTGATAACCCATGGGAAAAAAATTTTGAGCTCCAGCCACAGAGCCCAGGCCAAGCAAAAGCATCCCTATTTTTGATGAAACCTTCAGTATAACCTTCATTTCTAACTTCCTGTTTACTTTTAATTAATTGTTTAGGAAAATTAATTAAAATTTCAGTTTCCAGAAAATTCAATAGAAATCAACGCGTCCAAAATTTCTACCATTCTGGCGTTCTGCTGGGGTTACGCCTAGGACTCAAATCGAATAATCCCCTAAAATCTTTTTTCGATGGGTGTGCCATTGATTTTACCTCGATAGCCACTATTTCATCAACACGATCATAAACTAAAAAATCAACTTCAAATTTTGAAATTGGCTGGTAACAAATGCCCTACAAGAGGATCCAGTTTAAATGACTTTGTATCGTTCTTTCGCAGAATATAAAATAACTGGATATTTATCCCTATAGAAAATGCCCATTCATAGAATAGTTGTTGTTGCGAAATTTTGTAAAATGGCACATATTTTATACTGACGAGGTCGATTTGCGCTCTTTCCTTTTATTTTTTTTTAAGCTGATTTTTTTATTCCCACCGCTTATTTCTTTTCTCACTTTTCTACCGAGCTCCTTTTGCCTCGCTCAAGAGTCTGCTTCTGAGTTCGTAAAAGATAAGACTAAAAAACTGACGATTGAATGGGAAGAGGTTGTGGGAAGTCACAGTTACGAGGTTGAAGTTTTTCAGATTTTAGATGCCTCCAACCTCAAAAAAGTGGGTCTTTTTCAAATGCAAAAAACGGCTTGGGATGCCGATTTATCCCCAGGAAAATATCAGTTTCGCATTCGCTCTTTAGATATTCGCGGAGTCCCAGGAACATGGGGCGCCTTCACTGTTTTTACGTTAAGTCCACCTCCCCCTGATCTTTTAAGCCCCAAAAACGATGACAAAATACAAACGGAGCAAGAAGATAAATTTGCGGTCAACTTTTCCTGGACTCCTGTTAAAGGAGCTTCTTCCTATAAATTAGAAATTTTTCAAGACGAAGAATCTTCACCGCTCCGTTTTGATGTGACCAACACAAAATACTCACAATCGCTTCCTGTCGCCAAATCCTATCGCTGGCAAGTTTCTTCAATGGATGCGGATAAAAACTTGGGTGATCCCGTCAAAAATCAATTTTCATTTTCTCTTCTCGGGAAAAAGTTAGAAAGTCCTGAAATTGAAATCCCCGAATCCGAATTTGCCACTCGCATTCAATGGAAAAAACCGCAAAAGACGGAACTGTTTTCTTATTCACTTTCTAGAAAAAGAAGTAATGGATCTTTGGAATTATTAGAAAAAAATTTAAATTATAAATCAAACTTTTTAGAGATCAATCCCAAACATCCTGGCGGCACCTTTCAATTAAAACTCAAGGCCAATGCTAAGCTTCGGCCCAGTTCTGACATACAAACCATGGAGTTTCCAGTCTACGCTGGTGAAAGGACCCCGAAAGCCATTGAGACAGCCAAACTTAGGAAGGCTCTGGAGCGCGATAAAGAAAATTATTTTATCGCCACCTATTTGGTTTCATCCCTAAACTATGCCGGCGATAACAAAGAAACAGGAAATCGCGTCGCCTACAGTGTTTTAGGGGGAACAGGCCGCCTGGGCTATGGTTATATGCCCAAAACAAAATGGGGTTTTCTGACGGTTCTAGACCATGGAGGTGTTAATTTAAAACAAAAAATTTATACTTACTCTTCGATAGAGGCCTATGGGGTATGGCGTAGGTACCTATCCCAAGCAACTCAACTGAGAATTTTCAGCGGGCTTTTTATAAAAGAAACTCCCGAAGCTACAACTTTGGACCTGACCGAAGTCTCTGTTAAAAAAGTTCAGCATTTGGGACCCGTTTTAGGCCTTCAGTTTTGGACCTCCTTTAATTATAAATATGGATTTCAATTTAATTTTCAATTGAATGAATCACTTTTAAAACTTTCAACTCCCAACGGAAAAGATCTGGTTCCATCGGCCACCTATCAAATCGGAGCTATGGGGTCCTACAAACTAAAAGAAAATTTAACTGGCTTTGCAGGCCTTGCCTACCGCGTAGATCGTGTTGTTTACAAATCAAAGGCCTACACTGGAGACTCTGAAATAAATTTTGCTAATGAAGGCGATACCAATTCCGTGATCATGACGGGAACCTATTTAAATCTCTACGCAGAATGGGGATTTTGAATTTAGTCTAGGTAGTAAAAAACTCGAATCCCATCAAGTCCTAAACCTACGCCATCATCGACGATGCAGAATCCTGAACTGATGCGGCCCTCACCTTGATCGGCGCCAATATTGGGAGCATAAATACAATCTTCACTGGCCTCACACAAGCTATTGTCATTTCCAACACCATCCCCATCAATTTCTATAGCATTTCGTAAAAAAGTTTTACCTCCGGCAATCACAATATCTAAAGGACTCAAGGCCACTGAAACCGCATTGCACTGAGAAATACTATCAAAACTGGGAGCTGCAGGTCGAGAGACCCCGTCATAGCTCGTATTATAAATATTGCTAGAAGCAAAATGAGCGGCTCTGAAATCCCATATTCGATAGGGAAGAGCAGCCATAAAACCTCGATTCACGCTCGCTATAGTTGAAATTGAGTTCGACCTACCAAGTCCCCTCATCCTGCTGTCAAATCGAAACCAACCAAAAAAATCGGTAATAGCGACATTTATAGATCCAAAAGTATCTAGTGGATTCAGACTGTCATCCACAGTCACTGCGCCAACAAAGGCATTCGTAAGATCTCCGCCCGCAATGGAACCAGAACATAAACTCGAAGACCCACAGCTCGAAAAATTTCCTTGAACAAAGTACCCATTCTTGAAGACTCCTAAACCTCCAGAATAAATATCTGCGGCAAAGGCCCCACCATTTGCAATGTATAAGTCTTGAAAAAGATTTCCATTTCCTGACATGCCTGAGGATTCTGCCTGAATCGCCTTATCCATATTCCCAGCGACCAGAGAGATAACGCTGTTGTTATTGTAATTCCCTGACGCAAAGAATATGGCATTGGACACATTACTAAACATCGTTAACTGAGTAAATATATTCGAGTTCACATTGGAACCCATAATATTTATTCCCGTATCACCGGTAAAGGCAGTCAAAACTTGGGAGAAGATATTACGATTTGCGAGTCCTCCAAATCCATTTAAATTAATGGCTTTTCCACTTCCTTTTATATTCATAGCAGTGAGTCTGGAATATATATTGTCGGAAGATTTTTTTAATAAAATGGCATCCGCACCTGTATTAATTGTTTTATGGTTGGCCACTCGAAGGTCATAAAATCGATTGAAAGTTGCCGTATCAAGAAATAAAGAATTTGCGTCTGCCGAATTCCCAGAAACATCCGCAATATTGAGATTCCTCACAGTATTACGATTGGATACATTCATACTAAGCCCAGCAAAAATATTAAAAATATTTAAACCTGAAATCAAATTAGCGTCGGAATTTTTTAACTTCACAGCAAAGTCTCCACTAGCACTTGTTTCCATAGGACTCACTGTCGACTCATGTATTCGAGAAAATTTCCACATGTAGGCCATAATCCCTGTATGAGCCTTATAGGCGGCTCCTGTCACTCCATCTATATTGGCTTCAATCCAAATATATTTTTTTCCTGCTCCACCACCTGATAATACAGCATGCATATTTAGAGTGTTATCAATAGTTCCATCGTATTCTGAAAAATTATTTGCAACTGAAGAAGGCCGGAAGACTTTGATCTTCGTCGTGCTATCAGTCACAACAGCGATCTTATCCGCATCAATTTGATAACCGTAAGTTACCAAATCTGCAATAGGAACGGCATAAATAGTTCCCGAAGTGTTTAGTTTTTTGACCGTCGTACTTGCTGAATTATCAAATGGCGCTGTATGCAGATTGGCAATCGGATTTCCCCACCAAAGAGAATCACTCCCGGAGCTGGGAGTTGAAATAGATGAACCACCTATAATTACAACAAGGTGATTGTTTTTCCAAGCCGGAGGAGATGCGCTAAAATCAATTAAATCTTTCAGCCCCTTGCCATTCTTAAATCCCTTCGTAAAAAGGGTTGCTACGGAGTCCTCTATTTCGCAGACCCATTCAAAAACACCTAAGGCTTCTGTAATCATGGTGACATTGACACAGGAAAAAACACCCCATAATTTAAATTTTCTTAATTCACCACCATGAATGCAGCCATCATGCTCGTTGTAATATCCAAGCTCGGTTCCAATGCAGGGATCAGCCCCTGGAGGCTGCCTATAGGATCTTGATCCCGCAACTGGATATTGAACATAGTCGTTCCAATCAGGTGCATTCGTGTAGGTTGGAACGACCACTGGCATTCGATACTCATAATTCAAACTCACCGTCGAGCAGGGTGAGGAAGCGCTATCCGCCCCACTCAGCTTAGCTTTGAAGGTATAAATTCCGGATGAGGGCATAGTTAAAGGAATATCCACAGTCGCTCCACCCGCTACGACAGCTGAGCCAATTTGAGAAACACAATCATCGGTAAACAAACTTACGGAATCACCTGACGAGACCCCACCGATTTGAACCACAATACTGTTAAAAACACTGGGTGAAGTTGTAGGAGGTAATAAGGTGATACTCGGGATGGGATCATTGTCGATGATATTGCCATAGGCTTGACCTGCCCCGAAGATTGTCGCATTAACGGCACTACCTAATTGCACAAAGAATTTCTCTTGAACTTCGGGAAGGGAGTCATCATTGGTCATAAAGGTGATGACCTTACTTGTTTCTCCTGGAGCAAAACTAAGACTTCCTCCGCCAGGAGCGGCGGCAAAATCAGCGTCCGTCGTCGTTACATGGTTAAAGGTATATAAAATGGAGATTGCTTCAGTGGAAGGACTGGATAAAGAAACTGTGAACTGGCTGGGATCCCCTTCCATCACCACTCCACCAAGAATACTTATTGTTGGCCTTAGATCATCGTTCACAATTTGTAAAACTCCAGTTCCTACCAAGATGGAAGCTTCTATTGGGCTCATCAGGGTCACCATCAGATCTTCATCGATTTCAAATTTACTGTCATTTGTTGTTGGGATGGAAAGATCGACGCTCGAAGATCCCATCGGAATCATCGTTAAAATATTACTCTGAGGTGTGTAATCACCATCTGCAACTGTTGCGGTGCCATCACTGGTTGACCAGCGAAAACTAATATCGTGAGTGGGACAAACTTGGGAAAGTTGAACTCTTATTAAACCCACAGCTCCTTCGGTAACTGAGGCATCACCAGCCGTTACTCCATTCATATCAATAGTGCTTAGGGTGGGACGGTCTAAATCTACGATGGTTCCTTGTGCTTGGGAAGTCGCTAGGGTGGCGCCGCTCGATGGGTTCGTTAAATTCACGAAAAAAACTTTATCAGCTTCACAAACTATCGTGTTATCTGCCGTTGGTACTAAAACGGTTTTCGAAGTTTCCCCAGCGGCAAAGGATAAACTCCCACTTGGCGGTAGGGGTATATCGAAGGCCGTTGCAGATACGAGTGTTGTTGAGTAATCAACGGTGATGACTTCAGTGGAGGCTTTATCAAGAGTGACTTGGAAGGAAAAGTTAGCCCCTTCACCTAGGGGAACCGGCGGAGTGATGCTCAACTTTGGCTTTTCAATAACTTTGGAATTAAACGAAATGGTTGCTTGGCTTGTGGTGTTTTGTGGGAGCTTGCGATCACCTCGTAAAAATACTTTTTTGTTAACATTGGCATCCGTTGAGACATTGAAAGTCGAGCAGATATTTTGAAAATACAAAGTGAATTTACCATCACTACAATCTCCATCGCTTGCAGAGTTATATCCTGTAACTCGGGCCCAGGTCACTTCCTCGTCAATTGAAAACTCTAATTGGCTCAGCCGTTTATCACAGCTTCCAGAAATAGAAAGCTCTGAAGAACACTGAGGGCTTGTCACAATACTATAAGCTTCAGAGGATTTTTTATCGGAACTAAAAGTAATCCCACTCAAACTCGTTAAACTCGAGACCTCGGGCTCTCCAACCGTGCATCCATTTAAAAATAGAATAGACACAGTTAAACTGAATAGTGGAATCACCTTGCTAGGAATCAATTTATTAATAGACACGACGTTCCAGCTCATAAATAACCTATCGTCAGAATTTAGAAAAACTTAAGAAAATTTCTAGATCTAAGTCTGGCGTGGCTCAATAGTACGGTAAAACTGTCTTAGCTTTAAACAGTTTCATGCTTTTTTTGGGGCACTTTGGTAAAAAAAAGTGTCTTCCATTGGGACAAATTTTTTATTCTATCCCTACTCATCTACCTAAGGTATAACGGCTTCCTATCATCCTGAGGAATCCAATGAAAATAGGTTTTTGGCATAGAATATGTACCACTTTTTTAGTAATCACGTTCAGCAGTTGCTATGCATTACCAAAAACAAAAATTATCATCGACTCTGTAAAAAAAACTAAAGACGATGAGGAAGGAAAGCTCGTTATCTTAAAGAAAAACAAACAAGTTCTTTATTTGAGATTAGATCACAAAAATTTTGACTCTTTGTTTTTAAATGTCTCAAAAAGCCAAAGCACAAATTCTAAATTAGAATTTAAGTTAGATGAGGATCTCAATATTTTAGAAGTTTCTTCAAAAGATGAGGCTAAAGTAAAAGATAAGGCGATCGTTAAGGATAAAAAATAAACTTAGGAAGTTTAAGAGGTTGTTATTAGGAATTCTATGGGTTTACAAATTTTCATTTTTAATTTTATTTTATCATTTTCCTTGGTCTCTTATTCTCAAACGAAAGAGTCCTTACAGGAGTACTTTCAAGAAAACAAATTGCTGACGAGTGAGTTGGGGCTTTTTTATCAAAGTCATGATTTTGAGCCTTTTTTTATCCAAAATGGCCAGTGGACCCCAACTGGAGAATCATTGGAAAGTATTTACAAACAAATTGAAGAAAATGGATTGATTTCAGAAAACTATGGTTTGAAGCAATGGAAGACTTTTAAGGAAAATCCAGTTTATTTAAATCAAGAATCTGAATTGCTCTTAGGAAAAAGTATTCTTTCAGCACTCATTCATCATATTACCGGAAGGATCCCTCCAAAGTCGGTAGCCAAGGATATCGAATTTGAAAGAAATAAATTTTCAGATTATCAGGCCCTTACTTTAAATCTTTTGAATCATCCAAAGGATTTGTTTTCAGAGTTAGGTCCCAAGTCAGAGCCATTTCTTCAACTTAAAGAAATGTTAATCTATCTTAAAAATCTAGAAGCTAGTTCCAATTGGCCTTTGATCACCCCATTTCCGGAAACTTTAAAACTAAACTCAGAAAATGAAGTTGTTTTACAAATCAAACATAAATTATCTTTATTTGGTTATCATTTTTCCTATTTCAATAAACGTTTTGATCCTGACTTGGAATTTGCAGTCAAAGATATTTACGCAAATAAATTACTTAATTCAGAAAAGGTCATAAAACCTGATTCTTACTTTTGGCAATATATTAACGTTCCACTCTCGACTCGAATTGTAGAAATTCAGTTGCAGATGGAAAAGTTGCGATGGCTTCCCAGGGAACTTGAAAATCGATATGCCTTTGTCAATATTGCCAACCAGACTATAAAAGTTTTTGATAATAATCTTCAAGACCACGATCCCATTCTGCAATTTAAGACCATCAATGGCCAGGTAACTCGAAAAACTCCCTCCATGAAAGATAAGATCGTGAGTGTCACTTTGAATCCCACTTGGACCGTTCCCTTGAGCGTGTTCTTTAAAGATAAATTAAGGATCTTACAAAAAGATCTTAGTTATTTAAACAGAGGAAACTTTAAAGTTATCGATGTAAACAGCGACGAGGAAATTGACCCCTACTCTATTGATTGGCAAGAAGTCACCAGAGAGAATGTTTATTTTCAGTTGGTACAGATGCCTAGTTATAGCAATGCCCTGGGTGTGGTTAAATTTTCGATGACAAATCGATTTTCAATTTACCTCCATGATACTGGAGACCGACATTTGTTTGCCAAAAATTATAGGTTTCTTAGCTCAGGTTGTGTTCGTCTTGAGAAACCTATCGACTTTGCAGAGTATTTATTACGTGCCACCAGCTGGACCAGGGATAAAATTATGAATTTTGTCGCCAAGCCTGGAGAGTCCAATAAGCCAACCCTTTCCATGGTCCTGAAGTCTCCACTCCCCGTTTATTTAATTCAATTAACCGTAGAAAAGAAAGATCATGTTATTAAATTCTATGATGATTACTACAGGCAAAATTTAGCTTTATTCAAATCTCTTAAAAGCCAAGGATTCTTTTGAATTTATAATATTGACACAAGGCATTATATGGTGTAGGTTCGGCCAACCAAAAGGAGTCCTACCTTGAAAAATTCAAAAATCATTTCAATTTTAAATTCGATGATCATCGCCCTCACCTTTTTTATGAGTGTTGGTTATTCCAAAACAAATGAAGAACCATTTCGTTTAGAAGACAAACAAAAAATTCTTGAGGATCAAACCTTGAAGGGGAATTTAATTCGAACCTACGTTCGCATCTTTACTTCTCGATTGTGCAAAATGGATCATCAGGCACCTTGCGCTTGTGAAGAAGATAAACTTAAATCTTGGATTAATTACATTAAAAATAATGTTCGTCAGGATTCGATAACGACAGAACCCAGCTCTGTAATTGTTCTGAACAGAGACGAAATCAAGTGCCTTGAACTAGCACTTTAACTAGTCATAGCTTAGCCATAAATGAGCTAAGATATAAATAAGCTAAATCATAAATTAGCTAAACCATAATTTGATAAGAAGGATGTTCTATGAAAAAAAAATTCTTTTTGCCATTGCTGATGATCTTCGCCGCAAGCATTAGCTCTTCTCAGAGTTCCTCCAGTTGCCTTGCTAGCTATACTAAGAGCTACGATGAAAATAAAAATTGGGGATTGCAAATATTTACAAAAAATTTAGACATCTTAAATGACCAATTACTTAAGATCAAAAATCTGGGTATGGATGAAGCGAATGATCAGTTATTACTGTCGGAAGCCAGAGTTTTATTTTTTCGTATGGAAGATCAAGCTCGCGTTTATAATTTAGCCTATGAAGAAGATAAAAGTTCATTCTTTCTTAACTATTTAAACTTATTTAAAAAATTTGAGGGTCTTTTAGGGAAAGTCGATTTAAAAG
Organism: Deltaproteobacteria bacterium; assembly: GCA_017302835.1. Taxonomy (NCBI): domain Bacteria; kingdom Pseudomonadati; phylum Myxococcota; class Myxococcia; species Deltaproteobacteria bacterium. The sequence continues at coordinate 200,450 of JAFLCC010000005.1, read as the reverse complement.
CCAGTTTATTGCAATTATCGAAAGATTTAAAAGAACCAGAACTCGTTTCCCACTTTAAAGACTTAAAGCAAAAATCCGAAGGCGATTTCTTCTCAGCTTTAGAGGATGAACTTTCCCTTAAAAAAATACGTAAAAATCTTGTTGATTTTCCAAAATGGAAATCAGCCAAAGAGGATAAGAAAATTCATATAAGCTATCTTGTTAAAGAATTGGAGAGGTTGTCAAAAGACATCAAGAAACGAAAGTTCACCCATTCAGATATTGAAAAAGGATTACATGAACTCCGAAGAAGAATTCGTTGGATCGTCATCCATGTGCAAAACTTAAATGGTTTCACTCAATATGATCATTCTCTAACCGTTTCCACAAAAGTGGACTCCTTTTTAAATGAGTTAATAAAGGCAAATCCTCTTTTAACCGAAAGCAAATATTTGAAGATGACCCCTTCAGAAGTTTCAAATCCTTTAGCCATATCCTTTAAAGTCCATAGTATTTTGTGTGAAATTGTTTCAACCATAGGATCAGCAAAAGATAATGCTGAAAAACAAATTTACATTCATGAAGCCTTAGAAGAACTAGGATATTCAAAAAGCGCTAAAATGAATACGGATATGAAATTAAAAGCGCTTTTAAAGGTAAATGAAAACGTGGATCATCAAAAACTTGCGGATTATTATCAGGAAAGAATAGAATCCACAGAGCTATTGGAAGAATACATCCGAACCCTTAAAAAATTAAACTAAAATGAATGAAAGAATATTAAGAGCGCGCTTGAAGTTCTAAAGTTTGATGAACTTCTTCATGCAGACATTCAAGGGAATGATGGGCATTGGAATAGGGGGCATAGTGACGAAGCCCATTCCAAATTCCTAACATCAAGGCTTTTTGTGAGTGGAGTCGGTTTTCAGCCTGTTGAAATAAAGCAGAGCACGGATGCTCCACCATCTCGGCAGTAATTTCTAGCCCCTTGATCATTGGCAAACAATGCATCACCAAAGCTCCAGGCCTTGCATGGCTATAAAGTTCCAAATTAACCTGGTAACCAGTAAAAGCGCCTTCTCTGGTTGAAGCCTTATCTTCAGATCCCATGCTGGTCCACACGTCTGTGGAAATGGCATTCACACCTTTAACTGCCGCTTTGGGAGTTTTAAAAGATCGAATTTTAGCTCCCGTTTTGGCGGCTCGTAAATGGGCTCTTTCTAGAATCGACGGATCGGGTTCAAAGCCTTTGGGGCAGGAATAATGAACATCCACACCCGCCATTGGCAATAATAGTAAAAGCGAATGTAAAACATTATTTCCATCACCTACATAAGCTAATTTCAAACCTTTGAGCTTTCCAAAGTTTTGTAGCAAGGTTTGCAAGTCGGCAAGGGCCTGGCAAGGATGGTGAAGATCCGACAACCCGTTGATAATTGGAATTCTCGATTTAGTGACCATTCGTTCGAGATTGCTATGTTCAAAGGTTCTGAGCATCACACCATGAACCATTCCTTGTAAGACTCGAATGGTGTCTTCGGGTTCTTCGAATTTTTTTTGACTCGAGTTGAGCTCAATCACTTGCCCACCGAGCTCTTGAATACCCACCGTAAAACTCAATCTTGTTCTTAAGGACGGTTTTTCAAAAATCAAAGCAAGGCTTTTTCCTTCAAGAGGTTTAATGGCTTTAGTTCCTCGAGATTTTCGGAGGTCTTCAGCCACGTTCAATAAGTTTAGTAATTCCAATTGAGATAATTCTTCACCTGTTAAGAAATGATGAGAATGGATTGAAAACATGCCGCGCTCCTTTGTATTTATAGACTTTTCAATAGAAATGTCTCTGCATTTCAGCTGCATTTATATGCATCAATGCTGCATACATTAACAACAAATCTAAATAAATCAAGAATAAGCTTGCGTTTATGCATATTTTTGCATATATTTGCATAAATATTCATGAGCTGTTATTTGCAATATCAATATTAGCCTTCATGTGCTTCATGTAAAGGATGAAATATGTCAGAAAAAAAAGTACTTTTAGTTTATAGTGGAGGTCTCGACACCTCTATATGTATTCCCCTGATGAAAGAAGAATATGGTTATCACAAGGTGGTGACGGTCACTGTCGATGTTGGACAAGCTCCGGAAGAAATCAAAGTCGCCGCTGAAAAGGCAAAAATATTAGGAACAGAACATTATACTGTCAATGCTCAAGAGGAATTTACGACAGAGTTTTGTTGGAAGTCCTTGCAAGCTAACGGGGAGTACCAAGGTTACCCGATGTCGACCTCGATCGCCCGCCCCTTGATCGCCAAAAAAGCAGTGGAAGTAGCAGAGAAACTAGGAATTCAGGCCTTTGCCCATGGCTGTACGGGAAAGGGAAACGATCAGTACCGGATTGAATTTGGCATTCGAAGCCTAATGCCTTCGGCCGTGATACATGCACCGGTGCGTGAAAAAAACATGACTCGCACTTGGGAGATTGAATATGCTCTCAAAAATAACGTGCCTATCCAGCAAAGCTTGGAAAAAATTTGGAGTATCGATGAAAACCTTTGGGGACGATCCATTGAAGGCGGTCGTTTAGAAGAGCCAGACTTTACCCCACCCGAAGAAATATTTCAATGGACCCAATCTGCAGAAAAAGCAGAAGTCAAACCACTGGTCATTGATTTGCAATTTCAAGATGGCGTGCCCGTGGCTATCAATGGCGAGAAACGCAGTCCTGCTAATTTGGTTTTGCAAATGAACCAAATAGCCGGAGCTCACGGTATCGGTCGCATCGATATTATGGAAGATCGAATGATGGGCTTAAAGGTTCGCGAAAATTATGAATGCCCTGGCGCCACGGTTTTTTTAAAAGCCCATAGGGCCTTGGAAAATTTGGTTCTCACTCGGGATGAAATTCGCTTTAAAAGTTTGATCGATCAAGAATGGAGTCATCTGGCCTACGAAGGACGTTGGTGGGACCCCTTAAAAGAAGATTTAGAAGCCTTCATCGGCGAAACACAAAAACGTGTGAGTGGGCATGTGATTTTAAAACTTTATAAGGCGAACTTAACCGTCGTTGGCAGGAAATCTGATTGGGCCCTGTACTCTGAAGACTTGGCTTCCTTTGATACAACAACCTTTGATCAAAGGGAAAGTACAGGTTCCGTAAAAAACTTTGGACTGCAAGCTCGCATGTACCAACAGCTTTTGAAAAAAAGAAGGTAATTATGTCTAAACTTTGGGGTGGTCGCTTCACTCAAGATACGCACAAAGAGGTGGAATCTTTTACGAGCTCTCTGAGTATCGATCAACGCCTTTGGAAAGTGGATATTCAAGCCTCCATCGCCCATGCTCAAATGCTGGGTAGGCAGAATATTATTCCGCCCTCTGAGGCCCAGCTCCTCATTCAAGGATTAGCAGATATCGCCAAAGACCTAGAGTCTGGTACTTCTACTATAGATCCCTGCTCTGAAGATATCCATTCCGATATCGAAAAGAAATTGGCGCAAAAAATTGGAAGTATCGCTGGCAAGCTCCACACCGCTCGAAGTCGCAATGATCAAGTGGCCACAGATATTCGGATCTATTTAAGAACTGAAGTCACTGAAATAGAAGAAATTATTTCCAAACTCCAAGGTTTTTTAGTCCAAAAAGCTTCTGAACATCTGCATACCTTGTTGCCGGGAATGACCCACACTCAGCATGCTCAACCAGTGAGCCTCGCCCAGCATCTGCTAGCGTATTTTTGGATGCTCGAACGGGACCGCGAGCGATTTCATGAATCACAAAAACGGATCAATCATCTTCCCCTGGGGGCGGCAGCCCTTGCAGGAACTGGATTTCCTACCGATCGTCTTCAGTTGGCCAGCGATTTAGGATTCGATTCCCTATGTGAAAACAGTTTAGATGCTGTCAGTGATCGCGATTTTATCGTTGAATTTTTATCCTCGGCTTCTCTATCCATGATGCATCTTTCAAAACTGAGCGAAGAGCTGGTCCTGTGGAGCACTCCCGAATTTGGATTCGTTGAATTAGCCGATGAGGTCACCACTGGTTCAAGCATCATGCCTCAAAAGAAAAATCCAGATGTGGCAGAGCTTATCAGGGGACGAGTTGGCTTGGTCTATGGCGATTTGATGGGAGCCCTGACCATGATGAAAGCCTTGCCATTAGCCTACAATCGAGACTTACAAGAAGATAAAACATTTCTATTTCGAAGTGTTGACACTTTGAAATCATGTTTGCGTCTGACCCATCTCATGTTAACGAAAGCTTCGTTTAAAGCGCAAAAAATGAAATCAAGCCTTGAGGGAGATTTTTCCAACGCAACGGATTTGGCTGATTATCTCGTCACCAAAGGAGTGTCTTTTCGCATCGCCCACGAGATTGTTGGCAAGTTGGTTCAGTACTGCTTAGAAAATAAAATAAAAATGGAAGCCCTCACTTTGCCTGAATTAAAAAAAACGAGCGCTGTTTTTGAACAGGATGTTTTGTTGATTCTTTCTCATGAAGCCGTCATGAATTCTCGAAGTTCCAGGGGGGGCACTTCCCCTACAGCCGTAGCGGCTCAGCTCGAACTTGCCAAAAAGTTGTTAAAAAAATACTAAACCAGGGGTTTCACCTTTGACTCAAAAGTGGAACCTCCTCTTACTGAGCAACTCCACTCGCATTGACTATGGCAAAATTAGGAAATTGGTAATTTTGATAGTAAGTGAAAATCCCTCCAACCAAAAGATTAGACCCGTCCCAGAACAAAGAGCTACCCACGACTCCAAATCCGCTAAGCCCATTGCCAGCAACAAAAACCGAATCCTGAAGACCACTGCCTAAAGCAATTTTAGAAAGATATTTGGCAGAAGCACCTCGATAGGTGGTGAAAGCCCCAGTCACATATAAAGAGGTCCCATCGCTAGCAAGAGCATTCACAGTGCTACCAAAACCCACCGTGCCTGTGCTTTTAAAAGTCGTGTCTAAATCACCGCTGCTCGTATCAACTTTCGCGATACGATTGACAGTGATCCCTTTATAGGTTGTAAAGGTTCCTCCCATATATAAGGAACTTCCGTTAATGAGAAGGGTATTAACGTTGTTGTTCACGCCATTGGAAGCCGAGGGGCTAAATGTCGTATTCAAAGCGGCATTGGTGTAATCTAATTTAGCAACACGATTGGCAGAGACGCTTTTATAGGTCGTGAATTTACCTCCGATATAAACGTTAGATCCACTGATAACAAGGGCATAGACAGAGCTGCTCGGCCCCGTTGTCGTACTAAAAGTAGCATCTAAAGTTCCTGAAAAATTCAATTTGGCAAGATACTTTAAAGCGGTGCCCTTGTAACTGGTAAAATCTCCTCCAATAAATAAATCCAAACCGCTGATGGCAATGGCCCAGACACTGCTATTAGCGCCATTGTTACCAGAAGCAGGATTAAAGGTGGTATCTAAAACTCCACTGGAATCAAGTTTAGCGATGCGATTGGCAGCAGCTCCTCCGTAAGTGGTAAAATCTCCACCCACAAAAATCGTAGAACCAGAAAGAGCTATCGCGCGAACATTATTATTAAATCCATTGGCCGCACTTTGAGAGTTAAATGTCGTATCCAAATTTCCCGCACTATCAATTTTTGCAATATAATTTGCCTTTGAAAAATTTCGATAAGAATAAAAATTTCCACCCACATAGACTCCATTGGTACTTGCTAGAATCGCATTCACATTACCACTAGCTCCATTGGCCCCGCTGCTGGGATTGTAGGTCGTATCTAAAACCCCATCCGTACCCATTTTGGCAACACGAACAGCACTTAAATTTCTATAGGTTGTGAAAAGCCCACCCGCGTACAAGGTAGCTCCTGAAAGATACAGTGCATTCACAGTACTTGAAGCTCCATTAGCGCCAGAACTGGGGCTGAAATTTGTATCCAGAGCGGCCGTTGTGAGGTTTACCTTTGCAATGCGATTCGCAGCTGCGGATTTATAGGTGGTAAAAGTACCTCCTAGATACAAGCTCACTCCATCCGTAACGATACTGTAAACCGCAGCACTGGGTCCAGTGGTTGTCGAAAAGGTTCCATCTAGAACTCCACTCGAAGAAAGTTTGGCTAAGTACTTAAGAGCTGTCCCTCGGTAGGCCGTAAAGTCACCCGCAATAAAAACATCTGTTCCATTCAAAACAATAGTTCTGACATTATTATTGGCTCCATTACTACCAGATGAAGGATTAAAAGTGGTATCTAATGCACCTGTAATCGAATCTACCTTAGCAATACGGTTGGCAACACCACCGCGATAAGATGTAAATGAACCACCGATATAGACCACGCCGCTTCCCACAGCGACGGAATAAATCGATCCACTTGAAAATCCAACAGTTCCCGTACTGAGGAAAGTGGTATCCAGAACCCCGTTGGCATCCAATTTGGCTATACGATTCACCGTTGTTCCCCGATATTTTGTAAAGTCGCCTCCAAGATAAATACTTGTTCCTTGAACTGCGATGGTGCGAACAATTCCCGCCGCACCATTGTTTCCAGAGGGAGGATTGAATGTAGTGTCTAAAACACCGGACGAATTTATTTTAGCAATTCGGTTTGCGGGTCTGCCCCGATAGGTTGTGAAATCTCCGCCAACAAGAATATTTCCATCTGCCATTTCAGCAAAGGCATAGACCTGCCCATTAAAACCAGAACCCGTCGTAAAACTGGTGTCTTTGGTTCCATCTGAATTTGTTCGAACCAGGTACATATCACGGTTGAGCGAAAGGCTGTTAAAGGTACCTCCAAAAAGAGTGCTGCCATCGGGAAGTTTTTGCATGGTCAAGATCTGTCCATTTAAAGACATTCGAAGTTGGTAATTGTAAGTCATCGGTAACGATGTGATGTTATTACCGCTATCCGTTTGACTTAAGGTCAAAGTGCGCGTTCCCGAGGTCCCTGTAATTTCCACATAAAGCTTGTAGACGCCTCCCGTGCAGGTCAAAGTGGATGGGCCTGTGATATTCGCCCCATAGGTAATTTCAATGGTGTAGGCATTGTCACAGGAACCAGCAACGGCGAATTCAGGCTCAGTGATGAGCTCATTGTTGACGGGCGTGTTCACTGTCAAAACTGGAGGTGTGGTGTCGGCAAGCCAACCCGCAGAAGATTGTTGAGTTAAGTTTCCAGCATTGTCAATTACCTGCATGTTCACATAATAGGTTCCACCTTCAGTCAAGGAAAGACCTGTGGCCGTGAACGCTCCTCCCGTTACATTTGTCCAAGGAGCTATATCAAACGCTAAATCCCCGGTTGTCCCCGTTCCAATAGCATACTGGTATTTTTGCACACCACTACCCAAATCATCCGTGGCTGATTCCGTATAAGTCACGGCAGGAGACTCTATCAAAGAATTATAAATGGCGGCGTGAAAAGGAACATCAAGCCAAATTGGAGCCGTGTCATCGTGAATGATACTATCGCTGACACAGGCACTGGTGTTTCCGGCAAGATCTCTGGTTTTCATGTACACTGATACCGAAGCATTGGTCGCGGTTAAATTCCAAGCTTTCGTCGTCGCAAAAGATTCCCATACTCCCCCACTGGAACAAGCAGGATCTTCAGTGAGATACATTTCAAAGGCTCCTGTAGAACTCAAGGAAAGGTTCACTGCCGTCGTCGCCGCGATGGCTGTATCTCCATTGATAACCAGGCTGTTGGCGCTGGGACTCACTACATCTTTAGTTAAACTCACCGTGGCCTGAGTGGCTGGGTTTCCCGCATCGTCGGCATGGTCTACATTAAGAGTGATTGTTCCATCGGGAACGGCGGAAAAATTAACTGATTTGCTAAAACTTCCCGAACTGCAAGTTGTCGAAGTGCTCACTGATCCCGAAATGCTAATGGTGCGCGTGTTCTCGCTGCAGGAACCTGAAACAAGAACGGATGTCACATTGCTTGAGTTAATGTAATCCGAAGCCAAGGGCGTGGAAAAACTGATCGTGGGAGCTAGGGTGTCTTTCGTGTAAACAGCAACAACTTGAGTTGCAGAATTACCAGCGGCATTTTGATGATCAAAGGCCAGACTAAAGGGAGCATCAGGAAATCCAGAAAGATCAAAGGAAACACTCCAAACTCCACCAGCGCAAGATATTGAACTCGTGATAGCTCCACTTAAAACAACAGGCTGCCCGGATTCGGAACAGGTTCCGTTAAAAGTAACCGCATTTTGATTGGCTATATTTACTGCGGATCCAGAGACCGGTGAACTGAGGGTCAATGTGGGAACCGTTGTATTTTTTGAAAAAATCCGAGTGATTTGAGACGCTGAATTTCCAGCCACATCTTGATGATTAATATAAAGCGTGACGGAACCATTAGGAACAGCCGTGGCATTGAGGCTAGCACTCCAGTTTCCTGAAGTACAGGTGACCGTGCTGGAAATGGCCCCAGAAATGACCACGCTTTTTCCCTCTTCAGAGCAAGTCCCTGTGAGTTCCCAATGGGGTCACATTGGCTAAATTAATAATGGAGTTAGCCAGTGGGCTATCAAAACTCAGACTGGGTGGAAAGTTATCATGAATGATGGATTGATTCAAACAGGGGCTTAGGTTCCCTGCCACATCTTGATATTTTACATAAACCGTATTTAAGGAGTTCGCATATGGCAAGGTCCAAGATCTTGAGCTCGCAAAGCTTTCCCATGCTCCTCCACTAGAACAAGTCGGCGAGTTCGTCACATACATCTTGGTTGCACCAAGACTTGCCAAGCTCAGGGTCACATTGAAATTTTTCGAATAAGAGGCACCGCCTTGGATAAGAAAACTATTGTTCGTTGGTGCCACTGTGTCCTTTGTAAGAGGAAATGTCGCCGTGGTTGTCGTATTTCCAGCAAGGTCTGTCTGCGTGAGACTCCATTGAAGTGGTCCATCCACTAAGAGATTCAGATTCAGGGTGACTGACCATGTTCCGCTGACACAAGTACTCGTCGCTCCGTAGGATCCATAAAGGCTCACCACTTGCCCCTCTTCAGAGCAGGTTCCACCAAGGGTTAAGGCATTTACATTATTCAAATTCACATAACTATTTGCTGCGGGGGAGGTGATAGCTACGGCTGGGGGCAGATTATCATGCAGGACAGAGGCTCCACCGACACAGGCTGATTCCTGAATCATGGTTTTTGTGCTGCTATTATCTACATATCGCACTTTAAAATAAATTTCATTCATTTGATTTGCAAGAGGGAGTGTGTAGTCCTTACTTGGAGCATAAGTTTCCCAAACGCCCCCGCTGGAACAGGTAGAATCAGTGGTGATATACATTTCTCCTGCCTGCTGAGCGGTCAGGTTAAGAGTCACTTGAGAGTTTTTTGTCAGGCTCAATCCCGAATTAATTTCAAGGGACATAGGCTCAAAATTAATTGCCTTCTCGGGCGTGGGAGTTGTCGGAGATGACGAAGCAGGTTGAACTACTTTTTCAGGTACCTTAGGAACGCAACCCAAAAGTTGCACAGTCAATACAGGTGCCAACAGCCAACGTCCTATTTTCATCTGAACACTCCTCTAGATTTTAGATCCTAATACTAGACCTTAATGCTAGACTTTGGATCGGATGTTTTTTGAAAAACTTAAACAAGAAATCAACGTGTTTTAGAAAAACTGAAGGAAATCGACGATCTTAATTTCAGACGAATCACTTTGATACATACTTTTTAACCCTGTATGATGTGGAAAATTTTAATTCTCAATGAGAAGGCGGTCGGTTGAATTTGACATAAATTGCGAAGCCTTAGAAGGACTTTTTTGGATACCTATCCAAAAAAGTCCAGAATTAATTGGACAGGTATCCAAAAAAGTCTATAGTAAAACTTATGGAAAGATACATAAAAAAGCAAATTCTAGAGGATTTGAATGAAAAAATGGTTTTACTCGCTGGTCCTCGCCAGGTTGGCAAGACAACCCTCTCTAAAATTCTAATGAAAAATTGTGACTATATGAATTGGGATATCGATGAAGATCGATCGCGAATTCTTGCCAAGGAGTTTCAGAAAAGTTCTCTTTGGGTGTTTGATGAAATTCACAAGTATAAAAAATGGCGAAATTACCTAAAGGGACTAGTTGATAAATTTCAATCGGATCAGAAAATTTTGGTAACAGGAAGTGCCAGGCTGGATATCTTAAGAAAAGGTGGTGACAGCCTTCAGGGTCGTTATCACTTTCTTCGATTAATGCCATTAACAGTGAATGAATTGAAACTTTCAAACAATCAAGACGTCCTAGACTTATATGAATTAAGTGGTTTTCCTGAACCTTATTTTAAAGCATCAAAGGTCGGCTGTAATCGATGGTCAAGATCTTATAGAGAGAGGATCGTTCGGCAAGAAGTTGCGTCGAACGAGCAATTTCATGATCTTGCGACAGTGGAGATTGTTTTTCAAAGACTGCCAGCATTGGTCGGTGGGCTATTTTCAGCAAATAGTCTGTCCGAAGACATTCAGGTGGATCAAAAAACCTTAGTTAAGTGGGTGAATGCCTTGGAAAGACTCTATGCTATCTTTAAGGTCTCGCCATTTGGACCACCAAAAATTAAGGCAATTAAAAAAGCACAAAAGATATTTTTTTACGATTGGAACGCAATTATAGAACCGGGGCATCGATTTGAAAATTTTGTGGCGGTTCACTTGTTAAAGTGGGTTTATTTTGAACAGGATGTTCAGGGTCGAGATTTAGACTTAAGGTTTTATCGTGACAAATATGATCACGAGGTTGATTTTATAATTTTAGAAAATAGCAAACCAGTGATGTTTATTGAAACCAAACTGACAGACCAAGAGACCTCAAAGGGCTTGCGCTATCTCAAATCAAAATATAAAAACGTGCGCGCCCTTCAAATTCACATTCTTGGGAAAAAGGAATATATCGATGGCAATGGAATCGAACATTGCCATTGCCTCAGACTTCTCAAAGAGTTGGTTTGAAAATACAAAGTGAAGAATTATTTGATTTTTTAAACGCGACCTTGGATTCCCATGGTTTCACCTATGTGCTCTCCATGTTGGTGAAGGTCTAAACCAATAGTCTCTGCCTCGATATCTATTTCTAAAGGTAAAATTTTGCGGATAAGACTAAATCCAAGATAAGAAGCCACCGCCGTGTAAGTAACAACGACAATCAAACCGATAAGATGGGCTTTGAGAGTGCTGGTATTACCTGCTATCAAACCCACATCTTGGGCCAGAACAGCCGTCATGATCATTCCGACAATTCCACCAATACCGTGACAAGGAAAAACGTCGAGGGTGTCATCAACTTCGGTACGAGATCTCAGCGCCACCACGTAATAAGCCGCTACGGAGGCAATGGTACCTATAAGAACACTTGACCCCACACTCACAAAACCAGCGGCAGGCGTAATTCCGACAAGGCCAATAACGGCTCCGATACAAGCTCCAAGAGCTGAGGGTTTTCCCTTTTTCCACCAATCGAGCAGTAACCACGTCAACATACCTGCTGCGGAAGCGGTATTCGTGGTTAAAAAGGCTTGTACAGCTTGAGAATTAGCCCCTAGTGCTGATCCTGAGTTAAAACCAAACCAACCAAACCATAGAAGACCTGTTCCTAGCATGACAAAGGGAATATTGCTTGGAATGTGTTCAGCGTTAGCTCGTTTTCTCATCATCAGCGCTGCGACGAGGGCGGCAATTCCCGCAGAAATATGAACTACCGTACCACCGGCAAAATCAAGAACTCCCATTTTCCTGAGGAAACCATCAGGATGCCAAGTCCAATGGGCGATAGGAGCATAAATAACTAAACTGAAAAATACCAGAAAAAGAAGATAGGCCTTGAAGCGGATTCTTTCGGCAAAGGCCCCAGAAACTAAGGCCGGTGTGATAATAGCAAACTTCATTTGAAAAAGAGCAAAGAGAGCAAATGGAATCGTGGCCGAGTAAACTGCATTGGGTGAAAATCCTACATTTTGAAAGCCAAGATAGGTCAAGGGATTTCCGATAATTCCACCCAAACTATCGCCAAAGGAAAGACTAAATCCAACAAGGACCCATAAAAGACTAACGACAGACATGGAAATAAAACTTTGAAACATGGTAGAGAGAAGATTTTTTTTACGAACCATCCCACCATAGAACATCGCTAAACCTGGAGTCATTAAAAGAACTAATCCCGTGGCAGTTAGAATCCAAGCCGTGTCACCAGAATTAATTAAATTTGTGTTATTCATATCACTAGCCTCATCTTTTGGTCCTCTCCTAACAATATGGCAGTCCCTTTATTGAGATTAAGCCAACTGTTGAAAATTTCTATACCCAAATTTTACTGAAAAAATTTTTAGACAGGCGAGTTCTTTGCATAATAATGTTTCATCATATGAAACGATTCCCAAGCAAAAAATAGCTGACTTTAAACTTTTGCAATTATTGGATTTAAACAAATTAGTATAAAAATATTTACAAAAGCAATAACAAATTGAAAAAATTAAATCAGTGACGGTAAAAATTCCTTATGTTAGAGCGTGCTTAAGAAGTCTGAGGAAACGATCCATGTCAAAAGTCATAGCACCAATTGATATTTTTAAAGAATGGTTTGAAGAAGCCAAAAAAAAAGAAGAAAGCTATCCTGAAGCTATAGCTCTAGCAACGGTTTCTTCTTTAGGCATGCCTGATGTGCGAATGGTCCTCATGAAGTCTTTTGATGAAAGAGGTTTCGTTTTTTTTACAAATTATCAGGGTAAAAAAGCTCAGGATATTGAGTTTTGTTCCCAGGCAACGATTTGCTTTTACTGGAAATCCTTACAAAGACAAATTCGTATTTCTGGAACCTTAGCAAAAACCTCTGGGCAAGAATCTGATGACTACTTCCAAACTCGTCCCCGCTTAAGTCAAATCGGCGCATGGGCCTCCAAACAAAGTGAAGTCATGAGCAGCGAATACGAATTAGAGAAACGAGTTGTTGAATTTACTTTAAAGTTTCATGTCGGCCCCGTTCCCCGTCCTCCTCAATGGGGCGGTTACCGATTGAGTCCCCAACGTTTTGAATTCTGGGAAGAACGCCCCTCCCGCATTCACCGCCGCAGAGAGTTCTTATTGAAAGATTCAGAATGGACCTCTTCATTTATATTTCCCTAAGGTCCCTTAAATCAGCCCAAGACCCCATTTAAGCTATTGAATAATAGCGGAGGTGGCGTGTATAAAAGAATTCTGAATTTAGACTCTATTCGGGGTGAATTTACTTGGTGGACGAGCTTCAAAGGTGCTGTTTCACCCTCTTGTTTTTCCGGAATTTGCAAATGATTTTAAATTTCATTCGAATTTTTTGTCACAACTTGAAAATGGGGGACTTCCGAGTGTCACACTGGCGAAGAACCCCAAACGGCGGTTGTCTGACTATGTGGGCTTATACCTTAAAGAGGAAATTCAAAATGAAAGCCTCGTGCGCTCATTGGATAATTTTTCAAGATTCTTAGATATTCTTTCTTTAGCCAATTCAGAGCAAGTGAATTTTAATGAGATCGGAAATGATGCTCAGGTAGCGCCGTCAACGGTACGCGACTACTATCAAATATTAGTCGATACTCTCATCGGTGATTTGGTTCCAGGTTTTACAAAAACGAAAAAAAGAAAAGCCATGTCGACAGCAAAATTTTATTTCTTTGATACGGGAGTAGCTCATTGTTTAACCCGTCGTTCAAGTCTAACTCCAGGATCAATTGAGTTCGGAAAGGCTGTTGAACACTATGTATATCTTCAACTAAAAGCGTATCTTTCATATAAGTTTAAGCCTCATGAAATTAACTACTGGAGATCCACTTCAAATTTGGAAGTCGATTTTGTCGTCCACCATGGAATCGAGGAAATTTTTGCCTTTGAGGTGAAAGCAGGAGTTAACCCAAACCAGTCGAAGGGGCTTCTTGCCTTGGCGGAAGAGTTTCCAATCAAAAGAAAAATAATTATTTGTTTAGCTGATCAACCAAGACTGACAGAATCGGGGATAGAAATCCTTCCCATGGATTTTTTTCTGAAGGAACTCTGGAAGGGAAAGATATTCTAAACCTTTTTGGGGAGGCACTCCCTTATTTTGAGTTGTTTAGAGTGTATTTGAAAAGCCTTAAAGAAACTTAAGTATCTCGTCCATTCTCACTTTGGCATCACCGAAGAGCATCCGGGTGTTCTCTTTGTAAAATAAAGGATTATCCACTCCTGCATAGCCAGGGGCCATACTTCTCTTTGAAACGATGGTTAGTTTGGACTTCCAAACTTCTAAGACCGGCATTCCTGCGATAGGGCTTGTAGGATCTTCAAGGGCAGCTGGATTGACTATGTCATTGGCGCCAATAATAATAACCATATCTGTACTGGGAAGATCATGATTAATTTCTTCCATTTCATAAACAATATCGTAGGGAACTTTGGCTTCCGCTAAAAGCACATTCATATGCCCTGGCATTCGACCAGCAACAGGATGAATTGCAAAACGTACGTTCATTCCCTTTTCCTTTAGCTTCCGAGTGATTTCATAGATAGTATGCTGAGCTTGGGCAACGGCCATTCCATAACCTGGAACAATCACCACATTTTTGCTAGTTAATAATTGATTGGCCACTTCCTCTGCCGACATGGCTGTCACCTCACCCTGTGGCTCCGTTGCTGTCGACGTCGAAAGAGCAGAGGCTGTGTTTTTATTTTCTGATCCAAATCCACCAGCGATAACGCTTATAAAACTTCGATTCATCGCTTTGCACATGATATAGCTGAGCACCGCTCCGCTTGAGCCAACTAAGGCTCCAGTCACAATTAATAAATCATTAGAAAGCATAAACCCTGTAGCCGCGGCCGCCCAGCCAGAATAACTATTTAACATGCTCACGACAACGGGCATGTCGGCACCACCAATGGCCATGACCATGTGAATACCAAAGAGAAGAGCCAGAACAGTCATTCCTGAAAGTACAAAAATTTTCATTTGAAAATCTTCAGTCCATAAAAAACAAACACCCAAAGCCAAGGCCATCAAACCTATGGCTAAGTTCATAAAATGCCTTCCTGGTAACAACAACGATTTTCCACTGAGCCGACCACTCAATTTTCCAAAGGCCACTACGGAACCGGAAAAAGTAACAGCACCGATCAAAACACCCAAATAAATTTCCATTTCATGAATGAGAAACCCAGACCCTTGAAAATTTTCGCCACTCGATTCGACAAAGCTATTATAACCCACCAAAACCGCGGCCAAGCCAACGAAGCTGTGTAAGATCGCTACAAGCTCTGGCATTTCTGTCATCTTAACTTTTTGCGCACCGACGTAACCAATCACACCACCTATCAATACCGCTGCAATTAAGAAACCTATTGATTGCACTTGGGGATTCAAAAAAGTAACTACCAAGGCCACAGCCATTCCTAGCATTCCATAATAATTACCTCGTCGCGCGGAAGACTGATGGCTAAGTCCACCTAAACTAAGAATAAATAAAACACTTGCTCCTAAGTAACTCGCTGTGAAAACACCTTCTGAAATCATCACCAATCTCCATTATTGAGAAATTATATCCATCAAATTAATTATTTTCGAAACATCTTTAACATTCTGTGTGTTACGGTAAAACCGCCCACAATGTTTATCGTGGCAACAAGGATGGCCAAACCCGCAAGAACTTGCACCACAACATGGCTCGAAGATATCTGTAAAAAAGCACCGATAGCAATAATTCCACTGATCGCGTTGGTCACGCTCATTAATGGCGTATGCAAAGACGCCGTCACATTCCATACCACCATGTATCCCACAAAACATGAAAGAACAAAGACCGTAAATCTCGCCAAAAATTCTGGAGGAGCCCATTGACCGACAACTAACAAAGTCACCGCACTCACGAATAAGGGAATAAGCAAAGACAACAAACTAGATTCTTTTACGGGTGCCTTACTTGAAGCTTGCGTTGAGGTGGAAGCCGGCGTTGATAATTTCGAATCATTTACAGCTTTTTGCACAGAAACCATGGATGGCGGCGGCGGTGGTGGCCACAGAATCTCCCCTGCATTGACGATGGTGGCCCCTCGTAAAACTTCGTTCTCTAGGTTGATATGGATCACGCCATCTTTTTTTGGAGTCAGTTCTTCTAATAAACGCCACAAATTACTTGCATACAATTGACTGGATTGTTTTGCTAAACGACTTGGCAGGTCCGTATACCCAATCAAAGTCACTCCATTTTTTATCACCACTTTTCCTGGTTCTGTGAGCTCGCAATTTCCACCTTGCTCAGCTGCTAAATCCACAATCACACTTCCAGCTTTCATCGACTTGACCATCTCTTGAGTGATCAGCGTCGGGGCTTTTTTCCCAGGGATCAAAGCGGTGGTAATAAGAATATCGACTTCCTTTGCCTGCTGGGCAAAAAGTTCCATCTCTGCTTTGATAAAGGCTTCGCTCATTTGTTTAGCATAACCACCTTGACCCGTGCCTTCTTCAATAAAATTTAATTCTAAAAATTCAGCCCCCAGGCTCTTCACTTGATCCTTCACTTCAGGACGTGTATCAAAGGCTCGCACCACAGCGCCGAGACCACTTAGGGTGCCCATCGCTGCTAAACCAGCAACCCCAGCACCAATCACTAAAGCCTTAGCTGGAGGGACTTTCCCAGCTGCCGTTATTTGACCGGTAAAAAATCTTCCGAAATGATGAGCCGCTTCGATGACGGCACGGTAACCAGCAATATTTGCCATGGAACTTAAGGCATCCATTTTTTGAGCTCGAGAAATTCTTGGAATGCAATCCATCGCCAGGACATGGGCTTTACTTGCTGCTAATTTTTTTAACAATTCAGGGTTCTGACCTGGCCAAACAAAACAAATCAAGGTCTGACCTTTCTCTAGAAGCTCCACTTCATTTTTTCCAAGCTGAGCATTCATCTCGGGCGCACGCACTTTCAGGATCAGCTCTGCCTGCTTCCATAAACTGAGGGAGTCAGAAATGATTTGGCAGCCCGCCTTCTCATAATCTTCATTCAAAATATCAGATAAAACTCCCGCATCTCTTTCAACAAGTATTGAAAATCCTAGTTTTATCATTTTCTCTGCCACATCAGGGGTCAGTGCCACTCGTTTTTCACCTGCATGTATTTCCCTAGGTATGCCAATTTTCATTTCTCATCTCCCTATTTCATCCTCTCCTTTAATACATACATTCATTGAAGGCAAAAAACATAATTGATTCCTCGTTTTTAGTGTGGCGTGCCGAGAAAATTTGACAGCTCTCTAAAATCTCTGCAAGATTTTTGAATCATTAGGAGCTATCCGTGGAACAATTTAAAATAAGTCTGAGTACTAAAATTTTGCTACCTCTATTATTAACCCATTTATTTTTTAATTTAGGCTGCTCTAGCTGGGCCCTTAAAGATAAATGTGAAAACACAAATTGGTTTGAATACTCGCAAAATATTGCGTTTCAAGGGAAGTACCTTGAAGAAGATGCCTTTGTTAAAGACTGCAAAGGCGTTGATCGCATCAATGCCACACAAATAGATCAAGGATTTAAATTAGGCCGCGAAAAAATGTGTGGTTACGATGAAATCTATAAACGAGCCCTTCAAGGACAACCTGTTTTTTTTAAATTTTGTGATGGTCTTGAGCCCAGCTTGATGAAAAAACGGTTTGCAGAGGGATTAATCATTTTTTGCACTCAAGAAAAAGGCTACTCTTATGGTAAATCGGGGCAAGTCTACCAAAAAGTTTGCAATGCCAAACAAGAAGTTGATTTTCTACCAGGGTATTTTCAAGGACGAAAAGAATATTTGACTCAATTTATTGTTGATAAAAAAGAATTTGAAACGAATCAATCCCATTTACTTGAAGGTCTTGAAATCAGTGAAAATAATGTCTCCCGTGCCTACTCTTCAATTCCTAACCTCTTGCAGTGCCACGTTGTAAATGTTTATAACCAAGCACTTAAAAGAGATGAGAGCAAAAATGTCTGCTCGGAACCAGGGTATATCATGCGCCAGAGAACTTCACTTTTTGAATCTTTATCTACCGCCAGATCCCAAACCCACTCGGCAAGAAAAACTTTAACTGAAACCCGCGACAAAATTCTATGGGCCCAGCATGAACTATCTGTTCTTCCAATAATACCATCAAAAATCACTGAAGTCCCAAATCGCTAACATGGTTGGGCACATTAGAGACAAGTCCTTCTCTTTGCCCAACGGTTGGGCAAAGAGAACGAGGAGTTGAGGCATAGGCGTACCCCCTATTAAAACTTAATCGAGTGGCCTTTTTTATCGACTTTAGCTTGGAGGTAACTTCGGTTATGAGGGTTTACAAATACCTTGGTTGCCGTTCTTTCCGTAATGAGAATACCCAAATCCTTAAGCTGTTTTTCCTTATCAGGGTTATTACTCAGTAATCTAATGGATTTAATTCCCAAAGCTTTGATCATTTGGGCTGCTACCGAGTAATTTCGACTATCTTCGTTCAAACCTAATTTGACATTGGCTTCGAAGGTATCACTCCCCAAATCTTGAAGGGCATAAGCTTCTATTTTATCATACATACCAATACCTCGACCTTCTTGCCTTAGATAAAGAATAGCTCCGCCCTCCGCTTTAATTTTTGTTAAAGCTTCATTTAACTGATCTCCACAATCACAACGCTTCGAACCAAAAACGTCACCTGTTAAGCATTCAGAATGCAGGCGGACTAACACATTCTCTTTAGAACAAACCTCACCAGAGATAATGGCTAGATGCTCTCTTTCATCTAATAAGCCCTTAAAAGAAACAAAATTAAAATCTCCATGTTTTGTAGGAACCTGAATCATTGTTTTAATTTCGGCATCAGGAAGAGATTTAAGATTCATTTTTATTTAGTCACTTCCCAGTAAGTTCCTTCTGGAGTGTCACTGATCGAAATCCCCATGGAATTCAATTTATCTCTTAACTCATCTGATTTTTGATAATCTTTCATTTGCCGAACTAAAGTTCTTTCCGCGACAATTTCCTTTACCAATTTAATATCTATTTGATTTAGTTCTATCAATTTTTGATCTAAGAAATCTAAAAAAATGATTGGATCTTCATTAAATAAAGCAATCAGTTTCCCAACTTTATGAAAAAAAATCTGAAATTGCTGACACTTCTCTACTAAGGCGGGCGCAGGTTTCAAGCCCCTCTTGATGGTTTGATTGAAATTTTTCATCACTTCGTAAATCACGGCCATCATTTCTGCAGTGTTAAAATCATCACTCAAAACAAAAATAATTTTCTGCCATGCCTTCGCTAAATCGCTTGCCTCGTTCAGGATTGCTGACTCTTGAATCGAATAATCAGGAGAGTAACTTTTAGCAAGGGCAAGGCTAGAATAGATTTTAGCAAGACTCGAAATACTTCTATTTATAGTTTCTTCACTGAAATCACCAACCGTTCGATAATGAACCGACAGGATAATAAACTTATAAATTTCTGGATGATATTTCTCTGTAAATTGCCGTAAAGAAATAATATTTCCCAGAGACTTACTCATTTTTTGTCCGGAAAAATTCAGCATCTGCCAATGAATCCAGTACTTCACGAAGGACTTATGACTGCAGCCTTCGGATTGAGCGATTTCATTTTCGTGATGTGGAAAAATCAAATCACTCCCCCCGCCATGGATATCAATTTGATCGCCGAAAATATTTTCAATCATTGCCGAACATTCAATATGCCACCCAGGACGCCCTGCCCCCCATGGAGAACTCCAACTAGGCTCACCGGGTTTTGCGGACTTCCAAAGGGCAAAATCAAGAGGGTTTCTTTTTTTCTCATCCACTTCAACCCGGGCTCCCGCCAATAACTCTTCCGTATTTCTGCCACTTAATTTTCCGTAATTTTGAAATTTTTCAATAGAG
Organism: Deltaproteobacteria bacterium; assembly: GCA_017302835.1. NCBI lineage: Bacteria > Pseudomonadati > Myxococcota > Myxococcia > Deltaproteobacteria bacterium. The sequence continues at coordinate 180,604 of JAFLCC010000005.1, read as the reverse complement.
AAAAAAACATCGCCATTTTGAACATAAGCTGTTTTATTTTCAATCAGCTGAGAGACCATCTCCTGTATGGCTTCCATGTTTTCTGTCACTTTTGGATTATAATCATGGGGCCGTAAACCTAAAATCTGAAAATCTTTTTTGTACTCATGGATATAATTTTCTGAAACTTCAGAAGAAGGTAATTTTAGCTCATTGGCCTTCTTTATAATTTTGTCATCCACATCTGTAAAATTAAGAGCAAACTGAACCTGATAGCCAATCTCTTCTAAATAATTTCGAATGAGATTAAACACAACTGGCCCTCTAAAGTTTCCCACATGTAAAAAGTCATAGACCGTGGGACCACAGACGTAAATTGTCACGTGAGGAGGATTCAAGGGGACAAATAATTCTTTTTTTTTCGTTAAACTATTAAAAATTTTCAATTCCATCTTCTTAGATATTTCCATATAAATAAAATGAGTAAAGCACTTCCAATTAATTAAGGTTAGAGATAATTTTTTCTGCCCGATGAACCAAAGATTTTTTATTCATTAAAGGGACAAGTATTTTCAACTCTGTACCGTGGGGCTTGCCGATAACAGCCACTCTCATCGGCATAAATAAAAATTTACCCTTTACTTGAGACTTGGTTTTCACCTCATCCTGAATTTTTAAAAAATCCTCCTCGGTATAATTTTCTTTGGGATTATTTTCCAAGACTTCCTTCCATGTTTTAATAACCAAAAGTGAGCTGGGCCAATCAGTAACTTCTTTGGATTCTGGCAATAATTGGAAAAAATGATCATCCAAAAGCTTGAAAGACTCAACCGCATCCATCAAGGTCTCTAAATACGGCTTAAAAACTTTTAGTGATTGGCATTGCCATTCTTTATCTTGAAGAAATTGAACCTTATTTTGAATTAAGAAGGGTTCTATGAGGCTCCATAACTCTGGCTCTGGCATGGCTCTGAGATGTTGTGAGTTCACCCATTTTAATTTCACTCTATCAAAAATGGCCCCCGAAGAATGCAATCGATCGGTTGAAAAGGACTCCTTCATTTCTGCCAAGCTTAAGATTTCCTTTTCTTCAGGGTGAGACCACCCCAGCAAGGCAATAAAATTAAGAATGGCCTCTGGCAAGTAACCTTCCTCCCTAAATTGATGGCAACTCGTTGCTCCCTTTCTTTTCGATAGTTTTTGACGATCTTCATCCAGAACTAAGGACACATGGCCAAACTGAGGGGTTTCCCATGCCATCGCTTCATAAATCATTAACTGTCGTAAAGTGTTGGAAAGATGTTCCTCAGCCCTTAAGACATGGGAAATTTTCATAAAATGATCGTCCACGACACAACAAAAATTATATACCGGCATGCCATCGGATCTTAACAGTACAAAATCGCCTACCATATCCGATGGAAAAGTGACCTCCTGACGGATGAGGTCCTGAAAAACATAGTCTTTTTTTAAATTCCTTGTTTTAAATCTGACAACGGCCTTTGAGCCTTTTTTTAGTTCGGCCTGGGCCTGTTCCAGTGTCCAATTCTCATAAGGGCTCTGAACATGAAGTTGCCCGACATCACTTGATGATTCCTGATTTTTTAATTCTTCTCGTTGTTTTTCAATTTCCTCATCGGTAAGAAAACAGTAATAAGCTTGCCCTTTTTTAAGCAGCTCTTGAGCGACTTCCTGATAAATTTTCTGCCTCGCTGATTGCTTGTAGGGACCAAAGTTTCCCCGTTCAACGAGTGTTTTAGAATCGGGACCCTCTTCCCACGTCAACCCCAACCATTGCAAATCTTCAAGAACCATTCGCAGGGATTCAACACTCGAACGTGCCTCATCGGTATCTTCAATGCGAATGATAAAATCACCTTGATTTTTTCGAGCGTACAAAAAATTATATAGAGCTGTTCTTGCTCCGCCGACATGAAGGTAACCCGTAGGGGAAGGGGCATACCGAACACGAACTTTTTCAAATGTACCCATTTTTATATTAGATTTCATTATAGCTGTTGTCATAGCTAGGTATAATAATATTATTATTATTTAGAGCTCAACCTATTTATTTAACCTAAATAACCTAATAAGGCTATTTAGGCTATTTAGGTTTTACTTATAAAATTTATTTTCTATTTTATTTCTATTTATCATTCAGACCGAAGATGTCTTTGACGTCCTCTTGATTGAAAAGTTCTTCTTCAGAGGTGGCTAGAGTTAGCTCTTTAAACAAAAGAGTCCTAGCTGTATCGAGCATTTTTCGCTCACCAAAACTTAATTCTTTATCAATTTTTAAAACAAACAAATCTCGTAAAACTTCAGCTATTTCATAGACGGAGCCAGTTTTGATTTTTTCCATGTACTCACGGTAACGGCGATTCCAGGTTTGGTTATCTATTTTAACATCCCTCTCTTTCAGGATGCCAACCACTTTAGAGGCTTCTTCTTTGCTGATAATGGGCCTTAAACCCACTGATTTAACATTGTCCTTTGGAATCATGATCTTCATTCCAGTTTCAAAGATTTGAACTGAATAAAAAGTTTGTTTATTTCCAAGAATTTCTTTAACCTCAATAGACAGAATACGCCCAACACCATGTCCTGGATAAACTGCATTTTCGCCAACTTTAAATCCGTTCATGAAACCTTCTTTCAAAAGATCATTAACAAGATGCAAGTTCTATCACGTTTGACACAATTTATCAATCAATAGTCTAAAAAAATGAAAAGATTACTCTAGATTTTTGAATTGTAGACAGTCATGTCATAACAAATAAGGGCCATCGTCTATTTAATTGGCAATTCAGAACGCCGCGTGAGCAGTCAAAAATAACTTAACAGCAAGTCTATTTTAACCAATGATCAAATTTAGTAACTGATTTAAAGAGCTTGTCACCAAAATGCCCAACGAAGTAGATGACCTTTTGGTGACAGGCTCTTAAAAAACAATAATCCACAAAAGGGGATAAATTGGAAGCTCTTATATTCATTACAGATATTGTTGAAAAATTGATTCTGCTCTTAATGTTTGGATTGTCTGTTTGGTCTATCTCCATCATGATTGATCGAAAACGTTTTCTTAGTGTTGAAAACCAAGACGAAGATTTTGCTGTTCTCAAAAAAGAAATTGCTGAGCATAACTTTTCTGGGGTTGAAAAAATTTGCTCTCAGGGCTCTTCTTTTTTAAAAAGAGCCCTGACTGTCGTCTTTAGAGCTGGAAAAAATCCTGAGTTTATCGACCGTGCCTTGATCTCCCACCTCAAAGAAGAAAAAATTCACCTAGAAAAAGGCTTGGTAGTCCTAGGAACCCTAGGCGCCAACGCTCCCTTTATTGGACTTTTTGGAACGGTTCTAGGCATTATTAGATCCTTCGCCCATCTGGGGAGCCAATCAGGATCTGCCGCAGTGATGAGTGGCGTTTCACAAGCCTTGTACGCCACCGCCATGGGACTTTTTGTCGCCATACCTGCAGTTATAGCTTATAACATTTTCTCTAAAAAAATTAAGGACCTGCAAAACAAAGTAGAATCACTCAAAGACCTCTACATCTCAAAACTGTAACTACTGGAGGAAACCTAATGGCTGCATCCAATGAAGAATCGCACAATGAAGGTATCATGACGGCCATCAATATCACACCCTTTGTGGATGTGGTCTTAGTCCTATTAGTGATTTTTATGGTCACGGCACCCATGTTGGTCAAAGATATTCTTGAATTACGCCTGCCTAAAACCAAAACTGGAGATGGCCAAATGATGCAAACTCTTGGCGTGGCCGTAAACAAAGATGGAAATATTTTACTCAATGGGCAACTGACCGACGAAGCGGGGCTTTCTGAGGCTACGAAGTTGTCTCTGGCAGAGAACCCACAGGCTCAAGCCCTTATCAGCGCTGACAAAGAAGCCTCCTATGGCAAAGTGGTCAAAGTAATTGATATTTTAAAAACCGCTGGATTAGAAAAATTTGCCGTACAAATTGAAAGAGAAGAGAAAAAACCATGACTGTTCCATTTTGGAAAGGTTCTCTGAATTGGAAAAGTCCGCTGACTCTTTCATTGGTTATTCATTTTAGTTTTGTTATCTTGCTCGTTGGCTTAAATTTAAAACCCACCATCAAAAAAATTTCTGTCCCGTTTGAAGTTTATGATTCACCAAAAGTCGTTTCCAAAACCTTAAATTTAGAAACTCCTAAAACTCAAAAAGCTAAACCACCTCCACCGAATTTGGATACCAAGCCTGTTTTTGGGGTTTCCAGGAAAGCGATATCGACAACGACGAGTTCAGAAACCACTGCCGAAGTTAAATTAGGAAATACGATAGCTAAAGAACAAGATAATTTAAGTCTGGATCCAAAAGACCAAGATTCTATACCTATTCCTGCCGATGATTACCTCGTTTCCAGCATGCCCCAATTGGTTTCTGAAGTCAGAATTCCCTATCCTGAAGCTGCAAAAAAAGCTGGAGTTGAAGGACCTGTGAACATGGACCTCCTCATCGATGACCAGGGGCAAGTTAGACAAGTCATCTTGATTAATGGACCTGGATTTGGTTTAAATGAGGCGGCTCTATCGGCAATTAAAAACTTTCGTTTTAGACCCGCAAAAATAAAGGATCAGTCTGTTGCTGTTAGAATTCGTTACACTTATAGATTTATTTTGGAGAATAGATAATGAAAAAAACTTTACTAATATTTTTATATTTTATATTCTTTTTTTTCAACATTTCATCTGCCGAGGAGTCCACTCTTAAAAATGAGTCACTAAAATTCCATGGTGTTTTAATTGAAAAAGGAACAAATAACCCACTAAAAGAAGTTTCTGTATTCTTACTCCCTTTAAAACTTAAAACAGTGACCGATACCCAGGGTCGTTTTAAATTCGATATTCCTAGGGATTCTAACTCCCAATCTATTACAAACACTCATTCTCAAAGTAAAACTGAAGATGACTATCAACTTGTTGTCAACGTCAGTGGTTATAAAAAATTTGAACGGGTCCTAGATAGCTCCGACTCAGACACCTCTTTAAAATTATTCATTGAAAAAGAATCTTATTTGGGATTTGAAACCAGGGTGATAGGGCAAAAACAAAAAAGAGACCAGACTCAAAAAACCCTCACCCAGGAACAATTTCTGGCGATGCCTGGCAGTGGAGGCGATCCCATCAAAGCGGTTCAAAATTTGCCCGGTGTTAACAGAGTTCAAGGGTTTTCCTCCCAGGTCGTCATCCAAGGAGGCGAACCGAAAGATACTTCCTATTCTTTGGAGGGGCATGAAATACCTATCGTTTTTCACTTCGGAGGCTTATCTTCGGTTGTCATGCCGGAAGCCTTAGAACAAGTTGATTATTTATCTGCTGGTTATGGCGCTGAAAACTCGAGGGCTACCGGTGGAATTATCAATTTAAAAACCAAAATCCCCAATTCTGGAGATCGTTCTAAAAAATCTTTTTTCTTTGCGGATAACCTTAAGATTGGCGGACTTTATGAAAGTACGGTGGATCCTGAGACCTCTTATTTGATCAGCGCGAGAGCCAGTTACATTGGTCTTTTTCTTCAACAAGTTGCCAAAAATCAAGAAGACGCCAATTTAACTGTAGCTCCTGAATTTTACGATGTTACCGGAGTCTATCATAAAAAAATTAATTCAAAGGATGAGTTTAATTTGGTCAGTGTCGCTTCCAGAGACATTTTGTCCTTTGTATTAAAAGAGCCTGTCAAAACGGACCCATCCTTTCGCGGAACTTTTTACAATGAAACGCAGTTTTATCGTTTCATTCCTAGTTGGTCGCGAAAATTAGAAGACAATAATTCCCTAAAATTCTCCGCAGGACTGGGTCAGAATCAAGTCCTCATTGATCTGGGACAACAATATTTCAACTTGCAATCTGATATTTTAAGTTTGCGAGGTGAGTACGAGCATTCTTTCAACTCTGATTGGATTTCTCAATGGGGAGTGGACAACATCTATGGCCAAGCCAAGGTAAAAATAAAACTGGTTCAGCCTCGAAGCGAGGGAGGAGTGAGCAATCCATTTGCTTCCAGCGAGGTGAAAGAACGAAATATCACCGGGAAAATTAGCAATATTGGAATCTACAACCGTCATGAAATCAATTCGGGTCAATGGACTTATGTTCCGGGACTGCGCGTAGATAAGTTTACCCTCACCAAGGAAACCTTTCTATCTCCTAGATTGGCGGCAAAATGGAAAATCCAAGAGGATCTACTTCTCAAAGCTGCAAGCGGCCTTTATTTTCAACCACCTGAACCCCAAGAACAGGATCAGAGCTTTGGAAACCCAGACATCAAGTCCCCCAGAGCTATTCATACCAGCCTCGGTTTTGAAAAAGACTTCAGAAAAAATGCGAAGGATGGCTTTACCTGGCAAACTCAATTTTTTGATAAGTGGCTGGATCGCTTAGTGATCCAATCCTATGCGAAAGTAGAACGAGAGGGTATCCTTTATTCTGAAAATTATAATAATCAAGGAGCTGGCCGCTCTTACGGCATTGAGAATCAACTTAAATGGAATGATGATACCTGGGATCTTTGGTTGAGCTATACCTGGAGTGAAAGCTTCAGATGGAATCCCCTCGTCGCTTCTTACAAACATGCCTATGACCAAACTCATAATTTAAATCTCGTAACCTCAAAGAAATTAGGAAATAATTGGAAAATCTCTAACCGTTTCCGCTATGTCACTGGAAACCCTTTAACCCCTGTTGTTTCAGGAACTTTTGATACGGATAATGACGTCTACATCCCTACTCGTGGAAGTTTATATTCTGAACGCTATAAAGATTTTTACCAATTAGATTTGCGAGTTGATAAAAAATGGATCTTGAACGAAGAAATTTGGACTCTTTATTTAGACATTCAAAATATTTTAAATACAAAGAACCCTGAATCTATTGAGTATTCTTATAATTACTCACAAAAAGAATTTATCACGGGACTCCCCCTGCTCCCCGCTTTTGGAATCAAAGGAGAATTTTAAAATGTATCCGAGCCTTCTTATTTTCTGTGTTCTTTTTCAGTGTTTATTTATTTTAACGACGGGTTGTACAAAGTCTCAACTTCCAAAGTATGTCGAGCTGGATCAACTGCGTGTACTTACTCTCATTGCTGATAAACCTGAAGTGGGCCCAGGAGAGACGGTCACCATCACTCCTGTCATTTCGGATATCAAAGAAACTGCCAGCCTCACCTATGAGGCCTATGGCTGCATTGATCCTGGAGTTTCCGCAGGAGCCAAAGCCACCTGTGATAACAACTCAACGCAAATTCTGCTGGGTCAAGGGACCATCACCTCTGCCACCAGTTCCGAGATGTCTCAAAATTTTAGCGGGAGCGCTCCCAGCTTCACTTTAAATATTCCAGCAAGCTCCGTTATTTTTTCACAACGATCTTCTATGGATCAGTTTAATGGTGTTAGTTATTTGGTTACTTATAAAGTTTCTAATACCTCTGGACAAAATGTCCTTAGTTTTAAACGAATTCTTGTAAGTAATAAAAGTTCATCCGATAAAAATACAAATCCAGTAGTCCAAAATATTTTGAGCCAAGGACAAGCCTTAGGGGTAAATAACTTTCCACTCAATGGGAAATTTTCTTTACAAATGGAGTTAGTCACGGGAGCGGCCCAAAGCTATCAAGTACAACTAGACGATGGCTCTTTCTCCACGCGAACAGAGGAAATAACGACAACCTGGTTTATTACAGATGGATCATTGAAATACTATCGTTCAAACGCCCAAGATACAAACGAGTTCACCGCCCCAGAAGCTCTTAATAGCCAACGAAAAAGCTTTCTCTTTTCAGTCACTAGAGACTCCCGAGGGGGTGTCAGTGTTAAGAGAGTGTGTGGCGGCTGCTGATTAAATTCAAGGCGCTTCCAGCTTTAAACCATTTAATTTGTTCATCGTTATAAGTGTGTTTGAGATCAATGGACTCTTGCTTCCCATCCTTATGCTGAATGACTAGTTTAACAGGTTTTCCTGGAGACATCGAATTCAATTCAACAAGATCCAAGGAATCGTCCTCGCGAAGCTTGTCATAGTCTGCAGTATTCATAAAATGAAGAGCTAGCACTCCTTGTTTCTTCAAATTAGTCTCATGAATTCGAGCAAAGGATTTGGCAATAACGGCAGTACAACCTAGAAACCGAGGCGACATGGCCGCATGTTCTCGAGAGGAGCCTTCTCCATAATTTTCATCGCCAACAATAATCCATCCTCTTCCTTGCTTTTGATAATTTCTAGCAATTTTAGCAAACTCAATTCCTGTCTCGTTAGTTAATTGATTTTTCCCCTTACCTATCTCTCCAGTGAAAGCATTATCCGCTCCTAAGAGCATATTGTTTGAAATATTATCCAGATGCCCACGGTATTTTAACCAAGGCCCTCCGGGAGAAATATGATCCGTGGTGCATTTGCCCTTGGCTTTAGCTAAAATAAGCTGCTGAGAATAATCCTGACCATTCCATTTGGTAAAAGGTTTTAGTAATTGCAGCCTGTCAGAACTGGGTGCCACTTTCACATCGGCACTTTTACCAAGAGGTTTCTGGTACCCATGCGTGTCCGCTACAAAACCTTTAGAGGGAAGCTCCGGAGCTTCTGGAGCGATGAGTTTGACTTTACCTTTGGGGCCAACCAACTCGTCTGTTAAGGGATTAAAATCAATTCTACCGGCTAATCCCAAGGCCATTACCACCTCTGGAGAGGCAATAAAAGCTAAGGTCTCGGCATTAGCATCGTTTCTCCCTCTGAAGTTTCGATTGAAGGAAGTCACAATAGTGTTTTTCTCTCCCGACTTCACATCATCCCGTTTCCATTGCCCGATACAAGGTCCACAGGCATTTGCTAAAACCGTAGCACCCACATCATTAAAAGTTTTCATTTGTCCATCACGCTCGATGGTGTTTTGAATTTGTGTCGACCCAGGAGTTACTAGGAAGGGCTGATTCATCTTGATCCCCACTCCCATCGCTTGCTGGGCCACAAAAGCCGACCTGCCAATATCCTCATAGGAAGAGTTGGTACAGGAGCCAATCAAAGCTGAAGAAATTTTTGTAGGCCATCCCTTCTCCTTCGCTTCCTTGGCCAAGGCCGAAATAGGCCGAGCTAAATCAGGCGTGTGAGGACCCACCAAGTGGGGTTCCAAAGTTGATAAATCGATTTCATAGACTTCATCAAAATATTTTTTCGGATCAGCAACCACTTCACTATCAGCCATTAAAATATTTTTATTTTGATCAGCCACTAATGCCAATTCAGTTCTGTTCGTCATCTTGAGATAAGCAGACATTTTTTCATCGTAAGGAAATACCGAACACGTGGCTCCCAACTCGGCTCCCATATTAGCAATCGTTGCTTTTCCAGTGCAGGAAATAGAAGTGGCTCCTTCACCAAAATACTCAACTATTTTATCGGTTCCACCTTTCACTGTTAACATCCCACAAAGTTTTAAAATCACATCTTTTGCCGAGGTCCAGCCCTTCATTTTCCCCTTAAGATGAATCCCAATTAATTGAGGGTTTTTTACTTCCCAAGCAAGACCTGCCATCACATCCGAAGCATCAGAGCCCCCAACTCCCACGGCACACATTCCCAAACCACCCGCATTGGGTGTATGAGAATCGGTTCCAATCATCAAACCACCAGGGAAAGCGTAGTTTTCTAGAAGAACTTGATGAATGATCCCAGCGCCTGGTTTCCAAAATCCAATATTGTATCGTGATGAAGAGGACGCTAGAAAGTTATAAACCTCTTCATTGGCACTCATGGCTGAGTTCATGTCTTTTTCTTTTCCTACATGGGCCTGAATTAAATGATCACAATGAACCGTCGTTGGAACCGCCGCTTCTTCTTTGCCCGCAAGCATGAATTGCAAGATCGCCATTTGCGCAGTGGCATCTTGCATCGCCACTCTGTCTGGTCTGAGCAACAAGAAACTAGACCCTCGAACCAACTCTTGATTTTGTGGGTCATCTAAATGGCCATAGAGAATTTTTTCAGCCAAAGTGAGAGGTCGATTTAGCCTTTTACGAACCACTTTCAATCTGTCATTTATATTTTGATAAACGCTTTTCACTAATTCGGGAGTTGTTTCAATTTTTGAAGACATTTTAAAAACCTTTCTTTTAATTAAACTATTCTATTTATATAAATATATTTAAACCTATATTTTAATTTAAATCTAAACATAACTTATTTAAACATAGGATCTATTTTTTATCTTTTCCAAAATGATCTTTTCCGTTTTAATGGGATCTTTAGGGTCCACCGAAAAAAAACTTTGTTGTTCACAACGAATTTTTGCACTCATCAACCATTTTAAAATATCAGAAAGCCCCTTATTTTTTCGGTCAGTAAAGAAGGGGTCATTTTCTAAAGCATCCTTAGCTTTTTTCAAAGCCCTAGCTTCGACAGGATCTGATTCCTTTACATTGTAACAAAATAAATCATATTTTTTGACATCCTCTGGCAACACTCCAAGGAACTTCACTTCAGGTGCAGAAAAATCGGCATTTCGAATAAGAGAGGCTGCTGATCCCGCCTTCAAGGTTCTAAAAATATTTTGCAGAGTGTAGGCATCCAGATCCCCAAAAAAGTACATGGGTACTTCCAACTCGTCTTGGATCAGTTTACACCAACCCCGCACTCCGTTGGAGGGAACCCCCTGAGCGCCAATCAATATACAATTGTTACGTCGCGTGAAACCCATGGTGTGCAAGGTATTCGCGGTACCTTCTGATTCGACAATCAAGGCAAAATCGATCTTCTTACGGGCGCGCAGTTTTAAAGATTGAGGTTTGTTTTTGGGTAAATACGGAGAAGTACCTAGGCTTGATAAATCAATAGTTGCCTTTGAGCCATCAGGCATCACTTCTTCCACAATCAGTTGATTGGAGTAAGTTTGCCCACCGCGGTCATTGGCAAAACAGTTCAGCTCTTCACGGTAAATTTGCATCATATCACCAATAAAATCGATAATAGAATCGGACTCTGTTTGGTCTTCAAAATCTAAGGGTTTATATTTCTTATCCCCTTTAATTAAACCTTTACAGATATAGTACAATTCTCTTTTAGTATTCACGGCGCCAATATCTAAATTTCTTAATAAAATTTCCAACATAAAAACAACGCGTGCTAACTTTTGTACGGAGGAAACATTTAATTCGGTTCGAACACGTTTATCACCTGGAGTTAGATAACCTACCTTGGAATTGTAAAAGGAATTATCTAACGATGTCTTCACCGCCTCCAAATAAGGTCTCTTTGAATTTTCCAAATCGCGAAGCATTTTGTCGGCAAGAATTTGGGCTTCCTTGGGAATATTTATCTTTAAATCTCGAACTCTAATTAAACCTGTTGCCATAAAAATTCCTTACTTCTTCGCCGTTGTTTGAGTTGTCGTCGCCACTGTCGCCACTGTCGCCGTCGTCGCTGTGGTTGCCGTCGTTGTTGCTGAGGTTGCGGTAGTTTTTGTGGTACTCGCTTGGGTGCCCGTAGATTTCGTAGTGCCAGCATCTATGTTTTCTTCGGAAAACATTAATTGTTCGCTGCCTTCTGGGTTACCTTCGTCGTCTCCACCGGTTAATTTAGCTTCCTTTTGCTTCTGAGCTTTTAATTTTGTCTGTGCCACTTCAAGTTCTTCGATGGCCTCTTGAGAGTCCCTACCTAAAATTTTTCTTAAACCCTCTTCAGCTCTTTTTCTTCTCGCTTCACTGGCGCCAGTGATCACGGCCAATTTCTCAACAAGAATCGGACCAAATTGCTCGATATGAGCCAACTTTCTTTCCAGATCGGCTTCTTTAAATTCTTTATTGATATGCCGAGATAATTTCTGGCCTGCCTGTTGCGCCGCCTTTCTGATTTCATCCACAAGTTCTTCAGAAGCATCTATAGTTTCTTTTGAGGCATTTTTAAATTTAATAAATGGCGAAACCACACTCACTGCAAAAATATAAGGTCCAATGGGTAAAGAATCTTTAGGTTGCTGCAATCCATAGGATTTCCAATTAACTGATTCGATAGCGCCTGTGATCGCACATCCTGACTTATCAAATTGCAAAGGAACTCGGTTTGCAAATCTCAATAGCTGAACCGGAGTGTCCATATCCCCGACTCGATCAATAAATCGAGCGAGGGCAACCTCTACCACGACGGGTTTAAAATCACAAATTTGCGGTTTCCTCGTAACCACCGAAAAAAAGTCAACCTTTCCCAATCTTAATATACTTTTAGATAAGGCCTCTTCCCCAACCGTTAATACTGATTTCGTCGATGGAGCCATGAGCTCGGAATTTTGAATCGCTGTAAAAATCAATTTAAAGCTATCTTCAGACAAAGATGAAATTGATTTTTCAAGTAAATTCTTAGGCAAGCCCTTGCTCACAAAATCAGATAAACTCTGATCTGAGACTCGCGAAAATCCGGTCTTTAAAAACTTGGATAGGGTCATTTTCCCAAAAAGAGTGGCGTAGGTGATAAACTCGCCCAATTTAAAAGTATGTGGATGGGGCAAGGTGGCCATGGGAACTTCGGGCACCTCTGTCGTCACACGTTCAATGCTCACCCAATCGTTATCTAATAATTTGTATTTTATCGTTAGATGAGGGTTCACCAACACCGTTCCCTCGATATAAGTTATCAAACCTCCATCCCCATTAAGCTGGATTCTACCATCCATTGCAAACTCAACACGAACGCCATTGGGCTTATTCCAATCAATGCTCTCTTTATTTTTTATCAATCCCGTATTTGATTTGATATCCACATCAACTTGGGCCTTGATGGCTTTTCTCATATTTTTAGTTTTTGAAACAACAACAACCCCACGGGCATTGGTCATTTGAGCCCAAGTTGTCGCTGCGGATATTCCAATACCCTGTTGACCTCGGGAACATTGCCCTTTTCCAAATTTGGAAGAAGCTAAATACTCACCAAAAACCTTAGCTAGATCATCGGGCTCAATCCCTGGTCCATTGTCCTCGACAACGATCCTGATTAAATCCGTATTTTTTGTAGATCCCGTTCCTATTTTAGTAATCTCTAAGGAGATCTCAGGCAATATTCCCTCTTGTTCGCAGGCATCTAAGGAGTTATCTACAGCCTCTTTGAGGGTTGTTAAAACGGCCTTTAAGGGCGATGAAAAGCCCACTTGCTGCAAGTTCTTAGCAAAGTACTCGGCGGTACTGCTTTTAGTAATTTTACTCACAAATCATTTCCTTTTTTTAATCAAACTTAATCCAATTGATAATAAACAAGGAAATTTAATAAGATGGCAAGGGCAAATTATAATTTAGCCTCATCCTTTGGCGTTATAAACGCGCTATGTTAGTTTTTGGTTCGACAGGTAAGACCTACTTTAATGACCGTTTCATTTCTTCCAACGTGATCTCAAAACTCGTCTTATGACTCTTACTCGAATTACAATCTTTACAACATGGCACGCAGTTTTTTTTGGTTGATTTTCCACCACGAGAAATGGGAATCACATGATCCATAGTGATCAGTTTTGGAGAAACTTTTTTTTTGCAATAATAACAAATTCCTGGACCTACTTGTTGTTTCCACCACTGACTTTTCTTCAGCTCGTAGGCTTTTGCTTTTTCCCTTTTCTGATGTTCTTCCGACGCCTTTTCAAAATATTCCATGACCAGTTATTACCACCAATAAAGAAAAAAGAAAAGACCTCGCATCTAAAACATCGGTTTTAGTGTCATAACTAAAAACCCGATGTTTTAAAGAAATCCAAAAAAACAGCTTCCCTTCGTTACCTCAGAGGACGGCGTCGGATTGGCAAATCCACCTTATTGAAAAAATCTACGAAAAGCACAAGTCTAATTGTTTTTATTTTTCAGGTGCTTTGGATGAAAAAACATCCCGAACTATCCAAAGATGGGTTCTGGAATGGTCAAAACTATAACCTCAAACTCAGCTCATAAAATATAGCAAAAATAATCTTAACTGGAAAGTTTTGTTCGAAGACATTGCTTTATTAGCTAAAGGCACTAAAAGCCCTTTGATCATCCTATTAGATGAGATTCAATGGTTAGCAAAATCACAATCTGGTTTTGTGAGTTTGTTTAAAGAAAGCTGGCTGGAACTTGAAAAACACTCTCAGCTTAAATTTATTTTATGTGGTTCTTCAAATAAATTTTTTGTCGAGAACTCTGGTGGTGAAGAGAAAATATTACGTGGGTTAGTTACCCATAGTGAGTTATGGTTAGAAGACCTGAATTTACATGATCTTCACAAAAACTTTGCTCCCCATTGGTCCCTCGAAGAGGTTTGTCTTGGCTCTATCTTACTAGGTGGAATTCCCTATTACTGGCAACAAATTCCCGAAGACAGATCTTTCATTCAATCAATAAACGAATTATTCTTCAGTCCTAACACTATTTTTTTAAATGAGGTCGATGAAATACTTAATTTAGAATTTAATAAAGCAGGCCTAAAAACCGTCAAATTAATTCTAAATTCGATTGGAATTCACCCAGCGACAACAACCCAAATTACAGAAAAAACCCGACTTCCGTTAACAACAGTCACTGATACCATCGAAAAATACTTTAAAATAAAAATCAGCAGCTTATTTTCAATACCCTTATTCATTCTGAAAATGGGCTTTCTATCCTCAATTATTCAACCTCTTTTGAAAAATCTAGAAAATATATTATTACCAATTGCCCACTAACAGAAAAACTCAAAATAATGGCAAAAAGTAATAAAATTAAAGTCATTAGCCTAATGTCTCTATAGGAAGCACCTTAACGCTGTATAAGAAGTATAGTTGTTACTTTTTCAAATTCAGATAGGGGCAGCAGGACGATAGGCCAGACAAATTATGTCTCCAACAATTTTCCCCTAAAAAGATTCAAGTACATGAATTCAATTTCCGAAGTTATTTGCAGAGGGAATAATGAATCAGAAAGTATATAAAAAAGGCGAGTTTATCTTTAAAGAGTCGGACAAAATTACCAACGTTGTCTTTGTTCAATCAGGGAGCGTCAATGTTTGTCTCTTAAGAGGGAAAAAAACTCTAGATATCTACCAAGTAGGTTCGCAATCAATTCTGGGAGAATCCTTTTTTAATGGACAAACAACACATATTTATTCCGCTCAAGCCAGGGCTGAAACCAAAACTCTTGAAGTTCCAATTGACACGATTAAAGCTCAATTCGAGGCAGGACCCCAATTATTTAAAATGGCAATAAAGAGTCTTACCGACAGACTCAAGTCTTCCTTTATGGAAATAAAATCCTTACGTTTAGAAAAAGATGCTCAACCCTGCGCTGAAGATCAAGTGGCTAAGGTTTTTGGTTCGATTTTTCATACCATAAATCACAAAGGCACTAAAAGAAAAGATGGACAGTTTGAGGTCTCTTGGCAAATGCTTCGCCAATATAGCCAGCGTGTTTTTGGAGAATCCTTTAAACGACTGGAACAAGCCTGTAATCTTTTAGTCAAACTTAAAATGGCCAGTTATGAGATTGGAAAACCTCCAGAGAGTCCAGAAGGACCTGATGAAATTCAAAATTTTATTGTCTCTGATCTATTACCGATTGAAAGTTTTTTTGAATTTTACCAATATTACTATTTTAAAAATGGTAAAACTGAAATGCTAAAACCAGATGACTTCACGATGTCCTTGGTCGAAGTATTTCTAAACATTGCAAAAACTAAAGAAGCGGATCGTTTTGGTGTTGTTAGTTTAGAATTCTCTCCCCTAATGGATTTAGTCAAAGATGAGACCGGAATCCAGTTAAATAATGACCATTTCGCAAGGCTTGAGCAAAAAGGCTGCATGACTAAAAGACGAACCGTTGCGAATGTGGTTAAGCTTGAGTTCGAAGTTAAAGAATTATCAAATTTACTCTTCGCTTGGAAAATATTAAAGGAAATAGAAAAGTGGAATGAGAAAGGTTTTGTCGACCCCAATGAGAAGATAGAAAAAATAGAAAAGAAACTCAAAAAACTAGAGGGGCAATGCCCCCAATGCTCTGCGGGCACGGCACCTCAACAGAAATTTTGCGTCGAATGTGGCCATCAACTTATTCCCGCTAAGGCTGGTTGATCTGCAGGGATTCCTCAGCCTATTCCCCTTCAACAGCTTTATCCTTTTTCTTGTTGAGATAGTGCCTGATAAAAAGTTTCGATCAATATTTTATTCGTAGAATTTTTTTTGTAGTAATAAACCAAATCCATTTCATAGCTTAAATCTTTAATATGAATCCGATTCATCCGTCCTGAACGTACCTGTTTTTTCACACTATGAGCTGGTAAGAATCCTAATCCAATTCCTGATTCGATGACTCTCTTCAGAGTTCCTACGTTTGAAGATTCAAAGATCACTGAAAGTTTCTTTCCAGAGGCCATCATCTTCTGAGTTAACAAGGCATCAAAATAAGGATATTCACCTGAAAAATGAACAATAGGATAATCACAAAGTTCAGAAATAGTCATTTGCTGTGGGATATTGGAACCTTTTCCTGAAGAAACTAACCACATTTCTTCTTTATTCAAAAACTTGGCCTCAACATCACTGTCCATGTTAACATTAAATTCTTTTTTCACCTCAGGTAGGATAATCACATCGATCGATCCCCGTTGAAAGGATCTCAACAACTCCTCACCTTTATTGTAATCAATTTTAACCATCAGATCTGGGTTATGCCTTAAAAGTCTTCCTATAATGGGACTCATCATGTGAAGCCCCAGAGAGTTTAAGCTACCAATAACTAAGTTTCCCTTTAGCTCGGCACCCATAGACCTAATGGCAATTTCAGCTTGTTGGACATGGTGAAGAATCTTTCGAGAATGTTCATAAAGAATTTCCCCCTGTGGGGTTGGCTTGATTTGCCTAACACCTCGCACAAGCAATTCGACCCCTAATTCTTCTTCCAGATTTCTAATCTGCTGACTAACTGCTGGCTGAGTGAGGAAAAGTTTGTCAGCAGCTGCTGTCATACTGCCTTCACTTATAACAGTTACAAAGGTGGTAAGTTGATATAAATTCATCATTTTGAGATTCCTCCTTGAGCTGGGAAGAAAAAAAACATTATAATGTAACAACATACTCAATAAATAAAATAGAACAATAAAATAAGGGGACTTAATGAGAGGCAACATTTTATTTCTAGTTAGTTTTCTGATAACAAGCTCCCACTTCGTCATGGCCAAGCAATTTAAGAATGCATATATTTCATTTGAGATTCCAGAGCGCTGGGAATGCCAATTAGAAGCTACGGAATGGGTTTGCCGAAGTAAAGAGACCAATGAATCTAAGGAGGCCATTATTATCTTAACAGCGAAAGAAGTCGGCCCCTCTGACAGTCTTTCCATTTATGAAGGGCACCTGAAATCACCTATTGCTGCGACTTTAAAAACAGGCGGAACCGTGCAAAGCATGGTCGTAACCGCCCCCCAACAAAAACAGATCAATAATTTAATTTGGATTGATGGGTTCCATTTAAGTAGCGAAATCCAAAATTACTACACACGGTATTTAGCCACGATAAAAGAAAAGATTGCTGTTTTGGTTACTTTCAGTGCTCATAAAGATTATTATTCTAAGTATGCTACCGATTTATTTAACGCCATTAATTCACTCAATGTGATTGCTACAAAAAATTCCATTTCCGATCCAAGCATTAAAGGTCCCGGCGGCTCCCTAGGGGCCATCAATACAGGACAAGGTGGCGGAAATGACTATGGCATTGAGCCCACCTCCCCCCAAGAAAACAAAAAGAGTAAACTCCTATTCCTGGCAATAGCCCTCGTTCTTGGTGGAATCGGCGTCTTTTTATTATTCAGAATGAAGAAGAAAAAATAGTACTTTCATGTCCCACAATAGGTTCTATAATGAGGATCTATTTTCTCAGGGGCCTTTTCGTACCTTTCAAAACCAACACCTTCATTAAAGGGAGTTTTTAAGACTTCCCATAATTTGAAAAAATGGTTTAAGTCTTTTTTATACACAGCCGACTCGATCGCCTCTTCAACAAGATGATTTCTGGGGATATAGCAAGGATTTACCCTTTTCATCTCATTGGATTTTTCCAACACCGATTTGTTTGTTAACATCACCACTTTTTTCCATTCACCATACCAGTTCTGAAACGAAGAAAGCTCCTTCGCGAAAGATCCTAATAAAAATTGAAAGGCTGTTGGGTCTATTAAACTCTGCGATAACCTTCGAAATGAAAGAGTTAGATCTGCTTTGCAAGAATACATTAAATGATAAAACTGCTGAATCAAAGAATCATGGCTTTTTTCACTAGGGTCAAATCCAAATTTTTGATTTTGAATATGGCGCCAATAAAACTCATAGGTTTGATCAAAATCATCAATTAGTGGTTTTACCATTTCTACACTTCTTCTTAAATCTGGATCCACTAAAGGTAATAAACACTCTGCAAATCGAGCTAAATTCCATTGAATGACTCGTGGTTGATTCCCAAAGGAATATCTTCCTGATTGGTCAATAGAACTAAAAACGGTGTCAGGATCATAAACATCCATAAACGCACAAGGACCAAAGTCAATGGTTTCACCACTAATTAAAATATTGTCCGTATTCATAACTCCATGAATGAATCCGACTCCCATCCACTGAGAGATCAAAGAGGCCTGGAGCTGACAAACTTTTTTTATTAATTGAAAATAAGGATTCTCTCCATTTTGAATTTCAACTTTAAAATGCCTTTCAATAGCATAATCAGCCAAGATTTTTAATGATTCAAAATCATTTTTATTTGCAAAATATTCGAAAGTTCCAATTCGAATGTGACTTTTTGCTACGCGTGTGGAAATTCCACCGGGTAATGCTGTTTCTCTTTGGACCGTTTCACCGGTATCTACAACGCCTAAGGTTCGTGTCGTTGGAATTCCCAAATAATAAAGCGCTTCAGAAATCAGAAATTCCCTTAATGCCGGTCCAAGTGCTGATCGTCCGTCTCCACGTCGAGAAAATTTAGAAGGACCTGATCCCTTTAATTGGATATCATAACGGTTTCCTTTAGAATCAATGTGCTCTCCAAGTAAGAGCGCTCTGCCATCTCCTAATTGAGAAACAAAGTTTCCGAATTGATGTCCAGCATAGGCCAAAGCTAGGGAATGAGCGCCTTTAGGTAACAAATTTCCAGAAAAAATCTCAGTCACTTTTTTAAATTCTTCAGAGCTTTTATTTAATTCTAATTGATCAACTAATTGGGAGTTAAGAACAAGTATCTTTGGAGCCTTGACGGGCGTTAGGAATTGAGAATCAAAGAAAATCTGAGGCAGCTTAAAGTAGGAATTGTCAAAATAAAAAAGACTCATATATTATAAGCTAAATCATATAGCTCTTTGATTCTATTTTCAATCTTCATTCCAACTATATTCAATTGACCAACAATAATTCCGCAACCTAGAATGAGCCTGTCCACAAAAGGTCATCTGCTTCGATTAAGTCAATCAAATATATTGTGATGCCTTTCATTCAATATTAAGTTAGGCTTTGCTTGGGCCATTTTTTTTAGGGAGATTCTGGATGAAGAAAAAAAGTAAATCTTCGAAGTTAACAATTTGGATCTTAGTTTCTTTAGTATTTGGGTTTCTGATTGGGATTTGGTTTCCAGAAATAGGTCATGGACTAAAGCCATTGAGAACCGTCTTTTTAAATGGAGTGAAGTGCATCATAGCACCCTTGATTTTTTCTTCCATTGTTGTTGGAATTTGTTCTGCAGGAAGTTTAAGCGGGTTGGGAAAATTGGGCCTCAGAGCCATTATTTGGTTCGAAATTGCCACGACCGTGGCCTTAACGGTTGGGCTTGTTTTTGTTAATTCTTTTCGCCCCGGAGATGGACTCTCTATTGGTTCCGTTGTGGACCCAAAAATTATTCAGGCAAGTCAAAATAAAATGTCCTTTGCTGGATTTATTGAACATCTTTTGCCCACAAATTTTGCCGAAGCCGTGGTCAAAGGAGATGTTCTTCAATTAGTTATCTTTTCAATAATGTTTGGCATGGCGGTCTTGATGGCCGGGGAAAAATCAAAGCCGGTATTGCATTTTTGTGAAGGGTTAAATCATGTCATGTTTAAGTTCACAGAAATCGTCATGAATTTAGCACCCATAGGTGTCGGTGCCGCGATGGCAAGTGCCATTGCCGAACATGGAATTTCAGTTTTGTTGCCAATGGCAAAACTGGTGGGGGTTTTATATTTGGCACTGATATTTTTTGTACTGGTTACCCTGTTGCCAGCTTTAATCTGGGCTCGTGTTAAAATTAAAGAATTTTTAACTGAATTAAGGCCCAGTTTGATTTTAGCTTTCGCAACAACTTCCAGTGAATCTGCTTATCCAGATGCTTTAAAATCATTAGAAAAAATGGGTGTTTCCAATCGTATTGCCAGTTTTGTGTTACCCTTAGGCTATAGTTTTAACTTGGACGGCTCCACTTTATATTTAGCCATGGCATCTGTCTTTATTTCCCAAGCCGCAGGAATAGAACTGAGTCTGCAAACTCAGCTCACTATGATGCTCATGTTAATGCTGACTACAAAGGGAGTTGCTGCCGTACCCAGAGCCTCTATGGTGGTGCTATCAGCGACCCTAACTTCCTTCGGCTTACCTCTAGAAGGTTTAGTTCTTATTATGGGTGTGGATGAGTTTATGGACATGGCAAGAACGACTGTGAACCTACTTGGAAACTGCGTTGCCACAACTGTTGTCTCTAGATGGGAAGGAGAAAAGTTATCCCCCCAGTTTCAACATGGATCTTAATTTATCCAAATTTCTTCATTACTTTCTGGTACATTGCATTTTCCATTGAATATCCCCTACGAGCAAAGGAGCATCGCATCTGTTAGGTAAGGGAAAATGTCAATAGCAAGCTTTTTGAACTTATGGAGTCTTTCTGAACCTCCATCTCTTTGGTTGTGGATCACTGTAATCACTCTTTCCTATATGGTTGTCTTGATGATTTTGGGATGGATCAGCTTTGATCAAAGAAGGATTGCAGAGCTTGAGTTCCAGGCTCACCGCAGAAGACTCGAAGACTTGGTTTCTGCACGAACACAGGAGCTACAAGATCAAAATTTTAAACTAGAAAAAACCATTGAAGAAATCAACCGTCTACAACAAACGATGGTGGCTCAGGAAAAGTTAGCTTCTTTGGGTCGTCTTTCTGCCGGCATTGCCCACGAGATCAAAAATCCTATCAACATGATTGTCAACTCTTCCAAAATTATTTCAAACTTTGTTCGCGATGATTTGAACGATTATTTACAAAAAATTTTGGACCATCCAAGTCCCATGATCTTGGAACTCTTTAACGAAGATATTATGGATATTAAAATTGCCTGTGACCTCATTGCTCAAAATGGAGATCGTGCGGATTCCATTATTAAGAGCATGTTAACTCAAGTTCGCAATGGTATTTCGGTTACCGAAAAGGTCAATCTCAACCAACTTATTGAAGAAAGTCTCGATTTTGTCATTCACTCAGCTCAATTTGCCCGCTTCCTTGATCTGAAAATTGTCAAAAATTTTACAACCTTGCCAACGGCACTTATGGTGAGGCAGGACGTGTTCAGAGTTTTTGTAAATATCTTTGAAAATGCCTTCTATGCGATGGCTGAAAAGAAAAAAAAAGAATTGATGACCTCCTATCAACCTGAACTGATTGTTCTTATTGAGCCAACCCGCACCGGCTCGCATATTTTAATTCGCGATAATGGAACAGGGATAGCCACCGAGAATTTGGCGAAAGTCTGCGAACCGTTCTTTACCACCAAACCGGCGGGTGAAGGGACAGGGTTGGGGTTAGCTATGGTTCATGATCTTATTCTCGCTCAAAAGGGAGAGATGAAAATCAATTCAGAACTTGGAAAATTCACTGAAGTGATGATAAACCTTCCCCTTCCTCTGGAGATCGAAAATGTCAAGTATAACTAGATTAGCTTTTGTTGATGATGAAATTGGAATGCAGCAAATATTTCGGATTTTCTTTAAGAAGGCCGTCAGAGAAGGTCTTTATGAAATTTGGTATTTCACTTCTGGAGAAGAGTGTCTCGAGTTTTTGAGAAAGGATAGAGATTCTCAGATGATCGTACTTACCGATATCAACATGCCAGGAATGGATGGTTTTTCACTATTGGGACTCATTAAGAGTGAATTTCCAAAGATGCAAGTAGTGATGGTGAGCGCCTATTCATCCCAAGATATTATTGAAAAAGCATTCCTACAAGGGGCAAAGGGTTACCTCACGAAACCCATCGATGTTCAAGTTGTTAAAGATAAAATATCCGAGCTTAAAAAGGCAAATGAGAACGAAACTAAAAAAGGAAAGAATTAAGGACTTTTTTTTGTTAATCGCCTGCAGAAGAAAATCCCAAGGGTAAAACTCATCACGACTATGAAAAATGGATAATAGAGACCGCTCAGAGAACTAAAAGCATCAAGTGGATTTGCATTTGTGATAGCTAATAATCCAATCAACGGGACCATTCCACCAAAAATTCCGTTTCCAATATGATAGGGAAAGGACACAGATGTGTAACGGATTCGAATCGGGAAAAGATCGATCAGGAAAGCAGCCAGTGGACCATAAACAAGGCTCACGATAAAGTTTTGAAGAAATTGAAGTCCGATCAGAAAAAGAAAGGCCGAAGTTATCAAATTTCCAGTAACGGGATCAACGGCATGACTTCCTCCGATAGAAAACATAGCTAGATAAATGGGAAAAAGACCCAACAGCGCCAGAAAAAAACCAATAAGTATAATACGCATTCTTCCATAACGATCGCTAAGATGCCCAAATATCACGAAAAATGGAACTGAAAGCACTGATGAAATCAAGAGTATAAGATTCACATCTTGAAATTTTATTTTCAGAATTCGCTCCATAAAATAAAATGAATAAAAATTAGCTGTGTACCAGAGCACTCCTTGCCCAGCCACCACGCAAATAAGTGCCAGAAACATGTTCATGCGATTTACTGGATCAGAAAAACTTTCCAAAATGGGATTAGAGGACGTCTTTCCTTGAAGGTGAAGCTGGACAAATGCAGGAGATTCATTCAAATGCCGACGAATATAATAGGAAAAAACAACAAGAAGTATACTCAATAAATAGGGAATTCTCCAACCCCAATCAATGAATTGCTGCACTCCTAAAATTTTCTGAGTGATGAGATTCACAAGAATGGCTAGGGCCAAACCTACCGTTGCTGTGGACTGAATAAATCCTGTAACGAGTCCACGTTGGTTCTCTGCTGCGTTCTCAGCAACATAAACTGCCGCCCCTGCATATTCACCACCAATTGCCAAACCCTGAAGCAAACGAAGTAGACACAGCATCACCAGCGCCGAGGGGCCTATTTGAGTCACCGTTGGTAAAATCCCAATGGCTGCCGTCGCACCTCCCATCAGACCGAGGGTGATCATAAATGTAGATTTACGTCCTATGGCATCTCCGATCCACCCAAAAACTAAAGAGCCTAATGGGCGAACTGCCAGACCGATGGCAAAGGTAACCAACATAGCAATAAGTGAAAAAAAAGAAGACGCTTGAGGAAAAAAATTCTGGGACATGACCGTTAGAAGAGTTCCAAATAAATGAAAATCATACCATTCGATCAAAGTCCCAAAAGAGGAGGCTAAAACTACAAACCGTAAACGATTAGTTGGTGCAGGGTTCTTGTCGTACATGTCCACCAGCCTAGACCATATCGAAATTTATTCAAGGAGATATAAAATTGTGAAACTTATTTATTTTCATTAGCAGTTATAATGACATCGACCCGCCTATTTTGTGCCCGACCTTCTGCCGTTTTATTTGTAGCAATAGGTTTTGAATCACCGTAACCTGCTGAAGTAATGTTGTTTGGGTCAACGTTGTTATTTGCGATAAGATAACTTTGAACTGATTCTGCACGTTTCGCAGAAAGAATATCATTAAGTTTTTTACCGCCACGAGAATCTGTGTGCCCTTCAATTTCAATTTGTTTGGCGTTGAGATCACTGATGACTTTCTGTACTTTTGCCAATAAGCCGAAGTTAGCAGAATCAATAGCTGCTTTATTGTTGGCAAATGATAATCCTTTGAGTCGCAACAAGAGTTTATCTCCTTGTTTGTAAACCTCGGCTTCAGTGCTATTAAATTCTTTTCTTGCCTTTTCGAACTCTTTATCAAGCCAAACTTGTGATTCTAGCTTACTGTTTCTTTGCGCTGCATTTGCAAGATTACTGTCTGAATTTGCTAAAGCCGTTTCACTTTTTTTAAGTAGTTTTTTTGATTTTATTGCCGCTAATTCATTAGTTTCAATTTGTTTAGCTAATTCTTCTGGCTTTTTTGTTGAGGAGCCTTTTGCGTCACGAACCATTTTTAGTAGCCTATTAGCCGAAATCACGGCCTCTTCGGAGGCTTTATTAACAGCCAATGTATCGTGACGTTGATTTTCAATGATGGCTTCACTTTCAGAATATTTTTTTGAAGTGACGCTTAAAGTTTCCGGTGTCAATTTCTCTGCACCCTCTTTTACCGCCTCACTCATCGTATCTTTGGCAGCTCCCAATTTATCTTTTTTTATTGATTTTAGCTCAAGGTCTCTATAGCTAGCTTCAATTTGTCCTCTTTTTCTATCCACGTTGGCCGTATCGTTATCTTCAACTTGCTCAGTTAGTGATTTGAAATTTTTATCCGCAGTTTCAAATTCTTTTTGAAACAAGCTGTAGGCTTTTGCATCTATAGCATCTTGCCTCGCTTCGATAGGGCCCTTAAGAAGCACATTGGAAACCTTTGCCATTTCTGTCGCCTTATCTAAGTTAGCTTGGGCTAGAGCTAAGCTATGTAAAATATCTTTTTGCTTTTTATTCTCTGCTCTTTGCTCTACAGCTTTTTTTCTTGCTGCTTTTGCCTCTTCAAAGTATTTTGGCGATAAGATATTTACCTGATTCCTTTGTGCCTGATCGATATTGTTATCAATTCGAACAAGTTCAGACTGAGGGTCCGTCGAACTGTTAAACTCGTTGACTTTCAAATCGGAGGTACACGAAGCAAGAAACAAAGTAGCAACTCCCATAGACAATACGAACCTAAGATAAAACATAGATGATTCCTTTTTTAAAATGTTGTGTTTGACAAAAAGTCTAAGCAGTCAAACTTCAGTACAAGCAACATTCGGTCCACATCAAAGTCCATACCAAGGCTAAAGAAATTATTTTTATGATGTCAATGCGCCATCTTTCCCCTTACGGTTAAAAATTCCTCGTTTATAAACTGTAAATATTATTTAATTTTTGTTACCCTAGTTTTACGGATTGACTATTGAGTGAAATTTTTTTCGCGATCAGTTCTTTGCGAACTCCGTTTCTAGAGGGAGCTTCGGGCCAGCCAATCCTAAACCCTAAAGTTGGTTTTTTAAGATCAATGTGATAACTGGTTGAAAAGTTCTCAGTAATGTGAATCAAGGTTTTTTGTTGTTTTTTTTTGAAGGAAAAAGCAGAGGGATCATTCCAATAACCAAGAGCAATTAATGGGTTTCCAATAGGCTGAAAGGAAACTCCATTTTTATTTGTTTCTAACCAAATTTCCTGGAAGCACTGTCCAAGTTGGAAGCACTCTTCAACGGACAGGTCGTTTCCTTGTAAGAAACAAATTCGTTCACAACAAGTCACACTGTCCTGAATTATTTTTTTAACTGGGTGTCGATGAAAGCCAAGTTTTAAAAGAAATTGGAGGACTGGAAATTGTTTCAGAAGTTTTAGAATTGCTTGATCAGCAGGTGAGATCCCAAGTTGATATTCAGGAATTTTATCTGAACCACTGGATTGGCTTTGTGAAAAAGATATTTCTGAAAGCATGCTATTAAAAAGACGAGAGTGTTGCCACCTAATATTTTCTAGATTAAAGAGATCAGTTGCTAATTGGTTTTTCTCTTCTTTGAATGTAAATAAATGGGTGCTTTTATATTTTTTGGTGATCCCAGCAATTGCTTGTTCAAGCTCTATCGAAATGGGTGTTTGCTTGTACTTTTGTCGATCGGTTTTTCTTAAAAGGATATCTTCCTCGGTATAGGGGCTGTAGGTGTTTCTATTTCGACGAAACTGCAAGATCACAGTGCTATCCCAATTTGAGTTTTGTTTCTGGATTTCCATTGAATCACAAACGTAACCATCTCCATGGGCCATTTGGGTAAGGTTCAGAGTAAGGCACCCCAATGACATGACAGACGCCAGCCCCATGATGTCCATCAACGATGGGTGTTGGCGATAACATGGATCAATTGAAAGATAAAGTATTAGGTGATCGGCCTCTTCGCTATAATGTGCTATCCAAGGTTGTGCATTCCCTCCAGAAGCAGCCCAGCGAGCTATTGTTAACCACTTTTGTACTATGCTTTGTGAATTTAATTCCATAGAGTTCAGGATAATAAGCTTGGACTTATCTTCATAGTCCTGTCGCTATCTTTGAATCTGAAAGACTATGAAATAGAAACAAAAAATATTCCAAGTGGTGACAAATTAAAATAGATGATTTAGTTTTGGCATGGAATTTTGGTAAAATGGAGACGCACTCATGGAGATAGAAACAAAACGAGATTACTTGTTCCATCATAATGTCACCGGTAGACTGCAAAAAAACCTTCGATTAAATTATGAACAACTAAGCTGGGAGGTTATAAAACAAGTCCGCGGAAAAATGAGTCAAAGAAAGCTAAGTGAAAAACTCAATTTTTCATTTAATCAAGTGGGAAAGTGGGAAAGTGGAGCGACTCTTATCAAATGGAAAGAATTTATGGAATTGTGCCAGGCTTTGGAAATCCCCCTAGAAACTTTTTTCTGTTATTTCTTTGGGCATCAAGATCTTATTTTCGATGAAAGAACCACATTAAAAACTTTAGTCACCAAGTTAAATTTGAGTTCTAGCCAGGAACCCCCAATGAGAACTCTCGCAAGAAAATGGTTGTCAGGAACGCATCACCCTTCTTTTTCCCAAGTTCTGAGTGTCATGGGAATTAAATCCCCCGTTTTATTTGGATGGCTATCCCAGATTGTTGATTGTCATCAGATTTCTTGTATCAAAGAAAGCTATCATCTGTTTTTACAAAACATGGAGGCTGTCCTGGAAACACCTCTTGTCGTTTTTGTCAATGCAGCTCTTCAGATAGAGAGCTATCAAAAGCTCGAGTTTCATGATGAAAAGCTTCTTGCTGAACATGCTGCATGCTCTGTATCTGAGCTTAAACAAGCCTTAAATGTGATGCTCAAGTTCGATCTGATCTATTTTGATGGAAGGAAATATATTCCTTCTGTGTTTGATTTTGGTTTTTCGAGTTTAAGACATCCGAAAATACGAGGTTTAACTAAATGGGCGACTTGCCTTGCCGCCACAAGGTATCCCGACAAACCAATCACTATGGATCCCCAGCGGGTTCGCAATCCTTCCCGTTCTTCTGTCAGAGTGACAGCCATGTCTGCAAGCGCAGCTCAAAAAATATCAGATCTTATTGTCAGTTTTCACAATCAAATCGATGAAATCGTCAATAGGGACCGAGAGCCAAAGGACAATGTCCAAGTTCTTCTTATTCATAGTTTTGCTTCAAATATTAACTCACCGGAATAAGTGGAGCCCAATGTTATTTAAAGATCTTCCATCTGATTAAAATTGTGTTACAATATGCTCACAGATTTAACTGTAATTTTTTAAAATAGGAGATTTCGTGCAAAAGGGTACTGTAAAGTTTTTTAATGTAGAGAAGGGTTTTGGATTTATCACTCCAGATAATGGAGCTGATTTGTTTTTTCATATGTCTGAAATCAATGGAGAACAGCCAAAAGACGGCGCCAAAGTCCAGTTTGAAGTTGGACAAGGCAAAAAGGGTCCCTGCGCTAAGCAAGTAACTGTCATAAAATAATTAACATTTTTTTAAGTTCAGATGGGGATTAGTTCTTTTTAATAATCCCCATCTTTGTCTTTGATTAACTTCACATTTTCCAGATTTAATATCTCACAGATTTCATATCTCACAGACAAGTATTTAGCCCTGAATGGTAATTATTTGATCACATGTACTTTTTTGTCTTAATTTCTTAATTCCCTTTGTTTTTCTATAAGATAAACCTAAAGTCCTACGTAGTTTGTATACTAACAAGTCAATATCTAGAGCTCTAGTGATTTTTATGAGCTCTGGCTTGGAATGAATGATGAAGGAAATTATAAATGGGGGCAACTATATGATTCGTTCCATTTTGATAATTTCCTGTCTTGTGTTCTCATTTCAAAACTGCACTCAACCAGGAAGCATTAGTCTTAAAAATGCAGATTCAGAGGCTCCGGCAGGAGACCCATCGCCAGAAAGTCCCAATAACATAGCCTCTGATGACACCGGTGAAACCGCGGGTACAGTGCGACCCTCCCCTCCTCCCGCTCCAACTCCTACTCCTGCTCCTATTATGGAAACTATAAAAAATTGTGAACTTTTATCAAAAAATGCAGCCCTTCTAGAAAATAATATGGATCTGGTTTTTGAAAATACTAAAATTGAATCAGGCAGAAATATCGTTTGTGAGTTCGCACCTGATGATAAAGATATTTACTCTGGAAATCTAAGTATTCGAGATGGTTACTTAAGAGCACGATACACACAGTTAAAGAAATTAACCCTACCTCCAAATGTTGTTATTTGCGATCTTGAGGTGAGTGGGCCTGAAAAAAGCTTCAGATATGATGACATCTTCTTTTTGAACTTCAATGGGAAGGTTCTCGCTTCAAATCATAAATCTGAAATTAAGAAATTTCTTCCTCATGAAAATATAAACCTACTTTCAATAGAAAAAAATCTTGATTTTTTCACCTACGATTGGCTAAAAATTCGCAACTCCCCTTTTAGAAATGAAGCGAATGATTTTTGTCTTGGCTTTGAAGAAAACTTATCCCGTTGCCAATGGCCAATAACGGAACAAAAAGGAACAATACAATTGCAATTTCATCCTGAAATTCTTATTCGTATTGCGGCTTCCAGAGCCACCAACAACCAAGAACTAGAGATGGTTATCACCGGTGACAACAATCCTGATGTCGATTGTTATCATGACCGACTTGATCTAAATGTAAAAGTAAAATACTACATAAAATCACCAAACAACGGAATGTAATCTCTAGAATTTAGTCCTTTGAAAAAATAAAAAAAAATTACTTCTCAAAATCTAATACGTTGAATCTGAATCTCAAATTATGTCTTTTTTACCGCACAAAATGGCAACACTATTAGAACTTCAAGTTTTACTTTATGATCCCTAGAAATTAACAAAATCGTTTCGAAGTGCTCTGAAGGGAAACTTTTCGCAGGCGGTGACATTTATTGCTTAACTGTCTAAATCAAAACAGATGAAACTCCTATTGAACTATTGTATAGTTCAAGTTCTTGAAGGATTACTTAGTAATCAAAAAATATAAAATATGAGAATTAAATTTTATATTTTTTTAAAGATTGCTAGGGATAAAACCCTTTTTAAACTTTAAATAAGGAGATCTTTTTATGAATTTCATTAAAAAAACTATTTGTTACGCATTATTTTTCTCAGGTCTTAATGCAAGCGCTATTACGAACAAAACTGTTACAGACTTCGTAAATACCCTTGAGGATTATGCTCATACCACAGGATTCACAAGTACTGTGAAAGTTATTCGTGGGGAAAATGGTATGAGTTTAGCCATTGAAAAAAGAAAAGGTTCTGATGACTGGTTCAGCATAAAGTTTTATCGAGAAAATGAGCAATCACCTTTTACACTTGAGTTTTCAGCTAAAAAACAACACGAAAACCTTCTATCTCAAATATTAACTCACATTGGAGCCTATAGTTCTGATAACAGAAACAACATATCTAAAGTATATGAAGAAGGAATGGTAAGGTACACTCTTAATGCAAATAGAAATAATGAACCATATTTATGGGCTGTTGCCAGCGGTTTTGTAAAAGACCTGTTTATGGCAGTAAAATGACTTTATCATGCTCGCTTTAGCTATTTTTCCCCTGTAATAAAAATTCGACTCATTCTCGACAGTGGAAATATTTAAAAAAGTAGACTACGCCTTTATTTCAAAAAAAAGAGAATATAGAGAATTTATATGACAAAGGTGAATTCATTTTTAATTACAATATCGCTTATGTCGACGCTGAGCTCGGTAGCCTTGGCTCAAGTTCAGCGTTGCATTTTGCATTATACGGAACATGAACGCATTTTATTGCAACAAACTAAGGACTATTTTTCCTCTTTAATTAATGTAGATTTGCTTAAGTATCGTAACCAGGAAGTAAGACAGGTGGCTACTGGTATTAAATATGGCGGGATACAGAATCTAGTGCCAAATGCGGCGATTGATGCCTTGATAGCAAAATATGGAATTCGAGGATGGACGACCAGGGAAATCACGGATGAACTAAATGAGCAGACTTTCAAGACTCTAGAAGCTTATCGTCCTAACGATAAAACAGATAAGCGATTTGATTTTTTACCTAGTAAAGATCTTGCTGATCTGGTTCTTCGATCCATCGATAGGCATCCTGTCGTTTCTGAACGCTCGGCCGATCAATATCAACAGAAGGGTTCTGAGATAGGCTACTGTTTTGGTCGTGGTTGCTATGTGGATCTGATGCTGATGAGGCTAGGACTAGATCGTGACTCTATCAAAAAAATCTGGGCCGTCGGGCCGATGGGAACAGGAAAAATTATTTGGCAATTCCACATTGGGCATTTAGTAAGGCTCCCTGACAACAGCTGGGTGGCTATCGACAATGTCCCCAGCAGCTATAGAGTTCTTGATGCCCGCAGCTGGGGAGAACATTTCAAAAACAAAAATAAAGATGGTGAATTACGACTTTACATTACAGACAGCGATAAATTCACTCCCACCTTGGGCGCTTATGATCCCGTAAATTTGGGATTAAACGCGAACCGTACTAGCGATTGGTATAAAGGATATTTTCAAGATCTCATGGATTGGTTCCGCGACTCCAGTGATCATGAGATCGCTGAATTCCTGGGAATTAGTGCTTTACCGTCACGTCCAATTCCTATGAACCCCACTCCGGAACAAATCGCCCAGTCAGAAGTCGAAGAGTATCTTTATTCGCAATTACCTCCACGATCTGTTCCTAATAAAAATACAGGTCCAACTCCTGGCAACAACAATGTTAAAGGCAATCGGTTTTCAGGTATCCTTAATTACATTAACCGAATTAAGCAACGTTTTCATTTTTGAAAATCTATACGACTCTACTTAGAAATCTAGACTTCAGTTTTTAAAATCATTTCCGAAATGTTTTTTATGAAGAGCACCTGGACTGGCATTTTAATTTGCGGATTGGTAATATATTTCGGAGTGGTTCATTCGGCTGGAAATCCAGCTATCTTACTCAACTCCCATGCACTTATATTAGTTTTAGGGGGAACCATTGGAATTGCTTATTTAACCTATTCAGCTAAAAGACTAAATCAAGTATATAACTATATTGTTTTTGGTTTTCTTTTTAAAACAAAAAAAAATGAAAGCTCCGTGATTCACGATATATTTGCAATGATAGATGCTTATTATGAGTTGGTTCCAAGGTTTTCGCCAACAGGTGATCTCTTTCCTTTTTTAAAAGATGCCATGAATCTCCTTGAAAATCCAGAATATGATGCGACCACCTTGCAAGAGATACTTGTTGATCGGCGTAATTCGGTCAAAAGGCTATATCTAGAAGACGCAAAAATTCTGAACAATATTGCTAAATACCCTCCCCATTTAGGTCTTCTGGGTGCGGCATCTGGAATGATTGGCATGATGTCAGGGCTTGGAAAAGTGGGAATTGAAAGTATTGGCGCCTCCATGGCGGTGGCTTTGACGGCCACTCTATGGGGAGTAGGACTTAACAATTTCGTCTTTCTTCCGCTCGCAGACAATTCCACTAAAGCCGCAGAAGATGACTTGTTCCTCCGAGATATTATCATTGAGACCTGTATCCAAATGAAAAAAGGATACTCACACAAAAAGGTCATCACTAACTGCCGCAATAAATTGTCCATGATGGATCATTATGAAGTATCGAGAATATTGAGCTCGTCAAATGGCCAAACAAAAAATGCTTCCTAGGCCAACTATGAAAAAGGAAAAACAAGCCACATCAGATGATACCATACTAATAGAAACCACATCAGAAGAATTTGTCGCCAAACATCAAAAGTTAACTGAGGAGGATCATTCAGGCGGAAGCCATTCGGGAACAGAAATGGGATGGCTGGTCAGTTATGCTGATATGATGACCCTACTTTTTGGACTATTTGTACTTCTTTATGTTTTGAAATCTGATAAAACAAAGGATGCAGATGAAACCATGAGACAGATTTCAAATAAATTTTTTTCTTATCAAGACCCTCGTTCCTCTCTTAAGAAGAATGACGTCGTATCACCTCCTGAAAATACAACTGAAAAAATAACGTTGGAAAAGCTAGAGTCCGAAAAAGTAGAATTAAAAACTCAAATTGAAAAAATAGCAGAAGAAAAAAATAAGTCCGATGTACAAATAGCTGATCAAAAAAAGGCACTTCAAGAACAACAAGAAAAAATTGAAACTCTAAAAGAAAAAATTTCAGCCCTGAGTTCTGAACAAAAAAAGAAAGAAAGAGAAATTACCAGTGCCGCTGAAGTTTCAACGACAAAACTTAATGAAAAATTTAATAATGAATTAGAACAAGTGAAAGCAGAGCTAGAACGGGTAAAAAATGAATTAGAACAGGCAAAAAACCAGAATGCAGAACTCATGTCAAAACAAATCACTCAGCAAAACTACGTTTCCACATTGGTCACATGGGATACCGAAAAACATGATTTAGATTTGGAAATTTATTTTGACAAAAATAAGGTCTTTAATTTCAAGAGAAGAAAAATTAATGGACTTCCTGGAAATTTTGAAATTGATAGTCGCTTTGGTCCAGGAATTGAAATGTGGAAAGCTGAAAACTACAAGCCAGGAAAATATATTGCTCGAATTGTTTTATTTAACAAAAATGGGAACATTAATCCAGCAAAAGTAAAACTGACGATATTTTCCCAATCTGATATTTACAAAAGTGAAGAGTTTCAGATAAAAGGTGTAGGCATTCCCAAATTAGTTCCTTTTACAATTGATGAAAAGGGAAAGATTCAGGTCTTGCAATGAAAAAAATCCAGGTAATTTTTGTTTTTTTCTTTTTTAAACTAACTACTAGTATCGCAGCCACCCAAACTTACACGATTCAATGGCAATCCAGTCAAGGGACTCTAACGACAACAACAGGAACCCTTAGCATTGCTAATGAAAATGGAAAAAGAGCAATCTTTATTCAAACGAAAGCACCCATCGCTTTTCAGCAAGCCAACTATAGTGAAGAAGGTGATTCAACGAAACTTGTTGAATTTCCAAAAGATAATTTAGACAAATCTCTGCTTTTGTTATCTCAAAGCACGGGACAAATTCTTTTTAAAACAAATGATCAAACATCCTTGTTCAATTTTAAAATGATTGGGCAACCACCAACTTTTATAGTGGACGAAAGCTGCGAAAAATTAAAAGTGAAATACAAATTGTCCGGTCCCAAAACAACTAGTTACCCAGGATCTTTATCATGTACACTAAAGAACAATGAGGTCGTCTCCGTAATTTTTTCATCAACCACAGACGCTAACTGGCTGGGATCATCTATTCGCATCTCTGAAGGAAAAGGTGATCGGTGGAAACTTTTTTCAGGTTCAGACGTAACAGCTCAAGAACACTGGGCTTTATCCTGGGGACAATTGGATCAAAGAAATACGGTTAAGTTAAGTTTCAAACAGAATCAAACCGCCGTTCCCTCTGAAAATCAACTCTTGAAATTCAGGGTTGGCCTTGATTACAATTCAGGATCTGCTTCAAAATCAACTTCAGATAAAAGTTCATTTTCAGAATTCAGACTACCTCTACATGCAGAACTCTCTCTTGGGGAATCCAATATTTATTTCGTCTTTAATGGTTATCTTCCGTTAACTAATCAAAAAAAATTAAATGAACGGGAAGCCACAATCAGCTCCTACGAAATCGCAAGTGGGTATCGATGGAAAAGAAATAACTTTCAGTTATCTTCAGAATTAGGATACTTATTTCACACCTTGAGTTTAGCAGGTATTGGCGTTAGTTCCAGTTATGCGGCTCCCTTCATTGGTGGACAAGCTCAATACACTTTTCAAAAAACGATTTACTCTTTAGACTTACAATACTCAAATACCTCTTCAGATGGAACTTTTACTGAGAAAATTATGAAATTCACAATAAATCCTTCCTTCTTAAAGGGGCGAACAAGAATTTACTTTCAAACTAACTCCATTACTTCTTCAAAAAACAATATCGACTTGTTCCTGAATCGAAATGGAATGGGTATTGCCTATGACTTTTAAATTAGAATAAAATTCCTCTAGTTTAGCTCCCATTATTAGTTCAAACAAGATTCATCTCTGCATAATACAAATGACTGATCTTCCTTTAGCCTATACCTTTTGAATGTTTCTGGATTTCCAACAATTCGCGGCGAACCTAACAAAATGTAGGGATTAATATCCTGCCTACGAAGGTACTTTCCATCATTTTGTAATTCGTACAATTCATTTTTTTTCAAATCATAAACATATTTATCAGATACTCCGGAATCGAATTGAACATTATTAAAACTTGACCACATTTGACTAAGGGAACCATATCCAAATTTCTGAGGTCCAATAAACTTTTCTAATATAGGTAAACTGCTTAAATCTACAGACAATAGAGAATCTCCAATTACATCTGTAGGAAAAGGTTCCCCACTCAAAGCCCAATCGCTGACCCATGCCTGTATTAAATTTTTATTTCTAACTATTTTTACCATTGAGGATTTTCCACTCCACCCATCATTTTTTTTAGCCAAGCTTATGGAGCCAGTGCTTGGATTTTTATAGGAAATTCCAATCTCTTTGGAGGCTATTAAGTTTATTGGACTTCCATCCTCAAAATAGACAAGTGCCCAGTTTATCGGTGGATCCGTCGAAACCCTTCCAGGAAAGCTAATCCCACCTTGAGCTCTGATGGCGGCTAAGGTATAGTTTTTGCTAATGCCTGAATCCTCCACTATTCTTTTTTGCGCAATGATCATGGCAACAAGATCATCGTCTCGATTGGTTGATTGAAGTACTGCGGAATGTGTGTAATTATCAAAAATTAGGGGACTTATAAAGCCAGTTAGTCGATTTGAATTTACCAAGCTTAATATTCTTGCTGGATTGGTCAAAAGATTCCAAGATTGAGCTTGAAAGGTTGCATTCGCTGTACAAACGCAATGACCACCTGGATCAGTTTTTGTGGTAGAGATCACATTATTCCCCTGCGCATCTTTGACAAGAGCACAAGGAGAAGTAGTAACTCCAGGGAGAAAAATAGTATCGTACTTTCCGGTTGTTTCATTGACAACAACATTTTCAGCAAAACAAAAAGCATCCCTCCCTGTCTTTTCAACAAAAAGCGCACTCGTTAAGGATGTTGGAGTAAATAATTGATTTGCTGCTACCCTTTCCCATTTATAAAAGATATCCCCACTTCCAACAGGTTTTTCATTATTAAGTTTTTTTTGAAGAGCTGTTTGATCTTCGCTATCGTCTCCATATACCAAGGCATTGGTCTCATTGATAAGAACTAACGATCGAACCATGAAAATTAAACTAAATCTAATTTTCGTTTCATCAATTGTTGTTAGAATAATTTCCTTTTGATCGTAACCTAAATATCCCATTTTAGGTTTATACAAAAAAATCAAAGAACTTGGATCGAAAGAGAGATCATTATTGAAACTTGTTTTTACACTCAGATCTCCTATTTCATTTAGTTTAATATCTTTAATAACCGTCAATTCTTCCTGATTACCCAAGGAAAAAGAAAATCCATTAGGGTATTTATTTATATCGAACTCGATCACCTTCGTGTTTGAAGGAAGAGTTGGGCGTCCAGGAACAGGCGCTGGATAGGGTATTGGAGCATCATCATTTTTTGGCTCAGCATTTAACTCTAAAACTGACGGGGCAGTAGAAGCCAATTCGTCTATTGACACCTTTCCACAATTTTGAGCAGAAAAAGTTAAACAGAAAATGATCACAGAAAAAAAAGCCAACCGCTTTAAACCCATATCCCCCCCTTAAGAAATAGCTCACCCATTCGCCCTTCGATCTATGCTATCATCAATTACTTCAAATTAAAGAAAATTTTCGAAGGTATCAAAAGCTGAGACTAATTGATTGGTCTTCCTAGTCCTTTTTGATACATTGTTAAGAGAACTCGTCTTAAATTGAAACAAGTCCTAAAACCTAAGTTTGATGGAGAAAATCAATCGCTGCCAACAAACATTGCCATTGTGCGGTAAAATTAGAACTTGTTTTACTAGGAAGAAAAAGAGCTTAGATTCTCATTAAGATTAGGAGAAATTTATGTTTTCAATAGAGATGAACGATTCAAATCAAATTCAAGTTCAATCAAGAAAATTTCAATATACTTATTCTGTTGATGGCACTTTGGCTAACCCCCTGGAGGCCACCTACGCAGCTCTTTCAGGCTGTGCAGGTGTCTATGCGCTGAAGGCCAGTCGAAAAATAGGAAAATCAACAATAGGTATGAAAATTAATTGTAAATCCGTAGTGAAACCTGAGAACCCTTCTCTACCAGCCAAATGGATGACTGAAGTGAGTTTTCCCCAAGGATGGAATCAAGAGGAAAAGTCGATTGTTTTGTCTGCAATCAAAGAATGCGCCGTGAAAGAACTTATAAACAAAGGTCATCAAATTGATTTTGTTACTGAAGAAAAAGTATAGAAACTTAAGTTTTTCTTTCGTCGATCAAGCGTTTTAGTTTTCCTGTTCGGGGGTTAGTTTCTAATTCGGTTATATCTACAAATTCAATTTTGAGAGGATGAATCTGTTTTTCATGTGCCAACTCTTTTAAAAAAGAACGTTCCGCTTCAATTCTTGATTTTAAGTGCTCCATCTCTGCCGTGTCTCTACTTGTTGTTGCTACTTTGATGACCAATTGATCTTTATTCTGAAAATGTTTGGTGATTAACTGAAAGCCTTTCACATTAAATCCACTATGAGAATGGGACAGTAAGGCCGAAATATCTTCATAGTAAACGGTAGCAGGACCGATCCTGGCCCCTTCTTCAGAACGTCCAAGAATTTTAAATTTTCGATAATCTGTTGGGGACTCTAGCCACATGGCCCTATCCCCAACAGGGTACCTGATGATTGGCATTAAAGACCTTGTGAGATTTGTTAGATAAAGTTTTCCTGGTTTTTCAATTTCATTAATTGGTTTCAACGTTTCCTCGTCGATAATCTCCATCACTGTAAAATCAGAAAACACACGGTGTTCTTGAGGCGCGCAGGTCCTATCTGCATATCCTAATAAGCCTCCATCTACACTTGCATATCCTATAGACTGAATTTGCACTTCAGGAAATACACTTAAAATAAATTCTTTTTGATCGGCATACATGCTTTCTCCACCGAATAGAATTTTCTTGGGAGGATGTAAATTATTTTTTTCAGCGTGCTCAGCCAGTTTGACCATCGTCGTCGGAACTCCTGCCCACACATTAAGCTTAAAGGCATTTATTGTTGTTACAATGTGATCAAAATCAGCCCCTCCGCTCAGAGGGAAATGAACCACAGAAGATAAAGACTTCTCTATAGATTTGGTAATAAATAAAAAGGACGCATACAAATCACCGGCATAAAACAAATGGGCGATTTTATCTCCTTTGGTCAATCCACCTTTTCTCATGCCCTCGCCAAAAGCTTGCGTGAATAATTCCCATTCATCGATAGAAAAAAAAGAAAACTTGGGATTTCCTGAAGTTCCACCGCTTTTAAAAACAATCCCATCAGTTTGTTCTTCGGTCAGAATTTGATTATTCTCTATGGTGTTATGGTGCCAAAAATCATGACTTTC
The DNA here is from genome assembly GCA_017302835.1 of Deltaproteobacteria bacterium. Taxonomy (NCBI): domain Bacteria; kingdom Pseudomonadati; phylum Myxococcota; class Myxococcia; species Deltaproteobacteria bacterium. The sequence goes on along the minus strand of JAFLCC010000005.1, from coordinate 142,616 downwards.
AATTAAGGGCAGATCTTCGATGGGTGTATTATTCGAAATACCCTTATAAAGCTCTTTATAAAAAGGCGATTTGTTTCGAGCTAATTCAATTAATTCGGTCAAACTAAAAACTTTCATAGGCTCCTCACCTTACCCGCTGATCAATCACATGCAGTAATTTTCCACTGGCTGATGATTTTAAAAAATCAGCTGAGTCTACAAACGAAAAATCGAGAAGCATTGTTTTTTCTTCCTGAACTGTCTCTTGTAAATCTTTATAGTTTCTAATAAGCATGGAAAGTACTTGATCTTGCTCTAGCTGACTTTTTTTATTTATTTTACAAGTCAATCTATCTAAACCACATTGATTATCAATAAGGATCTGGAATTCCTGATCATAGTTTAAATGATCCGCCAAAATTTGTTGGAACTTGCTAAAACTATAAAAACAGCTCGAGGCTCTAAAAATATCACCGGACCTACCTAAAAGTTCAAAACGAGGCGATTTTCTTCCACAAGGACATTCCTCGTCAATCCATTTTCCAACATCCCCGATATCATAACGTAGGAGCGTTTGACCTTCTCTGCCCAAGGTGGAAAATACGAGCCTTCCCACTTCTCCTTTTTCAACAGGCTCCTCTTTATCCAATTTATAAATTTCTAAAAAATGAAGGCTTTGATGTAAATGATGAATGCGTGGACCTGAAGAAGCACACTGGTAGCCCAAGGGACCCATATCCACACTTCCATAACTTGCCGATAAGAACGTTTTCACACCAAATTCTTCCTGCCAATGTTTCTTCTGAAGCTCGGATAAATGCTCTCCACCGAAATATATTTTTTCTATTACTTGATTGGTTTTAAATAATTCTTTATTGGCCTCAAAAAGCAACATCAAATAGGATGGCATTCCCAGCAAAACATTAATTTTATTTTTAACAATTACTTCCCCAACAAACTTAAAATCCATATGGGCCGACATAGGAAATTGAACCGCTTGAAGCTTTTCTAAAATTGTATAAAAACTTAAAAAACCTCCATATAGACCTCCACCAAAAAACAAATTGATACATTTATCTTTTAGTGGAACTAAACCTGCAGCTAAAAGCCCTTTAGCTGCCAAATCCATTTGTCTGTGGTAATCGTGATAAGTAAAATAAGAAATTTTAGGTTCACCACTACTTCCTCCACTTTTAAAAAATAATTCAGTTCCAGATGGAATTTTCTGTTGTTGAAAATCCATCTTTGTCATGAGTCTTTCAGGAAGATAGGAAAACTTAATTTCATTTCGCTCTAAATCACTTAATGTCCCATAGGTTTTTAACTGAACCAAATCACTCTTCAGACTTGTTTTTTTCATGTACCTCAAGAGGGCCGCATAACCATCATGGGGCTCCCCCATATAGCTTCCATGCATATCTCCCAGGGGCCTAATCCGATTCACTCCCGCCTGATAAAGTCCTTGAGAAAGCTCTTTGAGTTCACTCAGTTCACATTTTAGCCCAACGGTTTGCAAGTAGGATCGCAAAGGTCGAAACACTTCCCATAATTGAGATCTTGAAATGGGTTTCAGCCAAACCGTTCGAAATAAAGGTGAGGCTCTAAGTGCTGGCCGCATGTCCACCAACACTCTCCATCGATCTTTTTCATCTCTGATCACCTTGGCCCATTCAGATTTTAATGCTTGTTCGGTCTCGACGACCAAAGACGTTTTCTGAATTTCGGCAGATTCCATGGCAGAAGGGATTAACAATCTATAATTGCCGGCAACTTGGCCCATTTCTTCGCTTATTTTCAAACCTATTTCCTGAAGCTCAACAAAACTCGCATTTTCCACATAGACACACTGAGGGCTTGAGCAAGCTTGTTGGCTGTAGATTAAAATATCTTTTACCAAATCCGGAATAAATGAAGGATTCAATTTAGATTGACTGCTAATATAAGAAAAAGAAATCCGATGACCCCACTCTATAAATCTCACTTTAGAGGAACAAAGTGATTTGATTTCAGCAATGGCTTCTTCACCTCCCCAAGCCACAACCCCGTCAGCCTCGCTAAATATTTTCTGCATTCTCTCTTTTTCTTGGGAAGAAATTTTAAGGATGATCAATCTCTTTTTAAAAATGACTGCTAATTCGTTAGCGAAAAAGAAATCAAACAAGGTGGAAGTAAACTGACTGGAATGTTGGCTCAATTTTAATAAATTAACATTTCCAGTGAGTAATCCTTCAAAAGCACTCAGCACAGGAAGAGCGGAATCATTGGAAGGTAAAATCTGAACCAAAAACCCTAATGGGCTATAGGATTCAAAAACATCATTTTCCTGGGGAACTCGTGTGGACAAAAAGGGATCATCCCGGCCTACCTCGCGGGACATTTTAATCCTTAATTCACTTTCTTTTAAAAAGTCGCTGATTCCAGACAAAACACCGAGGGCTTCGGTTTCTGAAGACTCTCCTGAGGACACCAAAATATTCAACAGTTTTTCTCTCATCAAATGATTTTGCAATAAATCTTTAGAAAAGCGATCACAGCAATGATAAAACGTTTCAATGTCAAAATCAGAATTTAGACCTTCATAAACTGATTTATTCAGTGTTGTTAATTTATTCTGAAATAAGTCTTCATTATCAATCCATTCTCCTTGCCACCAATGTGGATTCAATTGTTTCAGTTGTTTTAGTTGATTCATATAAAACCTCTTAATAGTTCTGCAGCCGCGATGGCGCAACTTTTATTTTTGGTCAACCCGGCTCGACCCAATATCTCGAACCAATCCGTATTTAACCCACAATCACAGTCCGATCCTTTATGAAGAATTGCTAAATCTCCCATCAAAACAGAATTAGCAGGAACCGAAGTGATATAAGGAGAAATAAATTGCAGAAATCCTTCTTGGTTGTAACCAACATTTTTTAAATGATACAAATCCCTAATTAAGACTCTCGAATAGATCGGCACATGGAAATGATGATTCTTACATTCTATATAGGGAATGCAGTGTTCGACACTGCCAAAGCCATCTCTTAATCTTTCATTGGGAATACCGAGTTGATCTTCTACCATTTTATAGAACTCAGTTTTATCAATGGCCTTATCTGCAAAGCCTTTCCATCCACCACCCAAAAATACCAAGGACTGCGGAGAAAGCTTAAGGGGTTTCATTTGCAAGTCCCTCATTCTTTGAATCGTAAAATAAAAAAAGGACGGAAATCCCAATATCCTAACGGGCAAACCTTCATAAGCAAATTTTTGCAAGGCCCTGATACAGCCATATAAATCAAAATCATGACCGTTCTTGCCATTCCATTTCAAAGCGTATTCTATAGAATTGACAGGTGCAAATTGAGTCAAAAAGTTATCGGTATAGGCCGTTCCTAACTTTGAATCTGCTTCGGTTTGATAGCTGTAAAGCAAGTAGTTTGCCTTTTCTTCAGTTACCCACCCGTAGTATTGAAAGATAAATTTCACCATTTGTTGTGCCGATTCCAAACTCCATTTATCAAAGAAGATCTGAGATTTTTGTCCTGTGGTACCAGAAGAAGTCAGGTGTAAAAAAACCTCATCTTCTTCAATCGACTTCACTTCATGAAATTTAAAAAAATCAGCTGGAATAAAAGGAATTTTTTCCAAGGAGCCATCCCATGCTTTGATGTCAAAATTATTTTGTTGTAAAAATTCTTTAAAAAAAGACGAACGATCATAATGCCAAGAAAAAACTTCTTTCATTGCTAAAACAAATTCTAAACCCTCATTCTGGTTATCTTGATATGGATTTTCTTGAGTGCAGATTTGAAACACTTTCTTTAATTGTTCCCTATCTGGTGGAAAAAGGTCTGGCTTTTTTGCTGAGTTCTTTTCTGTTAAACTATTTTTCACTGAAAACCCCCAAAACTTCTAAATGCATTTTTTTCCATAATTGAATGTACTGGTCGATATAGGGTTTAAAAGATTTTTCAATTTGTATCCCTCGAAAATTCAATGGTTCCATGGATCTAGAAAGTAACACTAAATCCATAAATTGATCCTTGTACTCCAGCATCGCAGGATAAATGGCAGAAGGTAGAAAATTTAAATCCAGCAATGTCTCTAGGGATAAAATGCTGTCCATGGCCATTAAAATTTCAATATAAGAAACACCAAAATCATGCAACTGCTGCATTAAGGGGCGAAGCCTTCCCGCCATGGTGTAAAAGGGTTCTGTCGCTGTGATTAAGGCACAATAGCCATCGGATTCACTTAAGTATCCATATATATCTACTTCGCCATTTTTGGCACTTAATAACAAATTAGGTGTGTGAAAGGGAAAAAATTGATCAAAGGGATCTGTGAATTGAGAGCTAAACTTTCTTTTTACATATTCTGGAGCGTGGATAATTTCGAATTCCAAATACTCTCCTGAAGGTTTAGGACGAACCATTTTTAAAAGTTTCGGTGCTTTATGCATTGAGGGAATAAATTTATCGACCGCAGAAAAAATAGGTCCCAGTAACTCAGGAGCTTCTTCAACCGGAATTCTTTTTTTTAAAACTTCGGGATTATGTTTTGCCATCAAGGTGAGAGTCTCGTAATTAGATAAGCGATGAGCATTTGGAAAAATTCCTAATGGAATATAATTATTTTTAATAAATGCCAACTGCGGTCCCACACTCAAAGTTCTTGTCGTCGCATAAATGGAGTTTACTAATTTTTGATGTTCAAGTAATAAATCAGATCCATAGTTAATCATCTTTGAGGCCAGGCCTTTATTTTGATAATCTGGATGGACGACAATGCCTTCGGCCCTAGCAATTCGGTACTGAGGATCCACTTCAAATACAGCAGATCCACATAGGAGATGATTTTTTTCATCAAAAATAACCAACCACAGGTTGTTATCGTTTAACAAAATTTCCTTCATCACCTTACGATCTGTGCCCAAAGTTAAAGGGTAATTTCCACCATAAATGGTAAAATACAGCGTGAGTAAATTTTGAATGTCTCCTACTTCCGCTGATCTCATTCGCAAGTCCTCACTGAGAAGTATTGAATCGCCTTTTTTCATGATTGAATCGCCTTTTTTCATTTAAAAACATCCTTTCCCCATTTTTGAAATGGAAAGTAAGCAAGCAAGACCATCACCATAAGACCCACGGAACTTAAGATTCCCAACTTTTCAACACGTATATAGGTTTGAAGAAAAGCCAACATGGTTAAGGAAAATGGCACACTGGCCGTGCTGATCAAATTGGTTAAGCTCATGACATTAGGAACATCCTCTGGCAAAGGTCTCTCCTGAAATAAATGAATAATCAATACATTCACCAGACCTAAGCTGACACCCATCATCAGCAAAAAAAATAAATTCAATATTAATTTATCTTGAAAATTGAAAAGCACATAACTCGAAGAAAAGAATAGTAACAAGCCCCAGACCCATAGTAACTCTTTTTTCTTTATGGTAAAAAGACTCAGTAGGATACCGCCAAGTACAATTCCCGTTCCAAAAACAACTTCCATATAAGCCAATGAGTTAAAAGAATTATTAAAAATATTTTTAGCCATCACAGGTAACAAAACCTGAAGAGGGCTTAAAAATAAATTCATAAATAAAAATACCCAAAGCATGGTCGCAATCAGTTTGTTTTTTCTTAAGCTCGCCATCAAGGAGACAGGCTTTAAAGAGATAGTTTTCGAAGAAATCTTGTTTTTTTCTTTTTCATTGGATTTAAAAAACTTTGTTAACCGAAAAGCACAGCCACCTGAAATCAAATAAGATAAAAATGAAGTGAAAAATAAACCTTTGATTCCAAATCGATTAAAACAAATGAGTCCAAAAATAGGACCTATCATGGTCGTCAAAGAAGTAATTGTTGTCAACCTTGCCGTTAACCTTTGAATCTGATCTTCTTCCTCTAGTTCTATCGGCAAGGTCAAAATGGCTGGATTAAAAAATGCTGAAAAGATATTTGCCGTGAAAATAATAGAAATAATCAGATACAAACTAGTTGTAGATGGAGTTTCTGAAAAAAAATAGGCACTCACTCCAAATAAAATAGCCCTCCAAAAATCAGAAAGGACAATGGTCCTTAAAGCTCCTATTTTTTGGATCCAACGCCCTGAAAAACCGGCTAAAAGTAAATGAGGGAGTCCTCCAACGACCAGATACCAGGTTAACCACCCTTCTCCGTACTGAGTGGTAATAAACCAAATCAATCCCAGACTCGTCATTCTGTCTGATAACTGCGCTAGGAGTTGACTCATAATCATGAGCCATTCAAATTGCTTTTTTGCCATCTTACGAAACTACCCGAATTAGCAATGATTATATATTGTCTTTCATTTGCACAGTATTATTTTCATATATTTACAAATACTGAAATTTTGACTACAAATACTTATGATCGAGGATACTTTTTTACCCAAATTGATGAATAAATCTTCACATATCCAATTTGAAAACTGGGGAACTATAGACTATCAAGAAAGCTTAACTAAACAACTCGAAAGGGTTGAATCTATAAGTCAAAATCCTGATACAAGTTTCATTATATTCTGCAAGCATCCAGAAATCGTTACCTTAGGCCGCTCGACCAAACCTGGGGATGTCTTTGCCTGGGACGGGGAAACCATCGAAGTAAGCCGTGGGGGCCGAGCCACCTACCATGGCCCTAGCCAATTAGTTATCTATCCCCTGCTCAGTTTAAAAACCAAAAGAACAGCCATACCAACCCAAGATGTGGTCGCTTTTTTACGCGTCCTAGAAAACTCAATTATTGAATTTTTAGCGCTGTATCACCTCTCTGCCGTGGGGAAGTCCTTGCAGCATGATTTGTTAGAAGAAAAAGAACAAACAGGCGTTTGGATCAACAACCAAAAAATAGCCTCATTGGGAATCGCAGTTAAGAAATGGGTTACTTATCATGGGGCCGCCATTAACATTTATAAAGATATCCATGCCTATAGAGGAATGAATCCCTGTGGTTTTAATAGGTCCATCATGACTAGTTTAGAAGAGCAAACAAACCTACCTCTTTCTGAAGAAAAAATACTCAATGAATTAAAAACAATATTTTTAAAAAATTTTAAAAACCAGACTGACTAAAGTAGGACGAAATGAAAACGGAAATCAAAAAAAATAAAATTTATACAGGCTCCTACAAGGTAACCACCTATGATGCTGATCCTTTTGGTTATGCCAAACCCTCTTCCCTCATGAACTACATGCAAGATGCCTCGGGGATGCATGCTTTTGAGTGGGGTTTATCCGTATTTGATCTCTTCACTGAAGGAAAATCCTGGGTCATTTCAAGATATCATCTAAAAATCTATAATCGGCCTCCCATTGGCAAAGAAATCATCATCAAAACCTGGCCTTCCACCTTGCAAAATCTCTTTATCCTTAGGGAGTTTGAAGCTTCTACCAATGACCATCAGATAATTGCTAAAGCCACCATTTCCGTCGCCATGATTGATACAAAAACCAAGAAGCCCATTCCTTTGAAAAGGACCGAATCACTAGAAAATACAGCTACCCCTACTCAAGACTCAGCATCCACTCATTTTTCAGAAAATCTTTTTACTCCTATGCGTGCTATTGCTGATGACTTTGCACCTTTACCAAAAGTTTCGAATCTTACTAGGGAACTTGTTCTGCCTGTGATGCTTAGGGATTTAGACGTTAACGGGCATGTCAACCATGTGGTCTATGCCCAATGGGCCTTGGAAGCGGTACCAACAATAACATGGAAAACCCACCATCTGACGTCGATAGAAATTAACTTTAAGGCGGAAGTTCTCCATGGCAATCAAATCATTTCAAAAATCGAAGCTAGTCCTCACTCCGAAAAAAACGAAATCGTTTTTTTTCATCAAATATTTCACAAAGAAAACGGCTCCGAACTCACGCGCCTCAGAACCATCTGGAGTTTGAAATAAGAATCTAGACCTCTATCCCGCAAACAAAGTTGATTAAACTCTAATTGCGGAATAGAGATTTTATGTACACATATACCGTATGCGAGATAAAATTTTCCGAAAACCCCATTAATACGTCTATTATTCCAGAAATAAAACGAAAACTTGAGCTCATGCCATTTAAAAAATCGGACACCATTGAAACCTTTTTGATAGCGCCCTTTGGGGCAGATCAGGCACTAAAACAGGCTCAATTTTTTCACCATATTTTGAGCCTGAAAGAAATGCTCCATGGGAATAGCATGGAATGATCTATTGATAAATTTGTAAAAAACTTAAACAGGCATAGTCAAATGCTTGCCTGTTTTAAGAAGTAAAGTAAAAATTAGCAAATGTAAGTTTAGACTTACATTCCAACTGCACGATGATTCATGTTTCTAGCTTGATTAATAGTAAAAATATCACCGTTGTTATCAGCATTGTTGGGGGCTGCCGCATTATTTGTAGGATTCCCCCAGGCTGCAGCTGTAAATACTTGAGCACCAGCAGCACTATTGCAAGCTGTTCCACTAACTGCCGAAGTTGGCTCTCCAAATGCCCAAAAATAGGTCGCAGGAGACCCAGGGGGATTTGCTACTGAAACCATATCATTAGTTGCAGCCACCCCATCAACCGAATTGGCTACAGGGTTTGTGCAACCAGGCATATCATTATCAAAACCCGCATTATATCTTAAATTGGTTCCCGAAGCATCAGCCCCAATTGCTCCCAAGTTTGTTGAATATCCATTAAACTCTGTGAAAAAGGACGCTTCCCCTTGATATATAGCATTTAAGTGAGTCTTAGCTTCCGATTGACGAGCTTTTGCCATAAATTTTTGGTATTGAGGAATACCGATTGTAGCTAAGATTCCTATAATGGCTACAACAACCATCAGCTCCACTAGCGAGAAACCTTTTTGATTTAAGTTTGATTTTTTCATTTTGTAGTTCCCTTTCATTCCTTTATAAAATTAAGTTTGTTGTTTTCATATTTTCATGGTTTCATATTTTTCAGCTGCATTCAAGTATTACAATTAATATGTATCAAGTAGGTACAATTCTAATATTTTTTCTCAGACCTTAGTACTTACATCGAGCTTCTTAAGTTCTAAAACTCAAAAAAACTTAAATTCCTAGTTCACTTTAACCTGCTACTTATACTTCCACCAAGAGTATTCTGGTTCTGGTGGCAAATACTTTAAGAACTCAATAAGTGCGAGTTTGTCAGAATCTGAAAGATCTGTACCCCATTCGTGTCCCCCATTCGAATTCCCTGAAAGTCCTGTATCAAAACAGATTTCTTTATCTATTTTATTTTTTAAATCGCATTTATTATTATTTCGGTTCCAATCTTTTTCTGGAGCTCCGATAAATTTGGGATCAAAGTTCATGGACTTTACATTAAAATATTTTGGCCTTTTTACAGACGGCTTCAGCAATTCCCAAAGTGTGGGTACTGATCCATTATGCAGAAAGGGACCTGTCGCCCAGACTCCAGAAAGATGCCTTGCTTTATAACCCATTCCTGGTTTCATATCACCATAGTTATTATTAAAGTCACCCTGCTTTGAAAAACCGTTATAGGTATCACGAAAAAATTCATTGCCTCGGATATTATAGAACTCCATTTCCTTTTGCTGTTCCTGAGTTATTTGATGATCTTTATAGTACTTAGCTTTAATGCCTCCCACTCCATTATAAATGCTTTCTTCAAAGGGAATTAAATGTTTTAACACGGGATCTCTAATTGGTTTAATAGGGTTGAGAGCTGCAAATGGATCCGTATTGGGGCTGCAATCATATTCTTGATTGTTTTTATAATCTCTACATTTTCCATCTCTAGAACTTAGAGGGAACATATGATATTCACGCAGTACCTGGGAAGGCCCGACAAATTTATTGCTCTCATGACAGTGCATGCACTTACTAGAATAGATTTGGATACCTCGAGGTAGCAGATCAGGATTTATCCTTACAGCAGAATCCCGAGAATCTTTAAAAACTTCTTTCCATTCAGGAACTTTAATTTGATGAACCAAATGTTCTAATTTATTTAAATTATGAACATTCACTGTCGATGATAAATCTTTATCCAGAATGATCGCCCCTAAACCGAGAGACTGTCCCACATTCCTCATAATAACTGAATTCGAATTTCCATTGTAGTGCAAGTTGGCCATATACTTTAATCCCCATATCCATGGCAAAGAAACCGGGGCCGTGATATCCACTGGATTAGATCCCCGTAAGACAAGATTTCCAATACGCCCAAAAGCATCCGTCCGATTAAATCCAGAAGGTGTTTCTGTTGTAGAAGGGTCGATCCCGACTGACAATTTCGCAAAATATTCCATCCTCTTTTCCAAATGAGAATTCTGAATGTCTTCGTCTGTTAGATTGTAAGTGAGTTTAAGTAACTTCACTAAGCTTCTCTTGATCGCCGCAATTCCTTCAAACAACCTGCTATTGTCACCTTTTTTTGCCTTTAAAAGAGTGATTCCTGCTGATACTTTTTTAAATATCATCCCGTTATCAATTATTAAATTATAGGCATTTGCTGCTAAATGACTGGTTTTTCCTAAAGCAGAGGACTCGCCTTCCTCTTTTGCCAAATGCGCAAAAACGTTTGTTGCCTTCGCAAAATCTTTAACAAAGCCATCACTCAACTGGGCCGCATCTTTTTTAGGTTGAAGATGCTTAAATACAGAAGGATTCGAGCTTTTAATATTTGTTAAAAACTCTTCCAATACCTCTTTTTTCGTAAGCATCAAGACTGTCGAACCAGCCATATCCTTAAAAAATCCCCTCACATTGACCATCGATGGGGCCCCTTGAACTGGTAAGAGCTTACCACCAAAACTAATCGAACCAGAGTGGCAGAGGGCACAATTAGTTCCGACCATTCTAATTGATTTAATACCATTAAATTCTTTAATAATCTTATTTTCTGGAGTCAATTCTAGCTTTGTATTTTCATTGTCATAGGCAGCAAAGGCATCGGCTGAATTTGAAACATCCTTGGTTTGATTCATATAAGAATCATCAACAGGGAAATTACTCCAAGAAGCCGTTAAACCGGAATAAGGAATTAAATATTTTACTCTGCGAGGTATCTGATTCACTTTCTTAAATGAAAATTCCTCGTTCGTTTTTAAAATTCCAAATTTTTTGTCCAACTGTTCATGAAAAAATTGATTATAGACTCCTTTTAAATTTTCACCGTAAATTTGATCTTCTGGAAAAACAGCTGACTTTAAATTCATGAACCATTCATAGGGGTACACATCGGCCCCTTCTGAAAGATGCTCAAAATCGGCCCAATCACCTTTGCTTAATCCTGAAGGAATTTCAATTTCCCTTTGTTGCGTTAGGCTTGCCGCCGCATTGGAATTACTTGGATTCCGACTTGAATTTAACTCTGCTTTTTGCTGAGTTAAACAACTTGTAAAAAGAAGGCCCACAGAAAAAATCGGTAACTGGATAAACAACTTTCTCATTAATATCTCCAAATTCTTTAATCATTATTCTATATTCTTTTCAAAATTAAAATTGAAACTTAATTAAAACCCAAACCAAAGGAATGGCTGCGGGCAAGGATTGCAGATAAAATATTTTTTTAGAAACAGTTAAGGCTCCGACAACTCCAGCTAAAAAGATACAACTCAAGAAAAATATCTGAACTTGGTTTGCCCATTGGATATCAGAAATGAACAAGGACCAAATCAAACCAGCAGCTAAAAACCCGTTATAAAGGCCCTGGTTAAAAGCCATATTTTTTGTTTGTTGCGCCAGAGAGGCGCTAAGCCCAAAAGCCTTTAAGGTTCTGGGCTTCTCCCAAAGAAACATTTCCATGTACATAAAGTAGATATGTAAAAATCCAGGAATCAAAATGAAAATTTTAAACACCCAATCCATGGCTTAAGTTTAAGCTATCAAAGAGATATTTTTAAATTATATTTATTGAATATAGACTTTCGTAGTTAAATCCTTGGACCTTAGCACAGACCCTTTTAAGGGAATTAGATTGTTCGTAATTTCGAAAAGAATGAGACGCAAGCTCAAAATGAAGTAAATCAATTTTCTGAGTCGAAATTAAAAGCATTAGCCACTGAAGAGTTCCAAGTGGATTATGTGGAAGTGCCAGAGGAAAAAATAATCTCAAATGTCGATAATTTTCTTAACCTTTATTCAAAAAAGATGAGTGTTGAAGCTAAAGATTCGCCTCTAAGGTTCTAGTAAAATTATAAAAAACTCATGTCTATCATTTTATTAAATGTATTTTGCTGATTAAGTGGTGGCGAATTATTTAGGTAAACCTATGTACTCAAGGATTTTTTTATTGACTTTGGGGTCTTCAATAGCTGCAGTCATTTTGAAGCGTGAAGCGAAAAGGCGAAAAATATCATTTGCCTCCACTCTCCTTTTTGCATAATTTGGCGCCAGGCCTTTTAGCGAACATAAGGAGCACCCGTGAAGTTAATTTTAAATATCAATCTACTTTCGTCTCTTCTATTTTTTTTCTTTAGTTCGATGGGAATATCGGAGTCTACTAACTCGTTAGATTTTAGCTATTCTATAGTAAAAACAAAAGAAAAAGCTATATATGAATTATCGGTGACTCCTCCAAAAAATCATCATATCAATGAAAAAGCCCCTCATCGAGTTGCTATTAGAAAAGGCAAAGGTATTGACCCTTCCTCCGTTCAAGTTCTGTCACCAGATCAATTCCAAACCTCCGAATCACTTCTCAAAATTCATCTAGATGTATCATTATTTAACAAGAATACTTGTTCCATTGAATTAAAGATTTATCTCTGTGATAATGCCAATACCTACTGTGTTCCCAAAGAAAAATTTATTTCCTGCGAACCTCTGGCTGAAACAAAAACTACAGAAGAAATCAAAAATTATTCTGACCCAAATTATTTAAAAAAATCAGATGAAGGTTCTAAAGAAAGTATTTTAAATTCTACCCCTATTTCTTCGCCTAAAAATTTAATGTTTTTAACTGATCCAAAGTTAGCATTACTCAAAGCAAGAACTGAAAACAAACCTCTATTCATAGACTTTTATGGCAATTGGTGTCCTCCCTGCAATGTTTTAGACGAAACCGTTTTTAGTCATCCCACTTTTAAAACCTACCAACAAAAAATGGTATTTTTAAAGCTGGATGCAGATTTGTCTGCGTCATGGGAATTAAAATCAAAATTTCAAGTAAAAGGTTACCCAACCATTATTTTTACAACCCCTCAACTTGAAGAAATTCAAAGAATTACTGGAAACCTGGAACCCCAAAACTTTTTTTCTAAAATGAATTTTGTTATTCATAATAAAAACCAAAGCATCACAAATTTAACCAATGATTTTCAGAAATCAAAAACACCCACTAACGCTTGGAACTTATTAAATTTGTATTTAAATCAAGAAAACTACATCGAAGCTTTTAAACTGGTTCCCTATGCCATCCAAAAGAAAAAACTCACAGTCAAAGAGCAAGATACGCTTAATTATTTGTCATTGAAAGTAGGCTTTTCTTCTCTCAATAGAAATTCTTCTATGGAAACGGGCCCTGAATTCATCGACTATATTAAAAGTTCCTTAGAGGCCTTTCCTTTTGAAGAAACTTGGTATGATAAGTTAAATATGTTAGAAACGATTGCTGAAACAACCAAGAATGAAGACTTAAAAAAATGGACTTACCGCCAAACTTTAACTATCACTCATAAGTTATTATCTCAAAAAACTGACAAAAATAGCTTTTTAACTAAAGCTGATCTCCTTTTTCTGCGAGCTGATTCTTTTGAAAAGCTAGGAGCCAAAACAGAAGCTCAATACCTATACAAACAAGCTAGCTTAGAAATAGAAAGGAAAATAAAAAAATTAAACTTAAATATTCAAACAAACAAAGGCTTTAACTTAGATCGCGTTTATGCCATTTATAAATCAGGTGATTTTCAACAAGCCAACTCACTGTACAAAGGACTCATTCAAATTTATCCAAATGAATTTACCTTTTACTATAATCACGCCCAAGTTCTAAAAGAACTTAACCTCAAGGAAGAGTCTTTGGCTCAAGCCAAAAAAGCATTGGAATTTTCCTATGGCGATAACAAATTAAGAGCCGCCCACTTAACCGCCGACCTCTTAAAAACATTAAATCAAAAACCAGAGGCAATTAAACTTCTCGATTCTATTATTCCAAACACTCTTTTGCCAGAAGATAAATCCATACGGACCCATCGCTACTACAAAAAATTAGTCGATTTAAAATCGGAGATTAAACTAAGTGTCGCTAATTAAAAAAATGGACAGTTTTTGAGACTGTCCATTTTTCAATAAATTCCATTATCCTTTAATTCGTTTTGTGTAATCTTTCCCTTATATCAATTCACATCTTTATAATCAGCATCAATCACATCATCGCCATCTTTCTTCCCAGCACCTGCGGTTTCTGAACCGGCAGCACCGGTGGCCCCATGAGAACCCTGAGCTCCACCAGCATCGCTGCCAGGTGTAGCACCAGCTCCTTGTTTGTACATCTCGCTTGACAACTTATGCGTGGCTTCTTGCAACTTGCTAAAAACCGCTTTCATTTCTCCATAAGCTGATGACTTATTTTCAACTGTTTTCTTGGCCTCAGCTAGAACCGTTTCAATGGATTTCTTTTCTGCGTCGGATACCTTAGAACCAGCCTCTTTAATCATTTTTTCAGTTTGATAGACTAAATTTTCCAAATCATTTCTTTGTTTAGCGGCTTCTACTTTTTCCTTATCCTCATCCGCACGAAGTTCAGCTTCTCTGACAGCTTTTTTGATTTCTTCTTCAGTTAAACCACTTTGTGCAGTGATTTTAATTTGTTGAGATTTTCCTGAAGATAAGTCCTTCGCAGAAACACTCAAAATACCATTGGCATCGATATCAAAAGTAACTTCTACTTGTGGAACCCCTCGTGGAGCGGGTGGAATGCCAGTTAATTCAAAGCGCCCTAAAGATTTATTATCCGTGGACATTTTTCTTTCACCTTGAAGAACATGAATCTCAACACCTGGCTGATTATCTGCTGCCGTCGAAAATACCTGAGACTTCTTCGTTGGAATGGTCGTATTTCTTTCGATAAGAGCTGTCATCACGCCACCCAAAGTTTCAATTCCCAAAGACAAAGGAGTTACATCCAACAACAACACATCTTTCACATCACCAGAAAGAACACCACCCTGAACAGCCGCGCCGATAGCCACAACTTCATCAGGATTCACTGTCCTGTTTGGCTCTTTACCGAAAAAGTCTTTCACCGATTTTTGAATTGCAGGAATTCGAGTAGATCCACCGACCAGAACAACCTCGTCAATTTCAGAAGTCTTAAGACCCGCATCTTGAAGGGCTTTCTTACAAGGTTCAATGGATTTTTGGACTAAGTCATCAACCATTTGCTCAAATTTAGCCCTCGAAAGCTTCATTTGTAAATGCTTAGGACCTGTTTGATCCATGGTTATAAAAGGCAAGTTGATATCTGTCTCTTGTGAAGATGATAACTCGATCTTAGCCTTTTCAGCTGCTTCTTTCAAACGCTGCAAAGCCATTTTATCATTTTTCAAATCGATACCTTGATCTTTTTTAAACTCAGCAACCATCCATTCTAAAATACGAGTATCAAAGTTATCTCCACCCAGGTGCGTGTCCCCGTTGGTAGATCTCACTTCCACAACTCCATCACCAACTTCAAGGATCGAGATATCAAAAGTCCCTCCACCAAAATCGTAGATGGCAATTTTTTCATTTTTCTTCTTATCTAAACCATAAGCCAAGGCCGCAGCTGTGGGCTCATTGATAATTCTTTTAATTTCGAGCCCTGCGATCTTTCCAGCATCTTTGGTGGCTTGTCTTTGGGCATCGTTGAAGTAGGCAGGAACCGTAACAACAGCCTCTTTAACCTCTTCACCTAAATAATCTTCAGCAACCTTTTTTAATTTAGCTAAAACAGCAGCTCCAATTTCTTCAGGAGAAATTAATTTATCGCGAACTTTGAAAGCGCAATCATTCCCTTTTTCAACTACATTATAGGGAACCAATTTGGTCTCTTCTTGAACCTCAGAAAATCTTCTTCCGATAAATCTTTTTGCAGAATAAATTGTATTCTCTGGATTCGTAACTGCCTGACGCTTCGCTATTTGGCCAGCAAGTCTTTCGTTATCTTTCGTGTAGGCCACCACCGAAGGTGTCGTTCTAGCTCCTTCTTCATTGACTAAAACCTTAGCCTCGCCACCTTCCATAATCGCCACGCACGAATTGGTCGTCCCAAGATCTATGCCTATAATTTTTCCCATACTTTTCTCCATTGTTTAGTTAAACCTTCTAAAAACAATCTGAGCCTGTATTCCTTTTGGTCAAGGTCCATAATCAAAAAAGAATCTCTATTGTGCTGATATTTTGTGCTAATTTACTTTTTCTTTGCGAAAAAACCACTTTTAGTATCATGAGCCTCGATATGATACAATTTAGCAATTTCTTTAAGATGTTTTTCTTCTTCGGATGAGATTTTTTTAGGGTATTCAGCTTCGAGATGGAAATACATATCTCCTCGACGTTGCGACCTAATGGAGGGAAATCCATGCTCACGAAGTTTCACCTGACTCCCAGGTTGTGAAGCCTTAGGTATTTCAATTTTCTCTTTAGAAGTTAACGTTGAAACTTCCACTTCTCCTCCTAAAAGCAATAACACATAAGGGACTTTTAAAATGGAATGCAAATCATTTCCATGACGTTCATAATTTTCCTGTTCCTTAACTCTCACTTCTACATACAAATCGCCTGGAGGCCCACCCTTGAAGCCCCCCTCTCCTTCAGAGGAAATTCTTAAGCGAGTCCCGTTATCTACACCCGCGGGTATTGTCACCTGGATTTTTTTTGATTTCGAACTTCTGCCGGTACCTTTACAAGTTCTGCATGGTTTTTTAATTAAAGTTCCTTCACCCCGGCATTGAGGACAAGGCGTTTGCATGGAAAAAAAACCCTGCCGTGAAATGACCTGGCCAGCTCCAGCACACATAGAGCAGGTCTCTGCATGACTTCCTTTTTCAGCTCCACTACCATGGCATTCTTTACAGCCCACTTCTGTTTCAAATTCGATTTCTTTTTCAAATCCCGTAATCACTTCTTTTAAACTTATTTCAACTATATACCTTAAATCAGAACCTTTGCGCGGCTCATTTCTGGAACGTCGCGATCGACCTCCGCTGTTCATGCCAAAAATGTCGCCAAAAATATCACCAAAATTAGAGAAAATATCTTCTACATTCTCAAATCCAGGATGTGAGCCTCTTCCTCCGGTTTGTTTAAAAGCGGCATGACCAAAACGGTCATATTGAGATCGTTTCTCTGGAGTTCCTAAAATATCATAGGCCTCAGCCGCTTCCTTAAACTTTTCTTCAGCCTCTTTATTATCTGGATTCCTATCTGGATGGTATTGCATCGCCATTTTACGATAAGACTTTTTAATCGTCTCAGTATCTGCATCACGAGAAACACCTAAAATTTCATAATAATCACGATTTGTGGACATGCCGACACCTCTCCCGATTCAAAATCAAAACGCCTATGAAACTATGCGAATAAAACTCTTTCTGTCAAGAAAGCTCTGAATTAAAGAGCTCCAGAAAGCACTTATTGCTAAAGAAGAGACGTTAATTTCAAGGAGATTAATCTAGACTGCTAAAATAGCTCAAGGAATCAGCTGTATTCCAATTTATAGTTCCAGATATCCTTTTCACCATTTCACCTTTCGAATTAAAGATAAAAGATTCTGGCAGCTTTATAATATGAAAACTTTTCAACCATTTTTCATTATTATCCCAAACTTGATAAAATGGTTCCTTGTTAAATTCTGGAAATGACTTTATGAAAGCCCTAATATCTTCCTTATTTTTGTCTCCTGAAACAGCCAATACAATAACATGATTATTTTTTTTTGTTAATTCAATTAAGGATGGTACCTCTTCAATACAGGGCGCACACCAACTGGCCCAAAAATTAAGAATAATAATTTTTCCCTTGAACTCGGAAGGCGACAAGCCCCCCCCATCCATCAATTTTATTTTTTCTTGTGGAAGAGTTAAAGAGACTTCATCATTTACTTTCTGTGTTTCTTTCTGAAGAATCTTACTTTCGCCTAAATAGAAATAAACTCCAAGGAAGCTTATAAGCATGACTACAACCACAGACAAAATAGCTTTTAAGTGAGCCCCCATTTTAACCGCCTCTTATTTTTATAAATTTCAACTACTTAAAAAATCTATTTTTTTTCATAAAAATTTTTAACTTTGTTATCTAACTTTTGTTTAAGATTACGAGTGACTTCATCTTCTGGAAATTTTTCAACAAGATACTGATAAATTGATTCAGCCAAGGCCTTCATACCTACTTCGTTATACAAACCACCAGCTAAACTAAACACCCACTTTGGAGCGCCATTTTGACCGGCTCTGGTTAATAAATCAGCAGCTTTTTTAAAGTCTTTCTCTTCAAAAATAGCTTGATACCCAGCCTGGTAAAGAATTTTCCATTTATTTGGAAAATTCTTTACCACTTTATCAAAGAGAATGGATGCCCCTTTGGCATCGCTAATGGTCACGGAAACAGTTAGCGGACCTGTTGTCGCCATTTCATAAAATTTTGGATCTAAATCAATAGCTACATTCAATAATTGAAAATGCCAACTTGATGTATTATCGGGACAAAGATGAGCCTCTGCAATTTTAAATTCATTGTAAGCATCTACTTCTTGGAGAAACCGTATCCAAAGCAAATCAACTAATTGTTCATTATTACCAAAGGTAAAATATTTTGCATTTTCGTTAATACAAAGTAAATGCCCCCCGTCTGCAGAAAATGTTTTCTTTGATATGTCTACATTGATAAAATATATCAAAATAACACAAAGTGTGACTAGCAGTTTACTTAACATTGGTTCCCACATTTTATAAAATTAAAAAACTCTAGAATATTAATCACCATTCAATATCAATAATTAATAAAATTCAATATTGAAAGTAAATCTAAAAGCGGAATAAATCATTTTATTTGTTTCACATTGGTACAGGTTAAAACAGTGACTCGGTCCCGGCCATTGGTCTTGCTTTGATATAAGGCTTCGTCGGCTTTTTTGTAAAAATCACGGACCGAGTAAAATCCTGGGTTCCAATTGCTGATTCCAAAACTCATTGTGATTTTAATTTGATGACCATCGTAGGGAATAAGGGTCTGACGAATTTCTTGAGAGATTTTTTGTGCCAGTTTTTCTGTCTCTTCTAAAGTCTGATTCGGGGCCAAGATGGCGAATTCTTCGCCTCCAACGCGAGAGACTAATATTTCCTTATTCTGAAATCCTTTCAGAATTTTTCCAACCTGAATAAGAACAGCATCTCCACCCAAATGGCCATAGGTGTCGTTAATTTTTTTAAAAAAATCGATATCTAAGATCATTAAATTTAACTTTTCATAATGACTTGTATATTCGTCTAATTTCTCACGAAAGAATCGAGAATTATGTAACTTCGTGAGATCGTCAAAGATGGATAATCGTTCTAAAGTCATGTTTTGCAGAAGTAACTTCATTTGATCTGCCAGTGTCACCACCTGATCATGATCAAAATTTTCAGATTTGTCTTCAGAAGGGAAAGGGATAAAAACCTCGAAGGAATCCTTGCTTTGAGCATCAATGGGAATAATAACTAGTGAGTACAAGTTAGGATAAAAAGTTTTCAGCACTTCTTGTAGCTCTTGCCCTTTGTAATATGAATATTTTTTTACGGGATGAAGCCAGTGGATCCATTGAACTAATGGATCATAGGAGGAGGTAAAACCAATTTGCTTTGAATTGATAACTTTAAGAATTTCACCTTCAGACGTTTTCAAAAAACCAATTCCAATACCAAAATGATTCAATAGATGTTTTGCAAATTCTTCCATGATCTTCTTTGATTCTTTAACTAGCCTGGTGTTCTGAAGAAGCTGAATCAAGGAATCCATTTCTTCAATTTTTTTGTCTTTGAGGGTCATTTCTCTGCGGTATTTTTTATGTAAATCTTCTTCAATGGTTAAGTCCTTAAAAAAGAAAAGTTTCAATTCATTTTCTAAGGGCGTCACCGAATATTGACCAAGTCCTTTTTCATTATTTTTGGACTTAAAATTAACAACTTTTATGGTGGTAGGATCTTTAATTTGAGTAAAATAAGGTAGATGAAGCGGCACCTCATCAAAGCTTAAAAATATTTTTCCCAAATCCATCTTATCAATAACTCTCGCTGGAGACAATCCAGCAAAAAGATAAAAGGCGGAATTACCATATTTAATAAAACCTTTAGAATCATAAACAATAACTATATCAAAAGAGTTATCAAATATTGAAAAATCCATTGAATCCTCGCCTGGTGTCTTATCGTCCCTTTTTTTCAATAGGTGAGGGTAATCGTTAAATATTAAAAAAAATCGAAAAATTAAACTCTTATGTTTCTTTCTCTGTTAATTCTATCTACAAATCCTTCTATTTTAGTCTGGTTCTTATAGACAAGATTCGAGTCGAACTCATATTATGGGTTATGAAGACAATTTTTTCACAAAACGATAAAAACTTACCTTACTCTCCAGAAGGCGATGGGTCGGTTCAAATTATCCCAAAGTCTGTTCCAAAGACAGACACCCCCAAAATGTTTTCAGTCATCTTAATCAATGATGATTACACGCCCATGGATTTTGTGGTTTTAATTCTAAAAAAGTTTTTTAATAAAACGGAAGAAGAATCAATTAAAGTCATGCTGGATGTCCATCAAAAAGGGGCAGGGGTTGCCGGTGTATTTACTTTAGAAATTGGTGAGATGAAGGTCATGCAAACGAATCAATTTGCTCAGATGAATCAATACCCCTTAAAAAGTACCCTCGAAGAGGTTACTTAGTCACCGCTGAAGGAAAGAGGTTTCTGATGATGTCAAAAGAATTAGAAAGAAAGCTGGCAGAAGCTACCGACATGGCCAAAAAAAATAGGCACGAGTTTGTGACTTTGGAACACATCCTCTATTCTCTTTGTGGATCGGCAAAAGCTGTAGATATCATCCAATCCTGCGGAGGAGACGCTCCCAAATTAAAACAAACTTTGTTAGAATATCTGAAAAAAAATTGCCCCTTGGTTTCTCAGGAGCAACTAGATAGTTATGGAGGTTTTGACGTTTGGACCCCCGAGTTCACCCTAGCCTGTCACCGCTTGATTCAACGGTCGGCTCTGCAGGTAAAAAATGCGGGGAAAAATAAAATAAACGAAGGAACCTTATTGGTATCCTTATTCTATGAGCAGGAATCCCATGCCGTTTTTGCCTTAAGCCAGCAAGGAATCAGTCAATTTGATATTATCAATTACATTTCTCATGGAATTCCCAAAGAATCCACAGAAACAAATTCGGATGAGTCCGCAAAAAAAGACTTTGATGGAGAACCTCAAGATGAGTCTAAAATCAACGTCTTAGTCCAATTTTGTGTTAATTTAAACGAAAAGGCGCTAGCTGGAAAAATTGATCCCTTGATTGGTCGAGAAGAAATCTTGGAAAGATTAACCCAAGTACTGATGCGACGAAGTAAAAACAACCCCTTACTTATTGGCGAACCTGGTGTCGGAAAAACAGCCATCATTGAGGGTTTGGCAAAGAATATTGTCGAAGGAAAAGTTCCCTCAGTTTTAAAAAATAAAATCATCTATTCTCTGGATATGGGATCTTTATTAGCAGGAACCAAATTTCGCGGTGATTTTGAAAATCGAATTAAAACCATCTTAAAGGAAGTCAAAAAGAAGCCAAATATCATCTTGTTCATCGATGAAATTCATACTCTGGTCGGTGCAGGAGCCACTAGTGGTGGCAGCATGGATGCCTCGAACTTATTAAAACCTGCCCTTGCTAGTGGTGAAATTTCGTGTATAGGTTCGACTACTCATGTTGAATTTCGGCAGCACTTTGAAAAGGATCGCGCCCTGAATCGTCGTTTTCAAAAATTAGATGTGCCAGAACCATCCACCGCTGATACGGTTGAAATTCTGAAGGGGATAGCTCCCCAATATGAAAGGTTTCATGGAGTCAAGTATTCTGTTGCCGCATTAAAAGCGGCGGTAGATTTATCGATAAAACACATCAATAATAAATTGCTCCCCGATAAGGCTATTGATGTGATTGATGAATGTGGAAGTTTCCTGCGGCTTAAAAAGGCGTCAGTAGAGACTTCAATAGAAACTTCTGCCGAAACTATTAATGTGGAACCAGAAAATATTGAAGAAGTGATTGCTAAAATGACGGGTTTACCTGTCGCGCAAATTTCTTCAAACGAAAAAAGTCAGCTGAAAGATTTAGACAAAAAATTAAAGGCTCTTATTTTTGGACAGGACGAAGCCATCGATAAATTGGTTGCCAGCATCAAATTATCGCGTAGTGGTTTGGCTCGTCAAAACAAACCCATTGGCTCTTACCTTTTTGCGGGTCCAACAGGGGTTGGCAAGACCGAGGTTTGTAAACAATTAGCTCAGCTGATGGGTGTTCCCTTTGTTCGGTTTGACATGAGTGAGTATATGGAAAAGCACTCCGTAGCAAGACTCGTTGGTGCCCCCCCAGGCTACGTAGGCTATGAAGATGGTGGGCTTCTTACTGAAGCCGTCACCAAGCAACCCTACTCGGTTATCCTGATGGACGAAATTGAAAAGGCTCACTCAGATATCACTTACACTTTACTCCAAGTGATGGATGCGGGGAGATTAACAGACAGTCAAGGAAGGGTTGCTGATTTCAAAAATGTTATTTTGATTTTAACGACCAATGCGGGAGCCTTTGAGGTCTCTAAGGGAAGTATTGGGATTGTTGATGACAACCGAACCCACATTAGCCAAGAAGCTATTAAAAAAACCTTTGCCCCTGAATTTATAAATAGACTAGATTCTGTTGTTTATTTTAAAGATTTGTCTGAAGAAATCATTTTTAAAGTAGCAAATAAGTTTGTCGATGAACTCAAGATGAATCTTGCTGAGAAGAAGGTAGAACTGCTTATTTCCAATGAGGCCTTAAGGTGGTTGATGAAAAAGGGCTATGACCGTGCCTATGGAGCACGGCCCATGGCCAGAGCTGTCGACGAATTTTTAAAAAAGCCCCTTGTCGACGAGTTGCTTTTTGGGCGACTCATGGACGGCGGAAAAGTTATCATCGAATTAGAGAGCTCTGCCCTCAAATTTAATTTTAGCCAGGGAACGGGAAGCTTACTTTCTTTAAAAAATAAGCCTGAGACTGTCTCTTGACATATTGACTTTTTTAAAAAGATCTTCAGATTCTGTGCTAGTGATAGATTAGTTGGTGTTTTTTTGTTGATGACTTATTTAACTTTTTAACTGTTTAACTTTTTTAACTGGGAGATTTCGTTATGCAAATGATAAAGCGAATTGGACTTTTTTTACTGACAAACATATTGGTCGTCGTCACCGTCGGGATAGCTTGGTCTTTAATTTCTCATTTTTTAGGATTAAAAGCGGTTAATTCCAATATGGTTGGGTTACTAATTTGGTGTTCTTTGTTTGGTTTTACCGGGGCTTTTGTTTCTTTACTCATGTCAAAAATGATGGCTAAATGGATGCTCGGTTTAAGAATCATCGATCCCCGCACGAGTGACCCCACTTTTTCTGGCTTGGTTTATCGAATTCATGAGTTAGCCAAAAGGGCAGGGCTACCCAAGCCACCTGAAGTAGCTATTTATGACTCTGAAGATGTCAATGCTTTTGCCACTGGACCCAGCAAATCTAATTCTTTAGTTGCTGTTTCAACAGGACTCTTACGAAGCATGAATGAAAATGAGGTCGATGGAGTTCTGGGTCATGAGATTGCCCATATTGCCAACGGAGATATGGTCACCATGACTTTAATTACTGGAGTCGTAAATACTTTTGCAATGTTCTTTTCTCGTATCCTAGCGAACTTAATATCCAGTCAAGTAGATGAAAAATTTCGTTATGTTGTTCATATTGTTGTCGTCATTCTTGGGGATATCCTATTTACTATTTTAGGCTCTATGGTGGTAAATTATTATTCAAGACGTAGAGAGTTTAGAGCCGACCTGGGAGGAGCCCAATTTTCTTCAAGAAGTAATATGGTTGCGGCCCTAAGACGGTTACAACAAGTCCACGAAATTCCTTCTGAAGATAGAGACATGCTCGCCACCATGAAAATATCAAATAGGCATAAAGGCGGCCTGATGGCTTTATTTATGACCCATCCAGCACTTGAGGACAGAATTAAAGCTTTAGAAAAAGCTAGAATTTAAAGGCAAATTGTCGGTGTTTTTATTTTCATTAGCCTTCTCGTTGATTTTTATTTGTTTCAATTTGGTGAGCTTGGTCTCCTGTACTTCGAATAGAAATTTAACTTCACAGATCCATGCAGAAATGGATGAAAAATACCCACCATCGACCTACCCTGAATGGTTGGATCTAGATCCTCAGGGTCTTGAATTGATCTACCCAACAAGAGTCAAAGAGAATGAAAAACTATGGATCAGTTTTAGACTCTTTGACTTATTGAAGGACTCAAATATTGAAAAAGCCTGTCAGTATTTACTGGCAACAACATCGATAACCTCACCTTCAAAGTCATTGAATCTAAATCTATTCAAATCAGGGGCTCATTTTGTTTCATTAAATAATTATTTCGTTTTAAATGAACAATTATTTTGCTCTGAATTAACGACAAAAAATCTTAATGACGTGACTATGCCTATTCCTTTTTCTAATATTGAAAATCGGCTTTTCAAGGAGTCCATTGCAAAACTAAATTATAAAAAAGGAGTTTTAACTAACGACCTATCTCTAAGAATTTTAAACGGCATTGAACTCGCTAACCTCGAAAAAAATCGAATTGAAAAGCTTAATTTTTACAAAGCCCTCTCCATCGATGCAAATAAATCTACAGACCCTGCTCTGAAAAATTTATTTAATTCGGCTTTTCAAAAAGAATTTCCACAATTTCTACCCTTAGAAAACTCTAATCGAATCAGCATCGCTCAAGATTTAATAAAAGATCGAGAGTTCAAACAAGCCAAGGCCCATTTAGATTATTTGATTCAATTACCGTCTTTAGAAAAAGAAAATGTATTTAAAACTTATAAAATATTATTTCGAATTGAAAAATCCACCCAGGATAAATCGAGTCAAGAAAAAGTACTAAACCTTTGGTGGAAATGGCTGCAAACAAGTCAAAAGAAAAAAGAAATTACTGTAGTTCAGTATAACAATTGGTTTTCCGAACTCTTAGTCCTGCGTGCCCGCTGGTATTGGACAGAAGGAAATCCTGAAAAGGCAATCCAGTTACTGACTCGATTTGAAAAAAATTTAACCGACCCCGCCAAAAAGGAAGAGCTATATTATACGCTGGCCCGAATTTATGAGGAGAAAAAGAACTATGATCTCTCCAAAAAATTCTTTGAAAAAAGTTTTCATGTTGCCAACCTGAAAAATCAATTTTTTGAAAAAACCCTCTGGAGTTTAGCTTGGCTTGAATACAAAAATAAGAATTATTTAGCCGCGCAAAATCAACTTGAACTGTTACTGTCCAAAATAAAAAACAATTCGGATAGTAAGTACCTTTACTGGCTAGCCCGATGCTATTCTCTGCAAGGAAAAAAGGAATCCTATATCAGCACCATCAACTTGTTAAGGATTAAAGAGCCTTTAAGCTTTTACACCTTGCTGACTTTCAGAGATGAAAAAGAACCCCTCAATTTACTTCCGCGCCATACCAAAAATGAAAAAACTGAAAATTTAAATGAAGTGCTAAAAAATATTTTATCCCCTGAAGATTTGATTAATATGCGCTGGCATCTTAGCTTTAAACAAACTTCTGTTATCAAAGAGTGGGCACAAATCGTTTTCGAATTAGATAAGAGCCATTATTTAACCTCTCTCATTCTCTATGCAAGAGCTGGAATGCACTCAAACCTTATTAACTCCATCAATCAATTAAGCTCAGAACAAAAAAATGATTTACTCACCAAAAATCCAGAATTTCTTTTCCCAAAGCCCTATGGCGGATTCGTTACTGAATACTCAGCAAAAAGAAATATTTTACCCAGTTTAGTCTATTCCATCATGAGGCAGGAGTCAGCCTTTGATCCTTATGCTCGAAGTTCTGTCGATGCCCTTGGCCTCTTGCAGTTAATGCCCGCCATGGGAAAAAAAATAGCTCGTGAAGAGGGGATTCCCTTCAATCGCGACTTTGATTTATTTAAGGAAGAAACTAATATCGCTCTTGGGACTAAGGAATTGAGCCGTCTTTTACAAAGCAATGAAAATAAATACATCCCCACTATCGCTGGTTATAATGCCTCTTCCGCAGCCTTCCAAGGCTGGATTAAATCAAGATACCGAAGTGATGTTGTCGAGTTTATTGAAGAAATTCCCTACGAAGAAACCAAAACCTACATCAAATTGATTCTCCGAAATATGATTTTTTATGATCGCCTTTACTTTAAAGATCAAAATTTTTTATTCCCAGAATATCTGCTTTCTTTATAATTGTTAGGGACAATATTTTTACTATATACATATATCCTGTCTATTATCATGATAATGGACAGGATATATGTATATAAAAAGAACCCTCGCTTTGGATAAGCTTAAAAAAAGCATTTTTTTGTTGGGACCAAGACAAACTGGTAAGTCCAGCTTGTTGAAGCTTTCAGAAATTGGGTTCAGTCTAAGCTATTCAAAAAAGAGGTTTTTCCAGATCTGCTTCAGATACTCCATTTCTATATAGCCATTGTTTTCGAGCCGTTGAGTTTTCAAAAACAGATTGGTACATCAATGGATTCTCTTTGATGGTCTCAACACTTGTACGAAGCATCGCTTGCAGATTCAAATTGATAACAGAAGCAATTAAATCCGCTTCCCATTTAAATCCATCCATGGTGTCTTTTTCACGATCGGGAATATGTCCTTGAAGTCCTGAATGATCCCTTGCGATCACTTTAAAAATCAGCAAACCATCAGCATCATATTCCGCTTTAACAGAATAAGCATCATTGTGAGTCAGAAAAAGTTCTGCATATGATTCCAAGTCCTTCAGTTCGAAACGATATTTTTCTTTTAGTCTTGTTACACTTTCTCCTTTCATAACACGGTTCATTTGTATCGTAGGAGCTAATTCATTATAAATTGTTGACATCTTTGAACGTCTACTTTCACCACGTGATTGAATAAAGAAAGTTGGAACTTCTTCTTTATTGCTCAAATGAATTTGATGCTCGCTGTCTGAACGGGCCACTGCTTGGCTCATGAACTCATAGTAAATTTTATTAAGAAGTTCACGGTCACGTGGCGTAGTGACCACGTTTTTACTCAATGTGGATATAGGAGACATAAAAAGTGGACTTAAAATTTGCGGTTTTTGTCGTAGGTACATTCGATAATAAAATTCCTTCAAATCACTGACAGAGAATTTATTAAAAGAATAGGCTTTCCATTGAATGCGATCATAAATTGGAAAGGCTTCATGAAAATCACCTTGACCCGTAATAAACTCGGAAGGAGTGGAATTTGTTGTGATGATGATAGCAATTATATTTGAAATCGTTGGATCACTCCCATTAAAAATCTTACGCTCATTTAAAATAGACAACAGAGCGGTTCTCACGCCCGGAGGAGCTTTTTCAAATTCGTCAAGTAAGGCAAAAAAAACATCTTTAGCCGAAAGGGTGCCCGTTAAGTTATATTTATAACCTTGACCTTGTTCGATAGCTTTTAAATCCAATCGGCCAAGAATGTCTCCTTCTGTCGTCATTGGATGAAATTGCTTGATCCACAGATTTCCTTTTTGCTTTGAGGCATTTGGAAGAATCTGAACGATGAGCTGATTTAATTGCGCCGCTTGTGCCTCCGTGATCCATTCTAATTCTTTTTCTAAAATCATACGTGAAAGCATTGTTTTTGCCGAACCCGGTGGACCAAACAACATCAGATTGCGACGAGCATTCATTACTTTAATAATAGCAGCTACTGTTGGCGCCGAATTTCTAAATCGGAATGCAGCCTCCTCCATTGTTTGACGGATACTTTTTGCAGAGGCCTCAAGTAATTTATCAACATTCTGTTCGGCCAATGCCTTCACCAATTCGCCTTCAAGTTTAGCGGCTTGATTTTTAAACTCTAAGTCCTTTTGAATATAGGCTGAAGGATCCAAGATATTAAGTTTAACCTGAGATAAGTCTCGCATCTTAGTGTTGATAATATCAAGAAACCTATCATGGAAATTCTTGATTTCTGCAAGTTGTTTTTTTGAATCTGTTCGTAAAAGGCTTTTTGGATTATCTATGTATTCGGCTAAGCTTCCATAAAGTTTGTATTCCGTGTTAACTGGTTTTACAGTGGCTTCATCGTATTTTTTTTGTACTCGGGCCAGTCTTTCATTGATGTTTTCAAAGCGTCGAGCCTTACGTTCACTTCCCTTAAAGATGACTTGATCTAAATCTAAGCCTTGGCCCAATTCCTTCGCCACTTCCATATTAGCTATAATAAGTTTTTTATTTTTACTATCGAAATACAAACGTTGTATTCGTTGGCTGTTCAAAGACTTGTACGAAAATATTTGTGTTGATGGATCATATAATCCAATTGATATGGAATTCTCTTCAAAAACATTTGTTTTTCTTTTTGCACTTCCTCTTGATGGCGAATTATTTTTAGAATGATCTTTTGAATTGTAATTGGACATTGCAAAAACAAGTCTATTTTCAGAAGCAAATTCTGAATTGTCGCCGCTATCATTAAAATCATCGACTTCTTTAAATTGTAAAAAAGGAATACGTTGTCCCAGTTGACTTACAATTTGGTCAGGACCTCCCTGCAACAAGGCGGGGGATAAATCGACTAGATCTTTAGCTTCCATTTTCAATCGTACCGATTCAAATGGAACCCCCATCAATAATTGACGCATTAAAAAGGCAGATTGCCACAGAGGAATCACTTTTGAATTAGTTCGAATCGATCCAGAGAAGGGTGGATAAAACCGAGGTGTTTTTCTTTCACGTTCAGCTTCTTCTTTCGCTGTTTTATAGTATTCCGAGTAGATTAAATCCAACTGTGCCGAAACCTCCGCCGCTGAATCTAAAAGCTCTTTAGGAATAGTAATTTTTGGCAGTAAGTTTCGCAAAACACGAAGATCGAGAATGGTGAATCTCTTTCCGCCTTTTTCTGGGTTTACTTTTTCGATAAAAAGAAAACCATCTTTTTCAGAGGCATCGACGTTGACGACGTGGAATTTAAGAGCGAATCGATCGTAAAAAGCCATTCTGCCACCGATCTGTTCAGGAGATCCTTGGGATACCAACTGTCCCGATGTCGCATTGGTTGTTGCCGAAATAGATTCAAGTGCCGTTTCAATGACTTTATTTCCTGGCAAGGCTTGACGCTCGTTGAGTATCGATAAAATTGTCATCTGAATATTGACAGGTGCTTTTTCCACTTCGTCGAGTATTGCAAAAATATTTTTTTCTGCGATTAAAGCCTGGCTATAGTCGATTTCATAAACCCCTTCTTTTACAAATTTAAGGGGGTTTGGTCCACCGAGAATAGCGGACTCATTAAGGAGTTGGTGGAATTGTAAGGTAAACAATCTTTTCGAGGGGTCTTTTATTTCCGTTTTTTCTTCATCAGCAATTTTTTTAATTTCTTCTATAAAAAAGACGATATCTTTATGCAAACTTTTCAATGCTTCTTCATCAACGCCTCTAACCGCATTCAGTTGTGCTTCTAAAACTTTAGTCACACTAAATGTCTTTGCCCCACCACCAGGGCCATCAGCAAGAACATTTTCTTTTGCCAAAATTCCAGTACCCAAATAATAAAGAAAACTTTCAGAGCCATAGATTTCACTAGCCAGTTCAGCTAGACCCACTCGAGATATTTCCCAAGCCGCATTCACTTTAGTTGGGTGAATATTTTCAAAACCATCACCTCTAACCACTCTCGATTTGATTACCTTTCGATAATATCGTCCACACAGGTAATTAGGATTTGCACTGGCAACAGAAAGTAGTCCAGTTAAAATCAATATAGAAATAGAAGTTTGTTTCCAAAAGGAATTAATGTTTAATGACTTCATTTTACCTCACTATGTAAATGATACTTTTTATTTAATGAACTAAATAATAATGAAGCTAACACTATTTTACCATAGTGATGTTTAAACCGCTCAATGTAGACAATAGCCTGCCCCACATTTTGTATACGATATCAGACACTTATCCTGCTCCAAAATTTGGAACACTTTTATACCTGAAAAATTCACTCTTTGAATCGCTTCATTTATAATTTACAAAGATTCAAAGAGAATTGAAATTTATAAATTAAAAGGACTCATTAATTTTAAATTTTTTTTATGATTAATTTTCTTATAAAAGTGGCGCCTTATAAAAATGACGCCCATGAATTAGAAAAATGAAAAGGAAAAAATATGAAGCTATTCATTTTACCGTTCGCAATGATCCTTTCAGTTAGCTTAATTTCATTTGCTAGTGATAATAAATCCTGCTCTTTGGTTTATCGCAAAACTCAATCAACTAGTTCTAGTTCCCAAAATGATTCTTTTGCTTCCAGAGTTTTTGACTCTCCTTCAATTGGTAGCACCTCAAAAAACAAAGAGAGACCACCCATTGTTGAAAATGAATTCCTCAAAAAAGCAAAAGACCTTGGAAAAATAGTGACGAAAAAGACCATTGAAGTTATCGAAAAAATTATTAATTTCTTCAAAGGAAAAAAGAAAATCAAAGGAATTGGCCTAGGCGGTGGAGGTGGTGGATCTACCCAAACAACAGACAATGAGAACAAGGATGGAAATTCATCCACAAGAACTACAGAAATCGAAGGAGAAGGAGGTACGACGAAGGAAGCAAAAGCTTCTCCTTTGGAAAAGCAAGCTGAAGAAAACAAAGATACTAAAATCGATAAATCAAATGCTCAGCCAAAACCATTGCCTCGTTTGAACGAAAAACGTCAAGAAGAATTTGAAGTTAAGAATAAGGACCTCAATGAAGCTGTGAAAAACAAAAGAGATCTCTATTGGTATGGCACAACCGCTCGGCCTAGTTCCAAGTTGCTTAGAACCTTTTCCTATGAAGATTTAAGCGATCCGCTTCAACAAAATCCCAAGGCTCGTCCGCTGGAACAATTACCGATTCAAAATTTTTCTCCGACAAAAGCAAACGAAAAATACTTTATCATAAACTATCAAAAAGCTTCTGAATTAATGATTCCAACTCCCTATGGATTTAGACCTGTTTTAACAGAATATAGAGATTATGCTGTTGTCTCAACAATTCCAGGGGAATATCAAGTTAAAAGCATCAATGAAAAACCATTACCAGAAAAAGTGACTTTTTGGCTAGAACCTGGACCTAAAATTATAATGTCTCCAGAGCAAATCAAAGAAAACTCCAAGATCAGCGGAATTAATCCTAGATCTTGGCCTGATCACGTGATGGATGGTATCAATTCTGCGCGCGCACAAGGTAAAGGCGACCCAATGTTGATTTCCAAACGCCTATCTGAATGGTTTCAAACAGATGGACCCTATTCCTATTATAATGATTCAAACGTTAAATCTAAAAAAAACTTTTTCGCTGATCTTTTTTCTAAGAACGACCCCAAAGCCTTAACCTTAGCAAAAGGGAAAACCTTTAACTGTGACGGAGCCGCTTTAATCGGCGCCATTCTTTTAAGAGACTTCTTTCAAATCCCAACCCGTGTTGCTGGTGGTAGAAACATTGCTGATTCCAAAGAGATCGCTCAGGAAATATATCAATTGGCTAATGCAGATGTACCTGAACACACTTGGGTTGAAATCTTTGTCAATGAGGAATGGGTTCCCTTTGATTTTACTCCAAATAAGGACAAGCCAGGGAATGACGGAAACCCTGTTGAAAAAAACATTGGAAACACTTCTGAAAATGAACCCCCTGCATCTGAAGAAAAGAAACTAAAAGAGAATCAAAATAATGAATCCCGACCTGCTAACAATTCAGAAGATCATGAAGTTCAAACACCTAAAAGTCAAATTCCATTAGATATTTACATGCCTAGGACTCCAGTTCAAATCAATCGCCTTCCCAAGTCTTTTGATAGTTTGCTGGGGACCTACCCTCGGCAAGCTATTTTGTATGCCCTAGAGAGCAGTGTTCATCATACAAAAATCGGAGAGTTGCCGTTAACCTTAGAATCGCTGCTTTTAAATTTTCCTGAAATGCAAGGATATAACCTTCAAGTTAAATCAGAAGCGAATCTCATTGCGAGCCACTTTTATGGCAAAGAAGATAAAACTCTTGTAGAATTAGTGAACGAAGCGAAAACACAGTTTTTTACAAATCCTACTTTGTCCTATCGAAATTTGCAAAATGTGAAATCTATTGTCGAGTCAATTGCCAAATATCGCGATTTAAGTTTCGAAGAAAAAGAATTTTTAAATTCTTTGTTGGAAATCAAATATCAGTTTGATTCTTACCGCCATCCTTCATCACCAAAACAGGAGCTTGTTGAAAGAATTATACGTGAACTTCCAGGAAATACGATTCGTAAGATCGTGTTGGATCAATACCCTGAAGCCTTGAAAATAGGATCCATGGATCAAAACAGTCTCTATACGGCTCTGAAAAATGGATCTCTATCTCATCTGGTACGAACCTCCATGGTGGGCAGGCATTTCAATTTCCTTTTAAATACAGAAAAGGAATTTAAAGTTCGAAAAATTAAATCAATGATTCGAACTGTCAAACGAGAAAGGGATAACGAAGATATCGTGCTCGCTCGTCCCGAAGATATCGCCCAATTCGATCGATGGAATTTAGATTTTCAATATCATCCAGATCCAGTCATGATGGTTCTAGGAAACTTACTCAAGGATCAACAATTTATGAAGGGTTATAAAGCCACTTACCCTGCTACAGGATCACAAAATTCAATTGAAAGGAAACACACAAATATATTTTTTGATGTCAGTGGTTCGATGAAGGGTTCACCAGCTATTGTCCAAGCCAGTGCCATTGCCGCCATCGTGGACAAGGCAATTTCTGAACGCGATCCCATGGGAAACCCTATTCACGAAGTCGTCTTGTTTCCATTTGGGAATTCAGTTTATCCAGGAATCCACATTAAGTCTGCAGAAGAAGCTAGGAGTGCGATTCTTCAGTTTTTAAACTCACCTACCGATGCCAAAGAAGATACAAATATTCAAGCCTGTTTTGATAAACACTTCCAAATGATTTATGATAATATAGATCATAAAAACCGCGGAAATGATTTGATTCATCGACTTAAATTAAAAAAAGCAAATATGATCTTGTTAACCGACGGTGGCGCCGCCATAGATAGGCCTGGCACTTTAAAAAAAATAGCTGATCTACCTCCTGGTGTTCAAACCATGTTTAATCTGGTGGCCATCGGAGAGAGAAACCACCAACTGGAAGAAATTGCTCAGTATACGAATACAAAAAACTCCCAAGCCATGGTAACTGTTTTGACCAGGGAAATGATGAACGAATTTATCAACAATACAGATCAACTTCAGGAATCACCGGATGCTTTTGTTTTTGATCCTAGCAATCAAAATCTTAGTGGGAAATTAAGCCAAATGATTTCTAATATAAAAGTACCTTTATTTAGCACTGACAAACCTTTTGAATCCATCAGATTGGCAAATGAAGAGTTGCAAAATCGTAGCACGAATACTCCACCAAAAAATTCTGGCCTTGTTAGAGACTTAGATTTGCTCCTATCTAGTATAAGAAAAAGCAAGGCGCCATCTGAAGTGGTAATCAAAACATTAGCTGACGTTTTAACCAACTATTCACGATGGACAGGATCAAGACTGGATTCCCTTTCGCAATTGGAAGCCGATTTACTGCTTCAATTACAGCAGTTAGCAGAAAAAGGAACTTCACCATGATTTTAAAAATTAAAACCTCTTTTAAATTAAAAATTTCATCATTAATCAAGCTAATTTCATTTTGTCTTTTTATTCACTCTCAGATTTGGGCAACGAATAATTGTAGGTCTTCTTACAATTCCACTTTTTCGCTTCCTGCTTTTAGCCAGAAGGAAGATGTAATTATTCATTCTGTTGTAGCTCGATTGCTGAAGGCTTCAAAAAATAATAATATTGACGTTTTCGATATGATCGAAAAAAACTCCGTTTTATTTGCGCTACAAAGAGAAAGTGCTGGAATTCCCTCCTTTATAAAAAAAATAAAAATGGCACTAAACCAGCATAAAATAAATGAAGAGTCTTCAGAAAAAAAGGTAACAGAAGAATCTGTTGAAAAAGAACAAGAAGAACAACAACAGATTGAGGAAAAGGTTCTTAAAGAGCGAAATCAGAATGACCAAAACACTTTATTGAAAAATGATATAAAAATAAGAACTTTTTCAATCGAACGACAACGCATTTTACCAGAGTTATCAGATGAAAAAATTCAGAATGTTTACAAGCTATCTAATGGATCCATTGTATTTGAAATTCCGGATTCAATTGAAGACTTAGTAGCAAAACAAGAACCCACAACTGGCAACTTAGTAATAAAAGATAAAATTTTTAAGGGTTTTGATAAACCCAGGCTTCAAGGCTACGTTTCGTTACCAAATGGAAGTATAGCCATGTATGAACATGGCGAAACCAGAATTACAAAAAATTATTCTGATGGCGGTCCTGATTTTCTCTGGATCATGAAACCAGGAAAAAGTAAAAAACCCATGAGGATTCCCATACCCAAAAATGGTTTTGCAAAGAAATTATTGCCCCTATCTGATGGTCGAATTATTGTGATTAAAACTAATTACAAATTGAATATTTACAACCCAGGACTTTTTGGTACCGAAGGCAAATTTTCAGACAATATCGACGTTTTTGATCGAATTATAGATCCGCTTTCAGGTGGATTAGAAGATACTGCAATTACACATGGAATAGAATATTCGAAAGGCTTAGTCGCCTTTACATTGATTAATGGATTGATAAAGTTAATGGATTTTAGAAAAAAAAATAAACCAACTTTCATTGGTTATTTAAATTCAAAAAAAAACCACTTAACCTCGATTGATTTATTAAAGGATGGCCAATTTGTTACATCTAGTGCAGAGCAGGTCCAATTTTGGACTCTCTCCAATAACTCTCGGTTTCCAAGCTATCACGTAGATATTTGTAAAAGTCCCTGCTATGTTTTAGAAGTGAGACACCTTTCTGATGGACGTTTAGTTGCACGCACTAATTTCGGATTTGCAATTTTAGAAAAAGAGGGAACTGATTTATTTAGAGTAACCGAATTTAATAATTCATATCCGAGTTTCACTCATATTTTGATTCAAGAAAAAGGCTTTTATATTACTAATTTAGGTTCTGTATATAGCAATCAAGACGCTTCTCTCGATTTATGGAGACCTAACAATTTAAAGATAGGACAGCAACCATGAAAATATTTGTAACATCAAAATTAAAAATACTAATTAATATGAGTCTATTATCTTTACTTTTTCAGTCTACAATTGCGGCTGCAAATACTTGTTTATCATCTTATATGCTTGTTTCAAAAGATTCATCTGAAAAACAAAATGAAGAAGAGATCATCGATTCACTGGTAGAACGATTGATGAAAGCAGCTAAAGAAAGAAGTATAGATATAACCGATGTGATCCAACAAGAATCGGTTCTGTTAGCTTTGAAAAAACATAGTGCCAGTATACCTAATTTTTTAAAAAAGCTTAAAGAAAAAATTAAGGAAAAAACTTCTACTCTTGTCATCATTCCGAAAGTAAAAAAATCCATTACTATTCCGGGACCCTATGAAACCGTTCAAGATTTACATCAATTGCTAGGGGAAGATATTTTTAAAATGAACTCTCTTTCAGATGGAACCATTATTTTTAATATGAATGGGTTAACGGACTATGTTGCCTTTCAAGATCCTTCCACAGGTAAAATAAAAATAAATAGTTCGTTCCAAAAACGAATTGGCGAGGTTCGAGATGGTTATGCTTCCTTACCTGATGGTAGCGCCACTATGTATGAATCTAACAAAGGGTCTTATACCTTATGGATCCTTTATCCTGGAAGCGATGCAAAAGCCCCCATCGGTATTGATATCCCTGGACGAGAAATGGTTCTTCAATTATTACCACTTTCAAATGGAAGAATTATTGTCATCAAAACAAAAGGGAAATTTTGCATTTACACACCTGGACCAAATGGAACCAAGGGCCATTTATCAGGTGAGATATTTCTTGAAGATACCAGCATTGCAGATGCTGTGGAATTAGTTAACGGGGATATCGCCTTTGCACTTTACTCAGGAAAAATTGTTTCATTGAACCTTTCAAACGTTCTAAATCCCCGTTTAACAGGAACCTCTTTAGGACACACGAAAGGAGTGACCTCCTTATCTCTTTTAAGTGATGGAAGGTTGGCTTCATCTTCTTATGATGGCAGTGTTAGAGTCTGGTCACCGGGCAAAGATCCTTTAGCGCCTTCACAATACAAATCTAACGCCTCCATCCCTTTAGTAGAAGGTGGTTTTGTTTTCAAAGTCAGAAAATTACCAGACGGGAGATTGGTTGCAAATTCAAACAATGGAAAAATTCATATTTTAGAAGAAGATAGCAGTGGTAATTTTAAAGTGATTCAAAGTGACCAAAAACACACTGATATATCAACTAATCTATTGGTACTTCCCACTGGAGATTTTATTACTACTGAAGCTACTTTTCAGGGTAACGCCAGTCTCGCCTATCTGTGGAGTGCTAAATTAATTAAAAAAGAATTAGAGGTCCAAAATGGAAACTAAGTGGGCAGTTATGATCTTATTTTTTATCGTTTTAATAATTGATGGAACGATGGCACAACAATGTGGACTCCATTATCAGCAAAAATCATTCAACCATGAAACTGCTGTTCAAGGCATTACGTCAAAAATTGTCGCATTGGCATTGAAACAAAACAAAAACTCGTTTGAGGTGATTCAAGAACCAAATTTTCAAATTCTTATTGGAAAAGCCCTTCGTGATAATCCTAATTTCATTAAAGTTCTTAAAGAGAGGCTGAATATATTTGAACAAGAAAGATCACTACAGATTCTCAAACCTTTGGAAGTAGAACAAGCTAACGTCAAACAAAACCTTAATTCAGCAGGTAAATTTGAAAGTAAGGATCTCTCTCATCATTTTAAAGAACTTCCAAATCGAATGACAACGTTGATGGATGGAACCGTTCTCGCCGAAACTAGTCAAAATTATTTCACCGTTCTAAAACCAGATGCAGAATCACAAATTTACAAAAAACTAATAGATGTTGAACTTAATGACCACTGAAAAATCACATTTTTTCAACCTTTGATAACCGGTGGAGCTGTCGCTGTTTACGAGGCATTTCCCCGTGTCCAAGATCTAATTTTTTTTGAACCTGGCAACTATGACGTCAAAAAAGCTAGAAAATCTAATATTTTTTTAGACCCTTATCGACAGAGTTCTCTTGGAGATTCTATAGTTGGTTTAAAAGTACTAAAAAGTGGAAGAATCGTCGTCGTTCTTAGTCATGGTCGTTTTTTAATTTATTCAGAAGGTGTTAATCACCAAGGTATTTTCAGTTCACCTTATCAAACTGCTTCTTTTACCAAACTTGGCCCCGATCAAATCAACGGTGTTGTTGAACTTCCAAATGGTGATTTACTTACATTTCATTACCTTTCTAACTTCAGCAAAGGATTTTTCCCTGGTTCATACATTCAATATTGGGCTTACAATCAAAGTACTCAAGGATATTTCCCTAAAAAGCGATTCGATAAAAATATAGACTATATAAGAGAAGTCAGGCACCTACAAAATGGATCCATCATGACTTTTTCCCATTATCAATTGATAGTTAGAACTTGGGCCCCTCAACAAATGGAATTCACTGAAAGAAATTTGGATTTCAAAGATAAAGAGGGCAAACTTGAAGCGATTGTCGACGTAGGAGAGCTGGATGACGGCCGATTAGTCGTCGCTTTTAATAACGGTTATAGAATTTTGAGATTCAATTCAACTGTTGGTCAATATGAAATAATGGAAACAATCAACGTGAATCTGCCAAATCAATTATTTAAATTAAGGAATAGTCAATTTATCACTATAGAAGACGGTTATAAAAAAGTTAAGCAATGGAAACCCTGATGGCACTGGTTATAAGTGTAATAGATCGTGCTTTTAATTTTATCAGAAGTAACAGCTATGTTTTCTCGATTATGTCAGGCAGCTCGGATCTCTGAAATGAAAGCGAATCACTGAACTGCTCCAAAATTTGGAACACTCTTTTATCTCAAAAATTTTATAAACCCCTTTTAAATGTTATAACTGTTGTAACAACCAACCAGGAGAGTTTATGAAAAAAATTAAAATACTAGTTTCCTTATTCTGTTCCCTTATTTTTATCACCACCAACATGGCGCATGCTTTTTCTCCGCCTTCTGTTTCACGCTTTTCAAGCGAAGCTATTAAAGATTTTGAAAATCGATACCATGAAATGAAATCCCAAGGAGGAAATTTGATGGATCAAAACGGAAATGAAATTTCTTTTGACAATCTCATTCGTGGTCTTTCTGGAACAGTTACTTACTTTCCTGAAAGCACTTCCCCTTGGGCTCGTTCGGGAATCACTTTTCAATTTAGTTCAGTGACTAATGGAAAACAAATACTCGTGAAGGCTTTACAAAATGGAATTGTCTTCTCTCGAAGAGTA
The DNA here is from genome assembly GCA_017302835.1 of Deltaproteobacteria bacterium. Classification (NCBI taxonomy): domain Bacteria; kingdom Pseudomonadati; phylum Myxococcota; class Myxococcia; species Deltaproteobacteria bacterium. The sequence goes on along the minus strand of JAFLCC010000005.1, from coordinate 103,891 downwards.
CTTAGATTTGAAGGTAAACCAGAAGAAGTGAAACTCACCATACTACAAACCTTAAATAGCCTTGAACAAGAAGCTCTTCAAAAAACAGAACAACAAGTAAAAAACGGTCACAAAGCTGAAAGATCTCCAGCCGCATTAGTAGGGAATTTTCAAACGATTGTCGTTTTGATTGTCGCTGCACTTGCTGTCTATGTTTGCGCGACTGGAGGAAGCTGTGGGATGGTAGCCGTTTTCATAGGTGCTTTTGCAATTGCCTATTTGACTCAACCTTCATCTCGAGCTTCTTATTAAACTCCAATTTTTTTTGATATTAACGTTGTTAAATATAGCAAATGCAGAGATTTCTGCATTTGCCATTCCTGTTTCCTGCCATTTATTCTACTTGCAAGAAAAACCTGTCACCCCATCAAGCTCCATTTTTGATTCCAAAGAAAATTTTGTTTCAAAATACAAATTGTGGAATAAAAATAAATTTAAAAAAGCTCGCCGTTTCATATACCTTGTAGGAACAGCCTCTTCCCTCTATTATTCAGTTCAATTATTTCCATTAATTAATTATGTGGTGCATGATCCTTACATTACAGATTCACAAATTCATGAATTGCAGGAAAAGAAATTCAATCCTGCACTGATTCGACAAGAACAATTTAAGAATTGGCAGGAGGCCTTTAAACTCGAAAATAATCGATGGCCTGATCCCATTAAATATCCAGAAGACTTAGCGGAATACAAGGCTGTTTTAAACCGTTTAAATCATATTCCAGATGAAAAACTAAAAATCAATTTTGAATGAATAGAGTTCAAAATTGACAGTCTGTTCTTCATTTTCTTTTGGTCTTTTTTCAAGACGAATAAAAAAGTCTTTTCTAAGGTTCCTAATTCGAAAGCCTCTATAACTCTTGCTTTAAAGGCAATCCATCAAGTGGTGTTAAAGAAGATGACAATTGCGGTGACATTTCGTCATCATAAAAAGATCGAAAATAGTCGAAAAAATGGGGGGTTTTGAGTTACAAAAAAGTCACAATATTTAATCTTTATAGATAGTTAGATCTAACTGCTCCTGTTTCTTTTTTCCACTATTTGGAACTATGGCTTAAGGATGGCATGAATTACTAATCAGATAAAGATAAGAATTAATGAATTGTGCTGAAATCTGAAAATAAAGGCTAACCTAAAATGAGTGATTTTCTTAAATACAAATTAAGTGAAACTAAGAAATTAAATGAAAATTATTCCATTCGCGCTTTCGCCAAAAAAGCTGGATTGAGCTCTGGTTCCATGAGTGAGCTGTTGCAAGGTAAAAGGAAGTTAACTTCAAAAATGGCCTATAAAATTGCTAAAAATTTGAATTTAAATCCAACCGAAAGAGCCCAATTCTTAGGGGAGTTTAAAGTTCTTAATACAGGATCGTCATTAAATGAAGTTAATGGGTTAAAAAAAACTTCATTTTTATCACGAAATCAATTTCAATTTATTTTTGAATCATGCCATTTTTCACTGCTGGCTCTTGTTGATACAAAAGATTTTCATTACGATTTAAAATGGATTGCTAGCCGATTAAAAATATCTGAGGAAAAAGCTAATTTAACAATAAACAGATTAATCACTGCCAAATTGCTTAAAGTGGAAAACAACAAATTAGTAAAAGAAAAAATTATTTTTTCAACAACTGATGATGTTAAAGATTCCTATGTTCAATCAGCTCATTTAGATAGTCTGAAGCAGGCAAAAAATTCCTTACTAGAGGATCCTATTAACTTAAGAGATTTTACCTGCTTCACATTACCTATAGATTTAAACTCAATTTCTGAAATAAAAGAGAAGATTAGAAACTTTCAACGTGAGATCACGCTTTTTTGTGAAGAAAAAGAAAAAAATGAAGTGTACACCTTGGCGATTCAGTTCTTTCCAAGAAGCTCAATAGCAGGGCAACAAAATGAAACATCAAATGAGAAAATTAAAGATCTTTCTCAGGGAGATTTGCATGAGAAACAGGCTTAATTTAGTTATCTTTGCAGTTGGAGTCACTTTTTTTTCAATGTCTGGTTGGACACAGGCCATTGGAAATGGTGGTGAATTTTCATCAGATGATTTTAGAAGGTATGTGGGCTACCTGTACCAAGAGATGAAAGATGGAATTTTTTCAGCAGACTATCCTCAATTTGTAGAGTTCGGAAAGGGACAAAAAGAATTTTTCTTGTTAGATGGTTCCCATTTTCAACGATTAAACAATTCGGTATTAATTTTAAAGGTGAAAAATGATTCAGCCCCCAAGGACTCCTACTGTGTCCTTGCTGAAAAGCAATTTCTAGTAAGATTGAAAGCAATGGAAGACAATGATGTCATGGATAAATTTATTTTTTACGAAAATCTGGAAGAAAGAGAACAAACTGAAGTCCGAAGTCTAATTGAAAATTTGCAAACTGCCAATGGCAACAAAATCTCTTCGAAATGTTTGATGTGATAACGACAACAGGAAATGATTTTATGAGGTATTTTCTATTCATTTTACTGGTAGGTTTTACTTCCAGAGGAGAAGAGTTTACTGAATTGACATTTAGAAAATTGGCCTTTGAGTTAGTCAGTGATATTGAGAATTATTACGGTTTCGATTATTCAGATCAAAGTGTGGTTTTTTCTACTGAGGTTTACAGAAATATTATTTCTCAAACAAAAATTGAATTGTCTGAAAAACCATTAGTTAATTATTATGAAGAATCAGTCAATGGCGAGACAAAAAGGCTCAAAGAATCGCCAGATGCCATAAATTATTTTCCTAAAACAAACTATATAATTATATATCGACCAGCATGGGAAAAGAAGTTAAAAAATAAAGAGTTTTTTTCTTTAAAGTTAATGATTCATCATGAATTCGTTCCCTATTTTATTAATAAAATGGACAGAACCTTTTTGTTTAATGAAAAAATTAAAAGAATCTACGAAAGACCTGTCACATTTGACGATTTCGTGGACGGATTTTATGAGCCAATTTATTATGGTAATTCTTTAATGAGCGCTCTTATTAAACCATTCTTGTATCATATTAAAGTCGAAAAAAGTTTAAGTTTGATCCAAATTGATATCGTTGAAAATCCAAAACTAAATATTTGGTGTTTAGATTGCTATTTATATCCGAGCCTCATATTGAAAGTACCTACAATCACTTCACAAATTGTGAAAATGACAGATTCTGCCATCAAATTATCTATCGGCAATTTTATAGATTCAGATAATGGGGTTGTCTATCTTAAAATTAATTCATCCCAGGTTCTGTCGATAGCGGCACTAAAGGAAGACGAGGTTAAGAAATTTAGTTCTCAGTCCATGGACGAAAAATTAGATACAACTTTGATGGTCTTAAAGCGAGTAAAAAATCTGAACAATGTTACATGGCTCAAGCCCAAAAATTTGAATTTTTCAGGATTTCATTTTTCAAATGGAAATGATTGTGACGAGGTTAAAAGATCAGAAATAAAAAAAGCTGCAGAGATATGTCGCGATTATTTTAAAAGAATTCCAGATTTTTTTAATGAGAGCCATTGTAATCATATCGAACCAAAAATTGAAAATCTAACCGGCTTACCAGCATACAAGAAATATAGTTGTGGATTTATCCTGGAACTTACCATTCCAACTTTTAATAGTTTTTCCCCCAAAGGGGCATTATATTATTCACTCGTATTGGATAGATGGAATCAGTTTTTGAGAAATTATAATGAGAAATCACCCTAGTACAAAATTTAGTTTTATTCTGATTTTCCTATGAATGGATCAAACTCACTTATGAAAATCTCTATTACATTTTCTTCTTCGGCTAGGTTAATTTGGCTCGTTAAGATCAACCACCCAATTTTTACTGTCCAATTTTTACTGTACAAAAACATGACACTATAATAATTCAGAGCCTTAATGTAAGATCCAGTTAATTATAGACCCATTTAACATTTTAGGATTCGTTTAATATTAGGGTCCCGGTAAAATAATCTTTTCTGGAGATGATCATGAATAATTTTAGCCTCGTTAAAATCAAATTTTTCGCGACAATCGTTCCACTATTCTTCAATCTTTTTTCATTTGCAGCAAATCCTGAATTGCCAAGTTTAAAATTTCCTCAGATTCAAAATGTTGGAGAGGGAAGTCCTGCTGCGATCACACATCCTGTTTTTTACATCAGCCCTAAAATGAAAATTAAAAAAGAGAAAGGTGGACTTGGGTTCATCGTTTTTAGGAAGATAATTTCCAAATGGGGAACTGAAACCTTTGTCGTTGGAATCAGTAAGTTTTCATGCGCAAACAATGGAAACTGCCGTCACATAGAATGGGTTCCCGTAAGGACCTATGAATCCTGTTCGCTGGTGAGTGGAGTTTATAGCAGTCAGACTAAAGTTAAATGTAGTAAAAAAAGGAATTGCGAAGACGGGAGCAGTCAGCAGCAATACCCTTCAAATTATGAAATTCAAAGTCTTTATGGAGGAAATGAGGAAATCAGAAACTCTTCAAACGGAATGTGTGAGGTGGAATTTCCTGAAAGATCTAGTCAAGAATATTGGGACTACCCTTCAGGATCTTTTTAATTCTCTGTATTTTACATATTATTTATTATTCTCATTAACAATGAAAAAAAATACTAAAACAACAAGGAGAAATAAAATGAAAAAAATAGGAATAGCCATTTTGGTAACACTGACATCATTGTCGAGCCATGCTTTGGAAACTGCTTGTTTCACCTATCTTCAAAAAGGCCAAAAAATGGTTGGTAGAATAAAAATGAATGAAACAAAAGTATCAATAAATTGGAATTTAAATGGCACTCCTAGTAAGGATTATACAGAATCTGGCACCATCAATAGTGGTACTTTTCAAAAAGATAGAACTTCCGGAGCTATAAGTGGCGTCGCCTATTTTTCAGAGAGCCAGGACTCTTATGATGCTAACGTTGCTATTTCCCAAACCGGTGTTTTTTTTCAACCAAAATGGCAAAACGGCGGGCCAATTGATCCAAATATGAAACCCATGCCAAGAACTTCTTGCCCATAATTATTTGACTCATTGGAAAACAGATTAACGAAGCATAAGTTAATCTGTTTTCACTAATTTATTCTTCCATCCCATAAAGGCATCAGTGAACATTCCTTTTTCTTCTTCGAACTTGACTCCGTAAGCATGATTAGCTTCTGACCAAACGACTCGCCCTTCCACCTCAATTTCTTGATTGTCAGGACCTTTAATTTTCATACTTACTGATCCGCCTTTTTCAAGCATCTCATCGATATTGAAACTTAATCCGCCCATAGAAATAGTTTTCATTTGTGCGACCAGTTCACGATCTCCCATCTTCACGGTGATATCAGAGTTCATGATGAAACGATCATGTTGTCGTACATACGTTGGTGTTTTGGTTTTAGCTTTCAAGTAAGTATAAACGGCCAAAGGAACCATAAATAAAAATAACACCGCAAGAGCGCTGTTGGCATCAAATGGAGCACCACCACCCTTACCTAATAGAGAGCTTGCCACCGTTCCACAGCCTCCACCAGATTTAGGAGAAGAATCGGGAGCTGCTTCCGAAGCGACGCTTCTCTCTTCTGAGTAGCTCGGTTTGTATTCTGGTTGATTGGAAGTGATACCAGGGTTCGTTTTGACTTGTGATACTAAACTATAGGCATCAATTCGCGAACCCGACTGAATTTTTGATGCTAAATTTCCAATTGAATAACCTGAAGAAACTAAAAGAGATTTTAATTGATAACCTGACAAAGCTGGGGCTTCTCTGAGGGCCAGGGCCGCAATTCCTGAAACGAAGGGTGCGGCCATAGATGTCCCGGACATGGAACCAAATAAATTTCCAGGCAAGGTTGAATAAATATAAATCCCAGGGCTAGCAAGATGAACTTTTTGTATTCCATAATTTGAAAAGGAAGCTAGCTTGTCCGTATCACTAGTCGCCGCAATGCTTACGTTGCTTGGAACTCCATAATTTGCTGGATATATTTCATTACTGTCGTTATTTTTTGAAGAATTCCCTGCTGCAGAAACAATTAAAATCTGGTGATTGTATGCGTAGGTTAAGGCTTCCAAAAGAGCACTCGAATAGCCTGGGCCTCCCCAAGAATTATTAATAATTTTAGCTCCATTATTAACCGCATAATAGATGGCCTTAATGGCATTGGCTGTCGAACCTGACCCTTGAGCATCCAGAAACTTCAATGGCATAATTTGAATTTTTGCTTGATCTATGTTTTGTGAAAAAATATCCAAAGTGGCTCCGACAATGATCCCACCGACATGGGTGCCATGACCTTCATCATCTGCAAAAGAAGCGGCATTGGAAATAAAATTCCAACCGTTTATATCATCGATATATCCATTTTGATCATCATCAATACCATTCCCAGGAATTTCTTTTAGGTTGACCCATAAAGCCCCTGAGTTTTTAAAAACAACATGATCCTTATCCAAACCTGTATCCAGAATGGCCACGATAGGACGATTATTTGAGGCATAGGCACTGCTTAATTGCCAAGCTTGATCCACACGTACGTTTGAATAATTTTGTGTAAAAGCCGAAGAGGATTGAGCATATACTTGATCTAATGAAAGTTGCTCAACGACTTGCCCCACGCTCGACTGGGATTCATTATCATTATCTAACTTTTCTAAAATATAATTAGGTTCGATAAAAAGTACATCTGGGTCATTCTTAATATCTTGAACAGCACTCTCTTGGCCATGTTTAACGGCCATATGGAGCATATTCATTTCTGGAAAAGCTGTCTTAAGAGTCACTTTTCCTTGAATTTTCCCAATAGCATTGGATCTAGAAAGATCCATTTTATATTTGATAATATACTCGCCAGGAACGACTTTTGCTTGCCCCTTGTACTGCCCCAGCACCCCTACCGTGAAAAAGGATACCACGAAGAGAATTCTATAAATACGACTTTCAATCAACGTCCTATGTTTATTTATAGCCACAAAACCTCCAAATATTAATGCGATCAAAGTCTAGTCGGGCATTTGTAAAACCGACTTTAGAGCTTTTATGAGAAATTTAATAAAATTTAGAAGTTTTTTTAGTCATCACTCAGTTTAAACTTACAAGTAATGAATTGTACTACTTTGAGACTGTTTTAATTTGATAAACAACTGGGATATGTTTAGATTTAACTTTTAAGGAAAGTGAATGAAGAAATTAACTGAAATTTTTTTACGCGGTCTGTTTACGTTGCTCCCCATTATCATTACCTTTTATGTGCTATCCTCTGGAATTAACATTTTAGAAAATATATTAGGTCATTTTTTAAAGTCTCAATTAAATGATAATTACATTCCAGGATTGGGCTTCACTCTAGCCCTATTGATCATCTTTTTATTTGGTCTATTAATCACTAGTTTTATAACCAAATCAATTTGGGAACAAATCGAAGTTCGACTGACTCGTGTGCCTCTCATCAAGGCTCTTTATTCTCCCTTAAAAGACTTGATGGGGCTATTTTCAAACACGGGAAAGAAAGACTTAAAAAGTGTTGTTTCTATTGAGATTTCCCCCGGTGTTCAAATGGTCGGCCTCGTCACCAGAGATCAGTTTGAAGATATTCCAGAGATCGCCAAAGCAAACCCGCAAATGAATTTGATCGCGGTCTTCATACCTTTAAGCTATGCCCTTGGAGGCTACACCGTTTTGGTGGAAAAAAACAGAGTCACTAAAATGGATATCCCTGTTGAAAAAGCCCTAAGTCTAGCCATTACCGGTTGGGTGAAGGCACACAATGAGCCCGCCAAATGAGACAACAGGTGAGGCAAAAACGATGAATGAAAAAGCACAACGCCTGAATTTAGATCCTGCCATCTACGGAACCTTTGCAGAAATTGGAGCTGGGCAAGAAGTCGCTCGCCATTTTTTTCAAGCTGGCAAAGCCTCGCAAACCATTGCTAAAACAATGTCTGCTTACGACATGATTTTTAGCGATGAAATCTATGGTAAAGAAAAAAATGGCCGTTATGTTTGTGAATCAAGATTAAATAAAATGTTAGAAAAAGAATCTTCCCTTTTGCTGAAGCGATTGGATCAACATCGCGGGGAAAAAACTACTTTTTTCTCCTATGCGAATACTGTCATGACGGGCACTTCCGAGGTTCCAAAATGCCATGGATGGATGGGAATTCGATATCAAAAAACCCCGCGTGGTCCATGGAATGATATTATTCTTCACGTACGCATGCAGGATAAATTGAGACTGCAACAACAGGAAACCCTTGGCATCTTGGGCGTAAATCTTGTCTATTCTGCATTTTTCTCAACAGATACGACAGAGTCATTTGTTCCCACTCTTGTCTCTGGTTTAAAAAAAGGACAAGTTTTGATAGATGTTATCAAATTCACTGGGGCTGACTTAGCTATTTTTGATAATAGAAAAATGAATTTAGAACTCGTCAAACATGGTTTAGCGGAAGCGGTTCTTTTTGGTCCCAAAAGTAAGAGTGTTGATGAACAAATACTCAACATCAGCGATACGGTATGGGGTAAGGGTTTGATTTTACAACATGGATTTTACCGCCCCCTTAGTCTCAGCCATGTAGATGTTCTGAATAAAGGACACGAACAATTGATCTTAGAAATGAAAGGGCAAAAGTTGAAATCTTCCGACATTATCCCGATGTTTGAAATTTCTACTGAGTTCGGACTTGATATCGAAGATTTTATTCATCGGATAGAAATCATTACCAGCTTGGGTTTTCATTTATTAATTTCAAATTTTAAATATCTTTACGAAATGAAACATTTTTTTAGGAAATTCACCAAAGCTCCTATTGTTTTTGTTATGAGCGCTAAACATTTAGAAGAAATTTTTGATCCAGAAAAATATGTCAATTTGGATGGCGGAATTTTTGAAGCTCTAGGGAAGCTCATGGATGACCAAACAAAACTCTATATTTATCCCCATGCCTCTAACGAATCTTGCCTCACGACAAAGTCTTTCTTTCCGCCAAAAAATGCGACGCACTTGTATCAACACTTTCTAGAAAATGCCCATGTCTTAGATATTTCCACCTGTGATGAATCGCAGCTTTATTACCGCTCTTCAGAAATCAATAAAATGATTTCTGAAAAAAACAAAAAATGGGAAGAGCTCGTTCCTGAATTTGCCAAGAATTATATCAAAAAAAATAAACTCTGGAATTATAAATCATAACCTTACTCCCCAGGGTTTACGCTTAGGACTCAAATCGAGGCCGCAGGAGGGAGACGACTGAGGCTTGGCAAGCCAAGTCGCAGGGAGTCCGACCGACGAGAACGAAGAGTTGAGTCCTAAGCGTAAACCCTACCCTAGCTCCTGGCTATTAACAAAATCGATCAGTAGTTGAACTCCTTGTCCATTCCCTCCAGAAAAAGCGAGACATCCTGTTGGTTTGTCATTCCATCCATAGATATCTAAATGCGCCCATTTTTTTCCATTCACAAATTTTTGTAAAAATAAAGCGGCTGTGATCGCACCACCAAAACCTTCTGCCGAATTTTTAAAATCTGCAAAATGAGAGTTCAAGGAAGAGAAATACTTATCAATAAGAGGCATCCTCCAACACCAATCTCCACTCGTTTGCGAGGCGTGAGAAAGTTTTTTAGCAAGCCCCTCATCGTTGGTAAACAAGCCCGCCACCTCGGCCCCAAGAGCCACTTTAATGGCCCCAGTCAGGGTGGCCACATCAATAACGAACTCAAGTTCCTTATTTTCTTTGGTTGCAAGATCCAAGGAGTCAGCTAAAACTAAACGTCCCTCGGCATCGGTATTATCAATTTCTACTCGCAGTCCTGATCTTGACTGAACGACATCACTTGGGCGAAAGGATTTCCCATCCACACTGTTTTCAGCCAAAGGAATATAAAATTCAAAATTAAAATTCCACTGTTTCTGTGAAATATAATGGGCTAAGCCAAGAACGCAGGCGGCGCCACCCATATCTTTTTTCATCAAACGCATGGCGCTAGAAGGCTTGATATCCAACCCCCCCGTATCAAAAGTAATTCCTTTTCCGACAAATGCGATGGTTTTTTTATTTTTGGGCTGGGAATAGCTGAGCTTCAGCAATTGTGGTTTTTGACTGGCACCTTGCCCCACCGCCAAATGAAGATTCATGTTTTCTTTTTGGAGCTTTGCTTGATCCCAAATTTGCATTTTTAAAGACTTATTTATTCCTAAATTTTTAACCTCTTTTACAAAACTTTCGGGGCCCAACTCGTTAGGAGGAAGATTCACAAAATGCCGACACAAATTAATGGCGGTACTTCGATGAAAGGCTTCCTTCATAAGCTCCCTATCGAAACTAGAAATCCAAATCCGTGGAACACTTTCTTTTTTTTCCTGATTTACATTTTTAAAATGGTAATGATTTAAATCCATTCCCACTAGACTGCCTAGAAAAAAATCATTGTTCTTATCTCCAAAATAGAAATAGATATCTGATAATTTATGGGCCTTAAAATGGGCCATTAAGTTACCCACCGTTTCCCTAGCCCAAGAATATTTTGAATCCGAACCAAACTGTTCGAAGTTCATTTTTCCTGAACGATGTCTTAGTATCCAAAATGGACCAAACTGAGTCTGAAAATAATAATTATCTTGAGAGGATTTAAGTAAGGATTCCTTTTGCCAGGGAAGAGAATAATTCTCGATTAATTCATTTGTTTTTTTGGCATTATCTTTAATACTTGATGGTGTGTCCGAGAGAACAAAAACCCAGCCCTTTGTCTTGCTGGGCTCGGCGTTTTTTAAAAATTTTTCTAACTCAATGGAAAAATTTTTTTCTTTAAGCTCCCATTTTCCGACATTATTTTGAATTATTGATTTCATTTAAATCCTTTTAGGTTGACCCGTTTTCTTATAAAAACCTACAATAAATATTATGATGTGGAAAGAAACTATCCAACTTAAATTGTTTTGCCTTAATGCAGAGAATCTTTTTTTACTTTTTGATAAGGATCCAAACAAGGAGGATTTAAAACTAGACGAAATTCAGTGGCAAAAACAATCTACCTCTTTGTTCCCCAACAAGTCTTTAGCCAAATGTAAAGTGTTGGCTCAAGTGATACAGGAAATCGATCCAGATATTATCATGCTCTGTGAAGTTGGCGGACTCGAATCCTTACAAAATTTCAATTCTTTATTTCTAAACCAATCCTATTATACAGCTCTCATTGAAGGGAATTCGGATCGTCATATTGATATTGGTTTTCTAATTAAAAAAACCTTACCTATTTACTTTGACCTCACAACAAATAAAAATAAATCCATTAATTTTTTGTATCCCCATGAGAAAAACGCGAAAGTCATCCCAAATAACAAATTATCTAGGGACTGTGTTGAACTTAAATTATTTAAAAAAGATATCGACAAACCCTTCCTCAACATTCTGCTGACTCATTTAAAATCAAGACTCGATCCAGAGAAAAAAGATCCCAATGGTTTTGAAAGACGACGGGCAGAAATGAAAACCGTTTTAGATATTCAAAAGGACCTTCTTTCAAAGTATCCTCAGGTCCCATTAATTTTGGCTGGAGATCTGAACGGAAATGCCTCCAGGCTTCAAACAGAGGAAGAATTTAAAGAAATCTATACCCGTACCTCTATGGAAGATGTTTTGGAATTAGCTCAATATCCTGTTGAAAAACGAAATACTTTTTATCAAGTCAAGATGAATGCAAAAACCGAAGGAAAGCAAATCGATTATTGTTTTTTAACACCCCTGGCAGGTTCTTATTTAGAAAAAAATTCTGTTTTTGTTTATAGGTACAAAGATGATTATGGATTTGAAAAAGATATTCCAACTTCCCTAGAAAAAAAATTTGAACTTCCTTCAGATCACTACCCTCTGGTTTTTTCTTTAAAGGACCTTCCCACTGAAACATAGGGCTCGGATTAATTTTTCCAATTTTTCTAAATTGTTTTCCTTTGGCATATGAATAAAAAGGCAATTTTTATTCATTTCTAGAACTCTATAGTAGAGGTAATTACAAAGAAAAGCCCCTGCCGAATGAGAAATCTTGACTGGTAATCCTAACCTATCAAACTCTGGCAACCAGGAATTCAGATCTATCTTATTAATGACCGCAGCTGGCTTAGACTCGTCGATCATTTGACAGAGTGGTAAGAATCCCGAATTGTCCTTTTGGGAACTCTCTATCCAATTTAATGCCACCCTCTCTAAAGATAACTCACTTCGTTCAGCTGACAACCCAAACATAAAAATAAATTCATAAGAGTTCCATTTGAGTTTCTGAATTTCCGTATCAATTAAATTAAAACTGACAGGGAAAATGGCGGTTGCAAATCCTTTATTTTTTAAGAATTCAACAAAATCTAAGCTTGGATTTTTATTATAGGATCCAAACGGTTCAAAACCTGTAACCAAAATACGATCTAAAGAAGAGATTTTAATAGGTAAATTCATTTTTCACCCCTCACCCAAATGGACCACAAGGAATCCAACATAAAAAAACCCCACTCTTTGGCGGGGTTTTTTATTTTAGCTTAAAAATTAAATGATCTATATTAAAAGTTCATTTAATTTTTAGTTTTTGTTGGCTTTGCTGCTGGCGTCGCTGTATTGGCAGCATGACCTTTTTTAATTTCAAGCAACTCAACATCGAACAAAAGTACAGAATTTGCGGGAATTCCAGGTCTTGCCATAGGGCCGTAGGCTAAATCAGAAGGGATAGTTAATTTATATTTTGAACCTTCTTTCATTAATTTTAAGGCTTCTGTCCATCCTTTAATCACTCCATTTACTGGGAACTCTGCCGGTTGTCCGCGCTCTACAGATGAATCAAATTTTGTTCCATCAATTAAAGTTCCTGTATAATGAACCTTAACTTCGTCAGTTTCAGCAGGAATTTTACCCGTACCTTCTTTTTCAACGGTGTATTGCAAACCAGAAGCTGTGGTTTTCACATTTGGATTAGCTTTGTTTTTAGCTAGGAACTCATCCCCTTTTTTCTTATTTGCATCAGCAGACTCTGCCTGTTTTTTTTGAGCCTCTTGCTGAAGATTTTGCATCGCTTTGCCCAATTCTTCCTGAGATAAAGCTAGCGGTTTACCCTCTTTGAGATCCTTCATCGCCATTAGCAGAGCCTCGGGGTCAAAATCAATTTGAGCGTCTTTTAGATTTTTACCCAATTGGCTTCCAATGGCATAACTTGCTTTTTTTTGATCCGTATCTAAAGTTACTTTTTTATTACAAGCAGTGAAACCTGTAATGGCTACAAGAACTAATAAAACTTTTATATTTTTTAAACTTAGCATGAACTCTCCTTAAATTTATTGAAAAAGAATAACTAACTATTTGGGCTCTGTCTATTTTTTAAATTCGATAGCAACGTGTTCCTACAGATTTATTTTCCTGAAGAAGGGCCACCAGATTTTCTGAATCTTTGGCAGACATGATATCCACTTCAGAAACATTTTCCCTGAGAGCCTGAACTACTGATCTGACCTTTACCAACATCCCGCCTTGAACGACTTTTGTTTCCATCAATTGATATAGACCAAGGGAGTCAATTTGATTGATAAGTTTTTTCTGATCATCCAAGATCCCTTTTTGATCAGTTAAGTAAACTAAATTTTTTGCTTTAAGACCTACAGCCAGATGCATCGCTGCCATATCGGCATTAATATTAAATCTTTCTCCTTGGTCATTGACCCCAATGGGGGCAATTAATGGAACTATTTTTTGATCATTTCTTTCAACAATTTGCTTTAAAAAAGACACATTAACATTTTGAACTCGTCCTACATAGCCCAACTCTGAACTCATCGGCTCACATTTTAAAAGTTTTAAATCTGTTCCTGAAAGCCCCAAAATGGGGACATCAAACTCAGAAAATAGTCTTTGGATTTTTCTATTAACCTTTCCAAATAGAGTTGCTTCTATAACTTGCATCATTTCAGGGGTTGTTTTTCTTTGGCCTTCTATGAACTCCCAAGTCATTTTTTTCTCAAGAAGGGCTTCGTTAATTGCAGGCCCCCCTCCATGAATTAGGGCTATTTTAAAATTTAATTCCAGTACCTTTTTAATACTGAAGGCTATTTGTCGAATCATTTCTTCATCCTGAAGAGAGGATCCTCCCAACTTAATAATAATCCATGGCTTATCAGCAAAGTTCATGTGGTGTACTCCGTATTGATTTCAACATACTTTTTAGACAAATCGCAACCCCAAGCTTTGGATTCATAATTTCCAGAAAATAAATCAATCTCAATAATCACTTTGTTTTTCTTCAGTAACTGCCGCACCATTTCCCTGTCAAATAGAACGGGAGTTCCTTTTTCGAACAACAAAATTCCTTGAACTCGTAACTGCATTTTTTCAATGCATTCACTCGGAACCCCTTCCGCTCCAAGTCTAGCTAAGATCCTCCCCCAATTCGGATCCTCACCATGTATAGCTGTTTTTATCAATGGGCTAATTGTAACTCCTCGAGAGGCTTTATCCGCTAGCTCTTGGGTGGGCGAGTTTTTTAAGTGCACTTCAATCAGTTTTGTTGCTCCTTCTCCGTCAATGGCAATTTTTTGTGCCAAGGCCTGACAAACATCTACCAGCGATTGAAAAAAAACCTCTTCGTCCTTGGTCGAACTGATTTTCACCCCTGCAGCTCCATTAGCCATTAAAAAAACAGTATCGTTAGTAGAACAATCCCCGTCGACACTAATTCTGTTAAAACTGAGGTTAACGGCTTTTCCTAAATAAAACTGCGCCTTTTCAGGACTTAAACTGACATCCGTAAAAATATAAGCCAACATGGTTGCCATGTTTGGATGAATCATACCTGAACCTTTACAAACTCCTGTAATTCTGATTCTACCTTCTGATAAGGTAATATCCTTCGTCGCCGTTTTAGGAACTAAGTCCGTTGTCAAAATGGATAGTGAAAAGTTATCAGCATCATCAGAGGACCTTTTAATCAAATCAGGTACCGCCGAGATTATTTTTAACAAGGAGAGCTGTTGACCAATAACTCCTGTACTTGCGGTCAATACTTGATGAGTCTCACATTTTAACTCACCAGCTACCGTTTGCGCCATTCTTAAATTATTCTCAATACCTTCCGCGCCTGTTGCGGCATTGGCCTGTCCCGAGTTGGTGATGATCGCCTTAATCTGTGCTGAAGGTAAAATTTTTTGAGAATACACTACCGGAGCGGCTTTACACTCATTCACTGTAAAAACGCCAGCCGCCACGGCTAATTCTTCAGAGTAGACCAAACCAAGATCTGGACGATACCTTCTCACTCCACAATTAATTCCTGCAGACTTAAACCCAAGAGGAAGTCTTGTCACATTTAAATTAGATTCAACCGTCATAGGGATTCTCCATAAATTAAGTTAAGCCCGTTTCTGGCTTTAACCCATACATTAAATTTAAATTTTCTATTGCCTGAGAAGCCGCGCCCTTTAGTAAATTATCTATTTGCGAAAATAAATAAAGGTGATCTTCATCTATTTCATACCCAATTTGAGTTAGCGGAGTTTCAACAATGTATTTCATATTCAAAATAGTTTTATTTTCATTGACGCGACCCCAACGAATCAAAGGGTAATCAGAATAGTACTTCTGATAAGCTTGATGAACCGCTTGCTCTTTTTCTAAATCAGATTTTAATTTGAAACTCACTGACCATTGAGTGTAAATAGAAGAAATAATGCCCCTATGTATTGGCAACAAATGAGGTGTAAAAATAAATTCCACTTTTTCAGACAACCCCTGATTCAGAAACATTTCAATTTCTGGAAAATGTTGATGTTGCGATATTTTATAAGGTAAACACTCATTATAGATTTCTGAAAAAATTAAATTCTCTGCCGCTTTTTTCCCTGCCCCTGAGGTTCCAGATTTGGCATCTATAACAATACCCTTTGGATCGAGAAGGCCTTCTAATAACAAGGGTTTCAAAGCCATTAAGACGGAGGTTACATAGCATCCTGGATTAGCAATCCAATAAGGCTTTGGTTCCTGACTCGCTTGATTTCTACTAAACTGATTTCTGTTGAAGGGCACCAAACCGAAGATAAACCGGTCCAACATTTCAACTTGATTGTGATTTAATTTATAATATTTTAAATATTGATTAAAAGCCTGTTGTTTGTCCTTATAATTTAATCGAAAAGCTCCCGACAGATCAATAAGATGAATGGATTGTTTTTTAAAATAAGGAATTAATTCTAGAGAAACCTCATTGGGCGTCGCCAAGAAAAGAACGTCTAACTCACTTAAATAAGAGCTGTGAGCTTTTATTAAGTCCTCGGTGTTTCCACCCCTTGGCAAGGCTTTATACATTCGTGTATTGAACCCCAACTCTTCAAAATTAAATCCCCGACCTTGAGAGTAAAAATAATATCGATATTCCACTTCAGGATGTGACAAAAGAATACGAGATAATTCCACTCCCGCATAACCCCTGGCACCAATGACTCCGACTTTTATTTTTTGATTTTGATTTCGTGTTTCTGTTTTCACCGCAACACTATGCTTTTCGGTAGGGACTTAGTGCAAGAGAAATATATTTTTACAGTTTTTGACAGACGGCGATGGAACGTTTAGAGTCGGCAATCAAAGTTAAAATCAGGAGCCAAAGATCAGGAGCCAAAAATTAAAATGATTCTCAACTATTTGCTTTATTTTATTTCCATCTTCAGCCTTTCTCAAGCTTCCAATTTAATCAAATGGAGTGCCGTCCCCCCCGAAGTTCTGGGCTCTTGGCGACTCTTGGGGGCAAGTTCCATTTTGTTAATCATTTTTTTAATCAAGGATGGCGGCAAACTTATTTTTCAGTCACTTCGACCTCATTGGAAACAAATTTTCCTCACTGGATTGTTTTTCTTTTTTCATTTATGGAGTTATTTTTATTCAGCTCAAAATACTAAAATTGCTAATTGCATGATTCTCTTTGCGACCAACCCCTTATTTACAGCCGTAGGAGCCTATTTCTTTTTTAAAGAAAAATTATCACCCAATTTATTTATTTCCTATTTTTCTGCTTTTTTAGCTCTTTACCTTCTCCTATCTAAAACCATGGCTCTGAATCCTGAAAACCTAAGTGGCGAACTATCGGGTTTTGCATCGGCGATTTTTTATTCGGCTTATGTTTTGGCTTCAAAAAAAGCTCGTAGGCAGATTAATAATTGGTATTTTTCCATAGGAATTTATTCTGTTTGTGGTTTTTTATTTTTACTTCTTACCCTTTTTAAAGAAACGCCGCTCACAGGGTACCCTCAACAGGCCTGGTTGGGAATTCTAGGTACTATTCTGATTCCCACTTTTTTGGGTCATGCGATTTTTACTTATCTGATGAACTATTTAAATATCAACTGGATGAGCTTTGGAAAGTTATTAGAACCCTTATTCTCTTCTTTTATTGCCTATCTTGTTTTCAAAGAAAATATCAACTCGACAACCCAAGTGGCCTTTGCCCTCACTTTATTTTCTGTTTTTATTTTGCTCTACCCCAAACTAAAGTACTTTAAGAAATAACTTCTTTTGGGGACAGGCTCATTAAATGACTCTAGATTTCAGTAATAAAACTGAGAACTTCTTGATAATTTCCAGAAAATAAAATTTTTGGATTTCTTAATTTTAAACTTTGTTCGTACATGGGGTCATAGTAGTAACTCAATAACTTTTGAATCCAAACCAGATTCCCCATAGGATTATTTTCTTTAATCAGCTGTTCCTTTGCCTTCAGAAGATCTGCTTGAACTTCTTGATAACGAAGACCACCCAATTTGTTTTTAATTGCAAACAAAGCCTCTGCAAAATTTTTAAATAAATGATCCCCTTCGATTCCTGATACCATCGGTGAGATGATATAATCTTGCATGACCTGATGAGACCTCGTCTCAAGAGTCTCTTCGATCCATATTACTGGTGAGGACCTCATTTTAGCAAACACCGCCTCTGGCAGAACACAAGATCCAATCAAACGGCTTTCATCTTCCAAAAATATTTTCTTTTTCCGATCCTGAGAGATCCCTTCTTCTGCCAATATTAAATCTACAGTCAATTGATTTTCAAACTGAGCCTGCGTCGGCTGAGCTCCTTTTTTTCCAAAAGCAGACCCCTTATGATTTGCAAGCTCTTCTAAATCGATCATGGGGAGGTGTTTTCTGCTGATATCTTTCAACAACATGGTTTTGAACGAACCCGTTCTTCCCGAAATGATTATAAATTCGACGCGGGCCAAAGACGCCACTAACTCTGTCACTAAATACTGACGAAAGGCTTTATACCCACCATCAATTATTTTGACGTGAATCCCTTCTTCTTCCAGCCATTTCTGGGCAATTTGCGATCTTAATCCCCCACGAAAACAATACACTAAGGTCTCTGGATTTTCTTTTATTTTTTTTATCCAAGAAGAAATTTTATTTTTTTTATTTTCACCGGAAACAAGACGATACCCGATCTCAATGGCTTTGTCTCTGCCTTGCTGTTTATAGGTAATTCCAATATGTTTTCGTTCTTCATTGTCCAAAATGGGTAGATTCAGGGCCCCTGGCAAATGACCTTGGGCAAATTCAATGGGTGCTCGCACGTCGATAAGTGGAATTTTTTTTAAAATGATCTCTTTAAAGTTATCAACAAAAATTTTATTCAAACCTAAGATACTTTTCAAAATAAGGAGTTACGTTGCCAATAATTGCCGCCGCCGAAAATTTAGGAGTCATTCGGTCTAAAAGAGCTCCGGCCTGAGCTGGATCCACTGCCAATAAAAGCCCACCACTAGTTTGTGGGTCACAAACTAAGAGCTCTTGAAGTCGATTGACACGACTCCAGTCTGTGAATTCCAAAGCGTAGTCTTTATTTGATCGATGGGCTTTAGTTAAAAATCCGTTCTCTAAAGACTGAAAGGTGTTCTTAAAAAAAGGTATTTTTTCTAATTCAATATTTAAGGAGCAATTTGAGGCCCTTGCTAAATTAAGTCCATGGCCGATAAGTCCAAACCCGGTAATGTCCGTAGCCGCATGAATAAAATCTTTTTCGGTATCTGATAAGGTTTCAGAAACATTATTTAGCTGAGTCATTGACTCTATCACATCAACAATATCCTCTTCTGTGACTTGCTGTCTTTTTAGGGCTGCGGTGTGAGTCCCTGTACCCAAAGGTTTTGTTAAGATCAAAAGATCCCCTGGTTTGGCCTTTTGATTAGACCAAATTTTATCTGGATGAACATATCCAGTGACAGATAATCCTAGTTTTAAGGTATCATCGTCAATGGTATGACCCCCAACCACATTTCCCTTAGCCTCAAGAACCACTTCTGAAATACCCTGAAGCATATCGACAATCCATTGCTTCTCGAAAGTAGCGTTGGGATAAGCCAAGATCACCATCGCTGTTTTTACAGAGGCTCCCATGGCATAAACATCACTCAGAGCATTCGCTGCAGCTACTTTTCCAAATATCTTTGGCGTATCCACAACGGGTGTAAAAAAATCAAGGGTTTGTACCAAGGCCAGATCCTCTGTCACTTTGTAAACTGCCGCATCATCAAAAAAACGTCCATCAATCAAAAGCTCAGGGTGAGCCTTGGGAAAGGTCACTTTTTCTAAGATTTGATGCAATTCTGATGCGGCTACCTTAGCAGCACAGCCACCTTTTTGTACTGTTTGAGTGAGTTTCGTCATATATTTTAGTCACCGTATTTTGGCCATGGTATTTTAATCATTAATTTATTAATAATTATTTAAATTAGGCGTGATTTTTATCCGTTGTTTTTTGTTCTTGCCGCGAGGACTCTGCCGTTGCCTGAGACGATGATACTTTTTCGTTTGCTTTGTTTTCATTCTCATTCAAAGGGCGGGCCTTCGCTAAAGTCTCATCCTCATTCAATCCCTTTTTGAAACCGCGGATAGCCTCACCCAAGGATTTACCCAATCCTGGAAGTTTGGAAGGCCCAAAAAGCAACAAAGCAATACCTAAGATAAGCAGCAGTTCTGTAGCACCTAAATTCATATTCAACCTCTTTGCTAGCCATTCTATGATAGTAAATCAAAATCTTCAATAGGAAACTAATTCCTCTTTGATCTCAACCTTTCTAGAGTTATACTGGATACACTGTCGGAATAAAGGAAAATCAGAGGAGTATCAAAATGAGATTTTTATCGCCACCAGCACTCGGGATTTTATTTCTTTTTTCGTTTCAGATATCATTTGGACAAGATGATTCCTCCCAAAAAATTGACTCTCCGCAAGTAAGTCCCGCTAGTCCCGCTAGTCCCTCTAGTCCCTCTGGTCCATCGAATAAGTTAAGTGCGGATATCTATGAAAAAGATGCCAATGAAGACAAAAAAAGCCTCTCCTCCAAAGTTAATTTCATCAGAGAAATGGGTGAGATTGAAGTGTTTTTCGATGGGCAAGATAAAGGGCCCTATATCCTAAAAGAAGGACCTAACCTTGGTCTTTACAAAGATCGACTTATCAAAAGTCAAAAATCAAAGGAGTTAAAGGTCAACGTCAAAGTTGAAAAAGATTATATTGTTTCTGTAGAACTTTCCGAAACTAAGGAAAAACCAAAAGACAGCAAAAGCGATGTTGAATCAGTTCTTGACTCTGTTTTTAAAAAATAAAATAACCTTAGCATGCGAATACTCGTTGTCGAAGATCAATCTAAAATGGCCACCTTCCTAAAAAAAGGACTCTCTGATGTCGGTTATTCTGTAGACATCGCTGAGACTGGCGGCTCTGCGGAATCCTATGTCAGCTCTAGCGAATATGATCTTATTATCATGGATATTGGACTTCCTGATCAAAATGGTTTGGATACAGCCAGACATATCCGTCGAGATGGTTATGATGGCCCTATCCTGATGCTCACAGCGCTTTCAACAACGAAGGATAAAATTCATGGTTTGGACGCAGGAGCCGATGACTACCTTACCAAGCCCTATTCATTTGATGAACTCCTTGCCAGAGTCAGGGCCCTCCTCAGGAGACGAACACACTCCAATCAAGTTTCGAATTCAAAATTAATTTTCAGCGATTTAGAGATGGATCTGATTCAGCGCAAAGTAATAAAAAATAATCAAGAAATTCAATTAACCTCTAAAGAATTTTCTTTATTGGAATATTTCATGAGAAATCCAAATCGCCCCTTGGGAAGGGTGAATATTGCGGAACATGTGTGGGATGTTCATTTTGATTCTGAAAGCAATGTGATTGATGTCTACGTAAATATGCTTAGAAAAAAAATTGACTCCACCCAAAGTAAAAAATTAATTCATACGGTTGTCGGGGTTGGCTATGTTCTTAAAGAAGATGAAAAAAACTAATCCATGTATACCTTAAAAAATATATTCGGATTTCTTAATTTTAGAATAAAACTGGCTTTGATATTTGCTTTTATTTTCGGCGCCACGACCATCGCTTTTAATGTTTTTGTTTTTTCCTATTTTATTGGAGCGCTTAAAAATGATTTTGACGACGCTCTTTATAACTATTGTATCGATATTTCGGACGTCATTGAACAGCAAATATTGAAAGGGGTTTATGATGTTAATCCATTGCAACTGGGGCAAGGTAAAATATTACCTTTTACCCTAGGCACCTCCCTGGTTTTATTGAGACATAGAGACTCTCGCATCATAACCCAATTTGGTAATTTAGGTGATTTCATTCCTCCTTTTGAAACTGAAATTGAAAAAATAGTTAAGGGCGCCGATGCCGCTTACAAAACCGTTCATGATTTAAAAAACCTTCCAAATCCAGAATCTGACTCCTACAGACTCATTACCTTTCCCATAGAAAATAAAAATCCTAAATTTTTCCTTCAAGTGATCGTCCCAAGAACTTTACTTGAAACACAAATCCAAAACAGGTTGCTTATTTTTCAATTTGGAATTCCCGCGCTTATTTTTCTTTCCATGGCCATTGGATATTACCTTTCTGGCCGAGCCCTTTCTCCTGTAAAAAACATTATTAACGCGACTAAAAAAATAAATGCCAATGTTTTGTCCGATCGTGTTCCCGTTCCAGAAACAAGAGATGAGTTTAGACATCTGGCTTTAACAATTAACCAGGCTTTGGAAAGAATTGAAAAATCTTTCCAAAGCCAAGAGAAGTTTATTGCCGATGCCTCCCACCAGCTTCTGTCTCCGTTAACCATATTAAAAGGTGAATTAGAACTTTTTATAAAAAAAACAAACAAAGCTTCCGAAATTGATTCTTTCCTTTTAACTCAACATTTAGAAATAGAAAATCTGTCACAAATTATTCAAGACATGCTGCTTTTGGCCAGAATGGATGCCGGTTTTTCTTCTTTTAATATGATGCCTGTCTATCTTGAAGAAAGCATTTTAGATACCCTCCAAGTTTTAGAGAAAAAAGCAGATAAAAAAAGAATCAAAATTAATTTTCAAATTAGGGAAAACGATCATAACAATCCTAAAGTCTTAGCAGACCCAGATCTTCTCAAACATCTTTTCTATAATATCATTGATAATGCCATTAAATACTCACCTTATGACTCCTTGATTTTTATTGAGGTTGAATGGAAAAAATTGACTTGCCAGGTAAATATACGTGATCAAGGTCCCGGTATTCCAGAAAATCAGATTCAGTTTATATTTGAAAGATTTAGCCGTGCCCCTTCCTCAAGCCAAATTCAAGGTTTTGGCCTTGGTTTAGCTATTGCAAAAAAAATAGCCAATATTCATAAGGCGTCTCTCCTTGTGATTAATACTCAACCCCATGGGGCCGAGTTTCAATTTGAGATTAAAAATTTTTAATTTACTTTTAACTTAAAATTAATTAGGCTCTGCTATGATTTTTCTTAGAAGTAACAATTGAATTTAGAATAATAAACAATAAGTCTAACGACTTTTTAACACATCCTAAGGAGGATATATGAAATTAACAGCAATCTTATTAGCGTCTTTATTTGCATTCGCAGTTCAAGCTAACGAACCTGCAGCTGCTACAGCTGATGCAAAACCAGCTCCTGCAAAAGCACATAAAGCAAAAAAAGTAAAAAAAGGTGCTAAAGAAGCAAAAGCTCCTGAAATGGCTCCTGCTGCTGCTGCTGCTGCTGCTCCTGCTGCGACACCAGCTCCTGCTACTCCTGAAGCAAAGCACTAGTCATTCTTATTTAATAAGAATCCGTAATCTTAATCAATTACAAAAAAAAGAGCAGAATTATTTCTGCTCTTTTTTTTTCAATATCCTAAATGTTAAAGCCATTCCTATTAATTCTTAGAAAATTTAGGATCTGCATGAATGTAGAAATTCTTTTCTGGTTTCAGGACGGTTTTTGAAATCACCACGCAGATCATTGGTGATCGTTGAAGAATTGGCATCCTGAATTCCTCGTGCGATCACACAAAAATGTTTTGCATTGATATGGACGCCCACATGTGGGGTTTGCAAAACATATTGCAGACAATCAGCAATTTGTTTTGTTAATCGTTCTTGTACTTGAGGTCTTCGCGAAAAAAATTGAACAATCCTATTTATTTTGGACAGGCCAATGACCTTTTTATCTGGAATATAGGCCACGGTTGCAGAACCTTGTATCGTCTGAAAATGATGCTCGCAATAGGAAAGAACTTCAATATTTTGAACCGCAATCATTTGATTGTAATTCATTTTATTTTCAATAGTCGTCATTTTGGGAAAGTTCTTAGCGTTGAGCCCACTAAAAATCTCTTTAACGTACATTTTGGCTACCCTTTTGGGGGTTTCTTTTAAACTGTCATCACTTAAATCTAATCCTAAAACTTGTAAAATTTCTGAAAAATGTTTTTGAATTTTATGAATTTTCTCCTCATCACTTAAGTGGTTCAGCACTTGTGGAGAAGCTAACACATTTTTTAATATTTCTAAGGCTTCAGAGCCTCCTGTTTTAGATTCATTTTTCTTCATATTTCCCTCTTATACTGAAAACTTTTCGAAATAATTTAATTTAATGTTCTCAACAGCGTTAATGGCAGACTGAATGGTGTCATTAAGATTCGACGAAAATGGGGAAATGACATAGTCTCCAGCTAATTGCAAACTGCTTTTTGACCAATCGGCGTTTAGGCTTTTTTTCAAAAGAATAGCTTCTTTTTGTTTAAACGATAACTGGGATCCATTAATATAGGTGATTTTACTCCAGTCTATCGAACTCATAAAATTAAAATCCTTAGAGTTAAAAAAATTAAAGGCTAAATTTTTCTCATTTAAAAACCAATTAAATTCATTTTCAGTATTAAAATGAAAGATCGCAAAATTATCCTCAAGTCTAATTTTAAACGTGTGTTTATCAATAACAACAAACTGTGATAATTGCTTTGGTTTTTTGATAGCCTTTGTTTTTAGCTGAGCGACGGCAGATAAAGTGTTTTTATTCTCACAATTTTTTGCTAATTTTAAAAAATCTTGGCTCACAAAAATATTTTCAATGCCTTTCACTTTTTTTAATTCTGTAAAAGGCAAGGCCATTACGACATAGGGGGATGATATTCTTTTGACTCCCTCTTTGGTTTGTATTTGGCAAAGCCAGTTCTCGTTGGATCTCTGAATCTCTATTAATTTAGCTGGCAATTGCAAATTGTAATTCGGTATCACCCCTCCCACCCTTTGAGTCAGATGAATTGTTAATTCTTCCATGCCATTTTTAACTTTCAGCTTTTTATTTTGGAGGGTCTCTTTCTCTAACATCATTAACCAATTTAAAAAAGTGATCTCTGATTCTGATTTCTGAAAATAAAACTCAGCCCAAGATTTTAATAACAGTTTGGATTGCTGATTCAAGGCGGAATCTCTAAAAATATCACGAAGGAAGAGACTTTCGTAGGCCATTATCTTTTCATCCAATAACCATTCATAACTTTCATCATCCGCTGTGGCTTTTTTGATCCGGATAAGCTCTTTGTTCCAAGATTTAAAAGCTCCCGCCTCTGTGTCGAGTAACTGTTTAAACGGAAATACCATTTGACGATTTATAAAACCAAAGGAGTTTTTAAAAGAACTAGAATTCCTATCATCTGTTTCTAAATTAAGCTCTTTCAACAAATCTAAAACATTTTTATCATATTCATCAAACTCAAGGGCCCCTAAATCAAAATAAACATCCTCTTCGTTCGTATGCTGTGTCATGACTCGCCCCCCTGTTCGAGACGACGCCTCAAAAAGTCTATAGGGTATTTTGTTTTTTTTTAGATAATAGGCTGTGGTCAAACCGGCAATTCCGGCCCCAAATATCAATACTTCTTTATCAAATTTATATTTTTCAATTTCAAAATACCTATCCAACGCAGCACAGCCAGTAAATGCGCCAGAAGCCACCGTTGCTAGGGAAATGCTTTTTACTGAAGTTCCTACGGCCTCTTTCATAAACCTGCGTCTGGACAGGATTTTATTTTTTGCTTTCATAATTATTCTATGTACTATTATTTCTTAAATAGTACACTTTTAAAAGCCTTCTTTGACACCTGGACGCTCTAATCGACTTTTGGATTAAAAATGAAAAACATCGTGACCGACAATAGTGCTAAAAAAAAAACAAAAGTGTACCTAACGAAATATATATTATTTAGTCGCTTGGACAAAAGATTTTTGATCCTTGGTTTTTCCTTAGTGAGCTCTTGTTTTGGGATTCTTTCTCCCTATTTTCAGAAATCATTTATTGACCTTGTGCTTTACAAAAAGTCGACTCTTCCTCTTATTTTTTCAGGAGTTTCTCCTTTATATTCAATTTTTGCAGCATCGATATGTCTCCTTTTAGCCCAAGGTTTTAATCAACTCAGTCAGTATACGGGAGTTAAAGAATCTCTGATCATGCAGAAAAAACTGGCCAAAAAAATATACAATCAGATGATGTCATTAAAACTGGACACAATGACTCAAAAGCCTTTGGGGGAAATCGTTTCATTGTATGCTACGGACATCCCCAGCTCGACGGTTTATCTAGACCAAACTATGCCTTCTGGCGCCTCTACCTTTTTTCCTTTATTAATTACTCCCTTTGTTTTGGTTTATTTCTTTGAAACCCCGGTTTTTTTAACAGTTTTAATGATCATTCTGGTTTCTGTAATTAATACTCTTTTAGCTTTCCGACAGTCTAAGTTTTTTTATTTATTTAAGAATCTGGCTGCTGAACGCCTTGGCCTTGTTAACGAATGGATTCAAAATATTCGAACCCTGCGAATTCTTGGCTGGACCGAAATTTTTGAATTTAAAATAATAAAAAAAAGAAAAGACGAAACCGAGAACCGTGTGAAAATGGTTACGAACGGTCAAATGATGAACTCCATTTCTACAACTTTTACTTTTCTCCTGAACGTTGGAACCCTTGGAGTTATGGTTTTTTATTATAAAAAAACCATGTCCCCAGGGGAAATTTTTGCTCTTTTGTGGATATTAGGGGTCTTTCTGACTCGTCCCTTCAGACAAATGCCTTGGTTTTTTACCTTTGCCTTTGACTCGGCCACAAGTATCAAACGAATTGAAAACTTTTTAAATTTAGAAAATAAATTTCATTCGAAGTTTCCTGAAGTTTTAAATAAGGAATCTGCCAACATCTTAGAAATTAAAAATTTAACTCTCGAAATTAATGACAATTCCATCCTCTCTGTAAATTCTTTCCATGCCAAAAAAGGCGAATTAGTGATTATCGTTGGCGAAGTTGGCAGTGGAAAAACTCTTTTGTTATATTCCTTGCTTGGAGAAACCAATTGCCATTGGGATTCCTATCGAATTTATTCGGATAAAAAGCCACACCTTTGGAAAAGCCTTTTTGCCTTCGTTCCTCAAGAAGGATTTATTGTCTCGACAACTTTGCGTGACAACGTCCATTTAGAATATGATGCCAACAAAAATCAAGATCAACAAATCAGGAACTCCTTAGCACGAAGTGAATTCAAAAATGATTTTTCAAATCTCGAACAGGGTCTGGACAATGAACTGGGCGAACGAGGGGTCAATCTTTCCGGAGGTCAACGTCAACGAATCAATATTGCCAGAGCTGATTTTTTTAATTCAGATATTTTGCTATTAGATGACTCTTTCAGCGCTATCGACGTGGAAACAGAAAATAAATTAATAAATAATCTCCTTTTAACAGACTGGAAAAATAAAACTATCATCATGACAAGCCACCGCCTCAGCCTGCTGCCCTTTGCAGATAGAATTGTTTTTTTAAAAAATGGAGCCATTACCAATGAAGGAACCTATGACGAATTAACAAATAAAGATCCCGATTTTAGAAGTTTTACCCTGCAACTCACACATAACACCAATCCTTTTTTAACCGTATGAACAGTAAAATTGATAACGAAAACTATATTGAATCTTATTCTTCAAATGTTTTTAAAACCCTCTATTTGGCCTACTTGCCTTTCCGAAACAAAATATTTTTTATCACCCTTTTAGGTTTTATTGCCCGTATTCTTATTCTAGCTCAGTCAAACCTTATTGGCCTATGGGTAGATAAGTTGTGCCAAGATCCTATTTATTGCAGCTCAAAAACGACGATCTTAAGCAACCTCAGTTCAGATCAAATTATTGGCATCCTCTTTTTAATGGGAATTCTTGGTTTTGCGTTGACGGCGTACTTTAGAATTTTATTCTCCCGCTATTCTGCCTATGCGGTGTCTTCTATTTATGACCGTGTTTCCTTAAGAACCTCACGTTATCCAATGAGGTTCTTTGACCAAAATCCAACAGGTAAAATTATCACCCGATTTTCTTCAGACTATGGCACCGTTTTTCGCTTATTTGGTGGTCCCCTGGCAGAGTTCATTAGTATTATTTTCGATTTATTGACTATTGTGATTTTACTTATTGTTGCTAGTCCATATTATATTTTAGTTATTTTGTTTATTATGGCTCTCAATTATTTGGTTTATAAAAAAAATATTCAAAACTTAAGAGTGCAAAGAAGAAAGTTATCACGGTACCGCTCTCCTTCCATTGCCCATTTTGCCGAAACAACCCAGGGAGCCAGTACAGTTCGGGTTCTTGGCAAGGAAATGGTTTTTAAAACCCGTTTTAATCAATTAGATTCTTTTTTTATCAATCAAAAGTTAACCACCAACAAAGAGATCTTTAAATTTTCATTTCAAATGAATAGCCTAACGAGTTTAATGCTTTTTCTGGTCGGTCTTATCTCTTATTTCCTCTTACAATATGGAATGATTTCTATGGGATCCATTGGCGTTGCTTTTGGATTGGTTGTCTATTCTGGAAATACCATCCAAATGTTTTTTGAGTGGCTGGCCCAATTGGAAGAAGGCATGATTGGAGTGGAAAGGTTAGATAATTTCCTACACAAGCCCATTGAAAAGGGACAAAGTGAAGCTAAAATAAGCGAATTAACGTCTTCAATCACTCGTTCTGATTTTATCTCAACTCTAAAAAGCTCCCCCCCCCTTTTTCCTAGAGTAAAGATCAAAGTAGAGAATCTTTGGTTTCGGTATGATCCCGACTTACCTTGGGTTCTAAAAGGTCTCCACTTTGAAATTGATGAAGGGGAAAAAATTGGAATTATCGGACGAACAGGCTCGGGGAAAACTAGCCTCATCCAAGCTCTTTTTGGCTTTTACCCCATCGAAAAGGGGTATATTCAATTAAACGACAAACTACCAATAAAAGACATCGATATTAATTTTTATCGCCGTCATTTTGCTTATATCTCTCAGGAGCCAGTTCTGTTCCAAGGAACCCTTCGCGACAACCTAGACCCCTTAAAACTCCAAACAGAGGCCTCTCTGATGACTTCCCTATTGCAAGTAGGTTTTGTGGCTAGGGAGACTGAGCTTGAGATTTTAAATCTGCATATTGATGAAAAGGGGAAAAACCTATCGCTCGGCGAAAGACAATTATTATGTTTGGCAAGAACTCTGATACAAAACTCGCCAATTATCATTCTAGATGAAGCCACCAGCTCTGTGGATCCCCAATCTGAAGAAATCATGGTCAAAGCCACCCAAGAATTTTTTAAAAACAGAACACAAATTATCATTGCCCACCGACTTTCTACCTTAGAAAAATGCGACCGTGTGATTTGGCTAGACAAAGGGGAAATTAAAAAAATCGGTCCCACTCTGGAAATCATTGAACTCTTTCACAATGAAACATTATAATCCCTATTGGCCTTTGTCTGAATTATGACACATCAGGGCTGATAAATTGGCTCTGTAATTAACTGCTGACAAAATCCTCTCTTAGAAACAATATCTCTTCCTCTATGGCCAATGAAAAAAAAGATTTAGAAACTCTTTCGGAAAAAAATAACTCTTCTGAGAATCAAGAAGAAAATATCCACATCATTGAAGAAAGTATTGAAAATCAACTTATTAATTTAGCTTCCACTTGGCCAGCGCTTTCAACCACAGAAAGAAAAGAAAAATTTAGTTCCCTTCCCCGAACCGAGGCTGAAGAGTTATTCCTAAGTTTGAATACTCACGATCAGGCCGAGTTAGTTGCCGAAGTGGGAAGCCTTGAAAAAAGATCGTGGATCCGATTACTAGCTCCGGATGATGCCGCCGATGTGATTCAAGAACTTGGAGTTGAATGCCGTGATGAGATTCTTTCTTTGTTAGATCCGCAAACTCGGCGTGAAGTGACTGCCCTTCTTGCTTACTCCGATGATAATGCCGGGGGATTGATGAGCTCCCGCTATGCCCGTTTACGTCCAGAAATGACTGTAGATGAGGCTATCAGCTATTTAAGAATCCAGGCAAAAACACAAATAGAAACTATCTACTACGCCTATGTTTTAGATAATAGCCAAGTCTTACTAGGAGTTGTTTCTTTTCGCGAACTCTTTGCCGCCAACCCTAATAAACTTGTTCGCGATATCATGAAAGACGATGTGATCCGTATTCCTGTAAACTTAGACCAAGAACAAATTGGTCGAATTTTTTCTCAGCAAAACTTGATGGCCCTGCCTGTTATTGATGATGAAGGGAAAATGCAAGGTATCGTAACCTTCGATGATATTGCCACCGCCATCCAAGAAGAAGCCACGGAAGATATTCAAAAATTGGGAGGTGTGGAAAGCCTGGATGCTCCCTACTTAAAAATTTCTTTAACTCAGTTAATCAGAAAAAGAGCTGGTTGGTTAGCCGTTCTTTTTGTGGGTGAAATGTTCACGGCTTCCGCTATGGGCTTTTTTCAAACTGAAATTGAAAAGGCAGTGGTATTGGCGTTATTCATACCCTTAATTATTTCCAGCGGTGGGAACTCCGGATCCCAAGCGACAACCTTGATCATCCGAGCCATTGCTCTTGGGGAAGTCCGTCTCAAAGACTGGTTCCGGGTCTTGCGTCGGGAAATTATCACTGGCTTTTTGTTAGGTTCTTTTCTTGGTTTTATTGGGGCCTTAAGAATATTTTTCTGGCCTAACCGCTTAAAAGATTATGGCCCCCACTACCTCGAAGTTGCCGTTGCCGTTGCCGTCAGCATTATCGGTGTGGTCATGTGGGGTTCTATCTGTGGATCGATGCTACCTTTCTTGCTTAAAAGATTAAAACTTGACCCCGCCACCGCCTCAGCCCCAGCTGTAGCCACCATCGTTGATGTTACAGGACTGGTTATTTACTTTACCGTCGCTAGTTTAGTCCTTAAGGGCGTCTTGCTTTGAAACAACTAACAACCAAAGGAGTCCAATATGAACCATATTATTTTGATAGCCACATTGATGCTATCGTCTTTTTCATTTGCTAAAAAAACCTGCACTGACCAACCTAAAGAAAAATGGATGACTGAAGAGGCATTTAAGAAAATGGTAACTGATCAAGGTTATAAAATTTCAAAATTCAAACAACCAGGAAGTTGTTATGAAATTTATGGAACAGACAAAGATGGAAAAAAAGTCGAAATTTATTTCAATCCAGTTGATGGCAGTGTTTCAAAAGCTAAATAATTACTTTCTTAGATGAGAAACTAGTCCCAAACAATAAATTGAAAAAGATAGCGCCATAACAACTGGTGCTATCAAATTTAAAATTGGAATATACAACAGACTATTATTTAAAAATGAAAGCTGCCAAAATTCAGAATTGTATTTTTCTTTGATCTGCAGAAATTCTTCCCTAGAAACGTAATCCATAAAAACATCCATCGGGAACAATGACTTGACCAAATAAGAGTTTAAAAAGAAGGAAATCAATAATTGAGCCCCTGGTAAAAGAAAAAAAGGCAAAGAAACTAAAAGCCAAAACAAATAAATAAATGAAAATTTAATCGTATTAATAATACTGGCCATAAAAATCATTTTGTTGACGGATTTTTGAAGGGGGCTTTTTTTTAAATGATGGTAATACTTTTCTTCTATTACAGGTAATAATAAAGGTACTAAAATTAATGAGGTTAAAATTAAAATCACAAAGTAAAAGAAAATAAAAACCAGAAATAGAAAAATTAAACCTGCCAAAAAGCCAACTAGAGCCATTCCCATCCATTCCTGCAGCTTCAGAAGTGCGACACTCAGCCAGCCAAGGCTTTGTAGCAAGGACTCGAAAAGCTCAATCCCAGGCCCCCAGGTAGCAAATAATAGGATCAAACAAATAATACCTGCGATAATAAATGGAAGCAGGATTCTCAAAATGATTCGCCCATCAAAAAGACAGGCAAAGGCTTTAGTAAACGATTCGAAAACGGAAAATTGTCTATCAGTTAGCATAGGCAAACTTAAGCTAAGATCGTTGTAAAATGCAAATTAAAAAGCGTGGCCTGCGGGGGCTAGGTCATAGCAAATAGGTACAGGGCAAAGAGAAAACACATAAAAGCCGCCCACCATAAAGGGTGGGGCGCTTTTTTGGTCCTGACACTTTCAAATATTTCTGCGAAAAGAGGACCCGTTCCTGCCATTGAGGAAACGACACTCAGATGTCCCAAACTAACGGATTTAAGATAAAAATAAAGAGATAAAAAAGCCCCAAAAAAACTGGCTAAAACAACAAGACTCTTATCTTTAGATTTCATTTTAAAAAATTCTTTTTTTAAATTTATCTTTCGATAGACGAAATGAATGATAATAAAACCAGAAATGGCTCCACAAGCTCTAAAAAAATTAGCCTCCAAAGAGTTCAATTTAAGATTTTCATTAAAAGACTCTTTGGTAAGAAGCTGTCCCATATCATCCAAAAGAACCCCTGTTAAGCCCATCAAAATTCCCTTTAAATGCCAATGCCCAGAGGCTTTGTACCTTTCTAAGGATAGCAAATAAAAACACAAAACCATAAAACACACGCCAAAGATAATTTTTAATGGAAGAACAGAATTAAATAAAAAATAGGACCCAATTCCCGTAAAAAATGGCGACAAGCCAAACATCATGATCACTCGAGAGCTCCCAAGAGTTTTCATCCCCTCTAATAAAAATAAATCTCCGATACAAAGACCGACAAAACCACTTACCAGTAGATAGGTCTTTTCAACTAAACTGGCTGTAAAAACATGTTGATTTAAAATTAACAACAAGGTGATGAACAAAAAAGAAACAGAAGCCTTAAATGCATTCATCCATAAGACACTTATTTTTTTTGAATAAACTGTAAAATAAAAACTCCCAAAGGAAAAAGTCAAATTTGCAAGCAAGGAATATGTTAAAACCTCGTACATTTATTCATACCTTAGGGCTTCAATGGGATGAAGCAAAGATGCTTTTCTGGCTGGATAAACTCCGAAAATAATGCCAATCATGGCAGAAAAGAAAAAAGAGAGGAGAACTGACTGCCATGATACAAAAGTAGACCACCCCAGCAAACTCGAAAGTAAGGTCGTCAAACTCCAACCCAATAAAATACCAAGGAGTCCACCAATAACACTTACGACGATAGACTCTGATAAAAACTGAAGTAAAATATCGACCCTTTGAGCCCCAATGGCTTTTCGCAAGCCAATCTCACGGGTTCTTTCTGTGACCGAGACCAGCATGATATTCATAATTCCAATCCCCCCAACAAGCAATGAAATGGTCGCAATGGCTGCCAAAAGCATCGACATGGTTTGACTGCTTTGTTGCATTGCCTGCTGGATATCTGCCATATTACGAATTTGAAAGGCATCACTTTGTTGGGACAAAGGTATTTTGTGCAAATCTGTCAATAACTGATTGATGTGATCAATGGCGAGTTCAATGTTTTCTTGATTGTTGATTTCCACTTCAATCATATCTAAATTAATTTTTCCAAATAATCTCTTCATCCCGGTTTGTAAGGGAATCATTACCACATCATCCTGATCCCTAAAACTATTCCCCCCTTTTTCAGGAAGGAGACCAATAATCTGAAAATTAACTTTATTTATTTTAACCATTTCTCCAATTGGGTTTTGTTCGCCAAATAATTCTCTTCTGACCGTCTCACCGATTAAAGCCACTCGTGACCGTGCGGTGTCTTCTGCTTCCGAATAGATTCGACCTTGCTTGGGTTCGGAGTTATGAACACGATACCAAGTTGAAGAAACCCCTTGCACTGTTGTGTTCCAATTTTTTGATAAAGCCGTCAGTTGTCCTCGACCGCTCACTTGGCCGACAACACCCTTGATGTTGTCAATTTTCGTAGCTATATGGCTTAGATCTTCAAACATCAATCTATTGGCCGCTCCCGATTCTTGGGTTACTCCACCAACACGAATATTTCCTGGTCGAATCATAATAAGATTGGACCCCAACGAGGAGAGCTGCTCTTCAATGGCCTTCTGTGCCCCTTTTCCTAGGGCCAGCATGGCCACCACAGCACCCACACCAATTAGAATTCCCAACATGGACAAGAAAGTTCTGATTTTATTGGCCATCAATGTTTTGAATCCTTGTTGAAAATAATTTAAAAAATCTTTCAGCCCATGAATTAAATTCCATTTTTTATTTTTATCTTCATGGTCTTTTGTCTTTGCTCTTTCCTTCAAAAGCGTCGTACTTAGGCTGATCACTTCTGAACTAATTTCATCCATTCTGATGTCATCAGAATAGATGAGACCATCTTTAATTCGAATAATCCTTCTTGCTTCCTTTGCTATATCTTCCTCATGGGTCACAATCACAATGGTGATACCCTTTGCATTTAATTCTTTTAGGATTTTTAAAATTTCTTTTTGGCTGACAGAATCTAAATTTCCCGTCGGCTCATCGGCAAGAATCATTCTCGGGCTATTTACAAGAGACCTCGAAATGGCCACCCTTTGTTGCTGCCCCCCCGAAAGCTCATTTGGTTTATGCATCATTCTTGTCGTGAGACCTACCGACTCAAGAAGCTCTTTTGCTCTTTCCAAACCTATATATTTTTTGGAGTAATTTAAAGGCAAGGCAACATTTTCAAGAGCGCTGATTCTTGGCAACAAATTAAATTGCTGAAAAATAAAACCAATTTCTTGTCTTCTTAAATGGGCCAATTCATCTTCCGACATCTTGGAAACTTCGACGCCATTTAAGTTGTAGGATCCCGAACTTGGGATATCCAGCAAGCCCAATATATTCATAAGAGTTGATTTACCAGAACCTGAAGGTCCCATGATGGCAACAAATTCGCCATCATTTATTTTTAAATCCACACCTTTGAGAATTTCTAGAGTTTGCTTTCCCATTTGGTAGGATTTTTTGATATTTTTAATTTCAATCATAATTAAGGACCCTGATGAGCCAGGGGTTACGCCTATGACTCAAATCGAGGCCGCAGGAGGGAGGCGACTGAGGCCTGGCAAAGCCAAGTCGCAGGGAGTTTCGACCGACGAGAACGAAGAGTTGAGTCATAGGCGTAACCCCTGAGGATGAGCTGATTTAGACGGCGTTTTTTTGCTTCTATTATTGAAAGGCATAAAAGGACTTGATTTCTTTTCTTCTTTAGAATCCACTTTGAGAGCCACAACGTCACCCGCTTTCAACCCATCTAAGACTTCAGTAAGTTTCCCTTCAGAAACACCAAGGTTTATTTCTTTGAGCTGAAATTCATTGGCGCTATTTTTCAATAACACATTTGGTTTTCCTTTTTCATAAATAATAAATTCTGTGGGAACAACAAGAATATTCTCTTTGCTTTTCACAAAAAAAGTAATATTTGCGGTCATCCCACTGCGCATAAACTCAGGCGCCTTCAGAGGCAAAACATCGATGATATAAGTGGTAACATTGTTGACTGTTTTCGCCTCATAGGCAATACGCTCTACTTTTGAATCTACCTTCTCATCAGGATAAGAGTCTAACCTGACTTCGCAATTTTGATTTATCTTAATTTGTGCGAGATCCGTCTCGTCCACTTGAGCCTTAATAGTGAGTCTATTGGACATCACTAGGACGGCATCATTTGTGGCAAAGGTTTGTCCTTCTTCAACATTCTTTCGGATGATCATGCCCTCAAGAGGAGCAATGATCGGGGTTGGTTTATATAATTCTTCCCATTTTTTTAACTCCTCCGCACCTTGAGACCTAGCCGAATCAATAAGTGCAGCTCGTTCTGTTGAACTCATCCAAGCGAGAATCTGTCCTTTTCTTACTTTCACTCCCTCTTGAACCAAAACTCTTTCAATTCTTCCCGCAACGGGAGGCTTGATCTCCAATCGATTTTCTGGTTGTACCGTACCCGTCGCTAGAATAGTTACTTGAATATTTCCCTTAGCAATCTCTTTTTCAATCATGGGAACTTTAGTTGAAGAGCCCAAGATGAAATATTTTACTAAACCGAAAATAATGACTGAAATAAAAATCAAAACTAGAAAAATTTTTTTCACTCGAACACCCCAACACCTTTTTCTTTTTCCCAATTGACTTCACTGACAAGAATATCGTTTTTACTGGATAAAGTGGTTTTTTCTCGAAGTATCAAATCATTTTCAATGGTATTCCAATCTTCAAATTTCATCAGGCCGTTATTGTACTTTTGTTTTCCAATTTCCGATCTCATTTTTCCTGCAAATTCAAATTTTTCATCAACTTTATATTTTTCAATTGATAACTCATACTTTGAAAAAGTTGATTTTAACTTGGTTACTAACTCATTTTCCTTATTTCTGGTTTTGATTTGTTCTGACTTCCATTGTTCCAAAGAAGAATGGTACTGAGCACTGTCTCTGCCTCCAGAATAAAGAGGGACTGTTAAACTTAAACCCAAAAACCATTTATTATAATTAAGTGGGAAATTCTCATCATACTTCCCTGTATTTCCAGACAAGACGAGGCTTGGATAATAAGCACTTTTAGCCTTTTCAATGACGATCCTAGCCGCTTCTTCTTGTTGCTGCGTCAACTGATATTCTAATGAGGCCTTAGCTAATTCTTTAAACTGAGGTTTTTCTAGCACCACAGGGACTAACAGCAAGGGGTCTGGCGGTAAAATTTCTTCAGGTTCGGCAAGCCCAATGACAGAATATAAACTACTTTGGCTATTCTTTAACATCACTTCTGTTTGTTTTAGTTCAAATTGCGCTTGTTGAAAATAGGCCTCCGACACTAAAAAAGATCCCTTATTTTCTCTTCCACTGGAAAACATTAATTCAACATTTTTTAAGTTGTCCTTCCGTCTATCTAAAATTTTTTTTGATAACTTAGTCAACTCAAAGGCGTATTGATATTGATAATAGGCCTGTTTTAAATCTGAACTTATTTTAATTTTAACTTGTTTGAGATTTATTTTTGCAATCAATGTTTTGACTCGAGCTTCTTTAATTTTATTTTCATCTAAAAAACCCGAAAATAAATTTTGAGAAACTGACAAAACTCCTGAAATATTATTTTGAACCAAGGGAGATGACAATTCACTATAGCTCCTGGTAGCAGAGATACTGGCGCTTACTTCAGGCAAATTACCAGAAGACGCCACACCCTCTAGCTCTTTAATAGACTTGTATTCTGCCTCAGCCGACTTAATACTTAGGTTGTTCTCCATGGTCATTTTGATACACTCTTGCAACGACAAGGACGTTTGCAATGAGGTTGTCGATGCGGTCGCAAATGCGGTGATCATATCAATCACACAAAACAGAATCGAAAATAAAATAAGATTCCCTCTTAATTTCATACCTTCTTTTACCGGTTTTTTAGAAAACTGACAAACATTAATACAGTATATTTTTTTATTTCGTTTCCAGCGTAGACAAAGTTCTCTGTTTGGTATTCTGAATAGAGTTTTCTTTAATTAATATTAATTTAGTCTTAACATTTATCCAGACAGCAACAGCTACTTGTTTAAGTTTGTTTAAAGGAGTTAAGCAATATGAAAACTTTAATTTTTCTCGTCTCTTCTCTTAGTTTGGTTTCCTGTGATTTTATTAAAACAACAGGAGTGACAGAATCCACCGTATCGAGTACCAGCACTCAAGATGGATCCAACCCAACATCGACACCTGACTTTACAATAACCCAAGATCCTAATGTCCCCCCTCCTCACCAAGGTGATAATGGCACTCTGCCCGTTGTTCCTCCTGAAACTCCTCCCGATTTGAGTATTGAAGAAGGTTTTTCTATTAACAATGATGAACCTGCAACCTCATCGCCTTTGGTCCAATTGCAATTAAGAACCTTGAGTCCTTACTCTGTAAAAATAGGAAGCGCTGTTGATTGTTCTGATGGAATCTGGGAGACCTATGCGCCGGTAAAAAGTTTTCAGCTGAGCTCCTTAGCTGCTTTGGCTTCGGTGACGGTCAGATTTCAAGACTGGGAAGGAGGCCTTTCTCCTTGTTATCGGAAGTCGATAATTTTTGATAATCAAGGCCCTGATATTTTGTTTCAAAAATATCCCCAAGCTACTCTCGAAGAAGGAACAAAAGTAGATATTTCAGTAAATGTTACTGATAAAATCTCAAAAGTCATCTCCGTTAAATGTAAGCTTAACGAAATACAAAAAGAGTGTTTCGCGGGACTCAGTGGGATCACCATCCCTTCCCTACCCCAAGGAAATTACCTCTTCTCTGTTGAAGCCGAAGATGAACTTCATAATTTATCAAGAGCTTCTGTCTCTTGGAAAGTGAACTCCCTCACCCGTCTTCTCACGCAAGAAGTTGATGTCAATGATTATAAAAAAGTAGATATTTTGTTTGTTATCGATAATTCAGGATCCATGCAATATGAACAACAAAGCATGGCTCAGAGAACCTCACAATTTCTATCTATTCTCACTGGACTAAATTACCAATTAGCGGTCACCACTACGGATCCTCGAGATATCAATCTCGGTGATGGCCGTTTGATACCCATAAAAAATGGAAATGGACGGTACATAATTGATTCAAGTCAAGAAGTGGCCACCGCTCAAACTCAGCTGAGCCAAACTTTGCAACGCCCAGAAACGGGCTCTGGATCAGAACAAGGAATCAGGGCTGTTTATCGTTCAGTAGAGAGGTACAATAATAACGAATCTAACATGCGTTCTTTTATGAGATCAGATTCTCAACTGGCAGTGGTGTTAATTTCAGATGAAGATGAATCTGACAATACCACTAAAAACGACCCCCAAGCCTTACTCAACTTAATTCACTCCTCATGGTCAGGTCAAAAGAGATTTAGCTTCCATTCAATAATCACTCGACCAGGTGATACGGCTTGCAGATCTACTTATGGAGCCACTTATGGTGAAAGGTACTCTATCCTATCAAATTTAACTGGTGGTATTATCGGTAATGTTTGTGAAATGGACTACGCTAACCAAGTCAGAGGAGTTGCTGAGGGTATCCGCAATTTACTCAAGACATTAACTCTGCAATGTGCACCTCTAGAAGGCTACCCTATCACCATTTCAAAAAATGGAGTGGTGATAAACCCTGCTTTTATCGTGGAGGGTGTTAACTTGAAGTTTAATGCCGAGCTAGAACCAGGTAAATACAGCGTTCAATATTCATGTTTAAAATAGGAACTCTTATTTAAATTAGGAGGCCTCCCTGGCCCCTAATTTTTCCTAAGGAAATAAATTCAGACAAGCTGAGTCAATATAAGTCCTAATTTATTCCATATCATGATTGCAATCATACTCAAACCCCATCAGTTTACTAGAATCAATTGCTGTTCCTAATCCATTTAGGTTCAAATTTTAATCAGCCAACGGCTGAATCGTTACGTTTATTTTAACCTTCAACAAAGGAGACCCCATGAAGTCCATCCCTACCATAGATAAATACATGACCAGTGCACCTACCACTATTGGCGCTGAGCAGAGCCTGGAAAAGGCCTCAAAATTAATGCACGAACACCGATTCAGACATCTTCCCGTATTAAAAGGGGGACAACTGGTGGGGATTTTATCAGACCGGGATATTAAAATGGTTACCAGCCTTAAAGATGTTGATCCTGAAAAAGTAACCGTCGAAGAAGCTCTCTCTTCGGACCCATTTTCAGTTTCTCCTAAGGCTACCCTTAATGATGTCTGCTCTCAAATGGCAGAGCATAAATATGGTTCTGTCCTAGTTATTGATAATCACAAACTGGTTGGAATTTTTACTTGGGTTGATGCCCTTTATGCATTCCAAGAATTACTAGATACTCGATTAAAAAAATAAATTTATTCTCGTTAACTTTTAATGTTATTGTCTGAAAATGATCGAACTTAAAAAGAATCATTCTTTGACGTCTTTGAATACTTTTAAACTCACAAGTCATTGTGAGTTTTTTTTTGAAATAAACAACTTAGCGGATCTTCGTCAGTTTGTCTGTAAATCTGAATTTAGACATCTAAAAAAGAGAATTCTTGGTGGTGGTTCTAATATTATTCTCTCTGAAAACATCAAAGGCATTGTCTTAAAAAATAATTTAAAAAAGTTATTTGTCGACTCTTTAAATGAGACGAATGACGATTATTTTTTAAATATTGGCAGTGGAGAAAATTGGAACGATTTTATTTCTTGGACCTTAAACCACAAAATCTATGGCCTTGAAAATTTATCCTTAATCCCAGGTACCGTTGGCGCTGCTCCCATTCAAAACATCGGAGCCTACGGTTCCGAGGTTAAAAACTTTATTGACCAAGTAAAAGGGGTTCACCTAAATTCTGGAATAGAAAAAACACTTAACAATCATGAGTGCCAGTTTAGTTATCGCTATTCCGTATTTAAAGATGCAAGTTATGATGATTTTTTTATTACTGACGTCATTTTTAAAATACCCAAAAAGAATCACCTTGAATTCTCTTATGGAGAGCTTAAAGATTCTTTTCAATCTGTGACCCCAACTCCCGAACTCATCTCTGAAAAAGTAAAAGAAATTCGAACCAAAAAGCTTCCAAATCTTGAAAAACTCCCTAACGTTGGAAGCTTTTTTAAAAATCCTCTGATCAAAACCTCTGAATGGAAAAAGTTAAAATCCCTTTATCCTCAACTTGTTTCCTATCCTGCCGGAACTGAGCAGGTAAAACTATCTGCCGGTCAACTCATTGAATTGTGTGGTTTTAAAGGCTCTAGCCTTGGTTCCGTTTCAATTTATGAGAAGCAAGCACTGATCATGGTTAATCTTGGACAAGCTCAGCTTAAGGACGTCCAAAACTTAGCTCAAAAAATGATTTCTGCCATTGAAATCAAATTTCAGATACGCTTAGAAATTGAACCCGTTCTTTGGTAGTTACATGCTAATTGCGATTTTTTTAATCAAAAAGGACATTGTTTGGTTTAATTTCCACTTTTTTGTTGAAATCGTTCCAGTTAGTTTATATAACTCAATGAACTTTTAAAGGGGTGGTAGTTAAGTTGGTTATAACGTCCGCCTGTCACGCGGAAGGCCGCGGGTTCGAGTCCCGTCCGCCCCGCCATTTATCCATTAACCCGAATTTCTGTCCTCCAGTGTGACAGATTGATCGAGGGGACGGATGATTGGTCGGCCTAAATGCCTTGTCATGCCTAAAATCTTATAGATTACCTGTGCGTCCTATAGGATGTGGACGAATTTAATATACCCAGACGATGTGATAGTTCTGAAACTTCCCGGGATGATACAAAAAAGAATATTTAATTCAGGTTCTATGGCTCTAACATCATAATCAAAAAAAAAATTTAAATTCCGAGAAGAGAGTCATTGGAGACTTTATGACTAAAATGATCACTACCTTCCTATTTTCCTTCTTGATGATTTCTGCAAACACGGCACATAGTAAAGAAAAACTTTTTCTTCTTGGTGATAGCTGGGCTTTTTTGATGTGCTTCCACCATTCTTTCGATAAATCATTTGAAAAATTTAAAATTGAGGCAGAAACAGCCCCTTGTTACTTTTCATCTAAACCAGGAATGCGAGCAAAAAAATGGCTGGGATCAAACACTCAAAAATATGCAGATAAGCTATTAAATAAAAATACAGAATCCAACATTATCTATTTAAGCATTGGCGGCAATGATTTTTTAAATTATTGGAACAAACATTTAACAATCCAAGAAGAAAATTTAATTTTTGAAGAAATAAAATCCGACATCGAAAAAATTTTAGTTCATATGCTTAAAATAAAGCCCCACGCAAAAATTTTACTCTCTGGATATGACTATGCTAGATTTACAGAAAATCATCCTATCAAAGCCTATCGAAAAGCCTATGAGCAAATGGGACAACCAAGTCCGGGGGAAATTCATAGAGCTATTATTAGATTTTCTGAAAAAATATCTGAGGTGGCAAATTTTAAAAATATATTTTACATACAACACTATGGTTTAATGAATTTCTACGATGGAATTCCAGAAGCCCACATTTCCCCTTTAAAAACGCTTAGTCCTGAATTTATTTCTTCACCTCATGATCCGCTCAGAACGGGAGGAGATCCTAATTTCCATTTAGCATCAAAATCCATGTTGCATCTTTTTAGTTTAACCGATGCCTTCCATTTAAGTGGAAAAGGATTTGATAAAATCGCTGAGCATTCAACATTTCATTATTTGAAAACCTGGTTTAAGTAATTCGACTAAAATGGGCTTTGTTACTTTAAAATGTAATTTTGTGTTAGCTATTTAACTTCTTGGGGGTTTAATTCCTTAATTTGATCCTTAATTGAATCATCAGCAAGAATGAAATACTTAGCCTGATCTAACTGAAAATAAGTTTTTATAACGTCATTGATATCCTCTACCGTCAACTTTTCAATATTTTTATAATAGTCATTTAGATAGTTAAATGAAATATTATGAAAATCTAAGTACATCAAGTTGAATGCCAGGGAATCCACAGTTTCTAAGGATCTCGGGAATTGTGCTGTTAATAAATTTTTGGCGGCTGCTAATTCTTTTGCGCTGATTCCCTGCAAAATGTATAACTGAAGTTCCTTTTGAATCTGATCTAAGACAGCCCTCGTCGATGTATTTTTCGTAAATGTACCGATATCAAAAGTACCAAGATCCTTACGATGTTCCACTGAACTACTAATAGAATAGGTTAAACCCATCTGGTCTCTTATCTTAGAATTCAGCCGAGAAACAAATCCCCCTCCAAATATTTCATTTGCAACCCTGAGTTTCAAATGATCTGGATGATTTCTCGGAAACAATGGGAAAGAGACTCTTATTTCTGATTGAACAGATCCTTTTTTATAATAAATAAAATATTTGTCCTGACTTGATTTAAACGAGTAAGGCACCACTTCCGTTTCAATTTTTCTGGAGGGCCATTCTTTAAATACATCAGTTACTTTGCTTTCAAGGGTTTCCGTAAGGGCACCGCTGACAGCCAGATAAGAATTATTAGGTCTGTAATAATTCAAATAATGTTTGATAATGTCTACTCTCCTAATCTTCTTTATACTTTTTTCATCACCGTAGGAAGGATAAGAAAATGGATGATCTTTAAACATCACTTGATCTATTTTTATATCAGCTAGCTGAGAAGGGTTATCTTTAACTTTTTTGATACTTGATAAAATTTGCTCTTTTATTTTTTTAACTTCTGAATCTTTAAATGATGGCTTAAATAAAATTTCGGAAAAAAGATCAATCATTTTTTCCGATGACAAGGTCAAACCATCAATAGATATAATTGAATAGTCTGGCCCTGGTAATATGGATAAATCTGTCCCTAGGCTTGCTAACTGATCAGCTAACTGATTTGAGTTGTACTGACTTGTTCCCTCTTCTAATAAGCTAGCAGTTAAATAGTTGATTCCAAGAGTATCCATCTTCTCATCTCTTTGGCCAACTTTCACGAGCAACGATAAATTAATCCTTGGTAGGGTCATATCTTTTATAAAAAAGATTTTCAGCCCATTTTCTAAAACGACTTCTTTGTAAGGTTTTAGTTTAATTTGATTGAGCCCATTAAGTTTCACGGCGGACTTTGGTTTCGCGCTTTCTACTATGTTTTGTTTTGTACTTACACAAGAGCTCAGGACGAGAAAATTTATAAGGAGAATTAGCAGCTTTAGTAGGTTGAAAAAGTTCATTATTTGGCCTCCAGGACGACAATAGATCTTTGATTTTGATTAAGATATTTGGAGGCTACCTCTTTTATTTCTACAGGGGTCACTTTCTGATAATTTTGTATGTCACTTAAAAGAGACTCATGATTTCCCGTAGTTATTTCTGATGTCGCTAAGGCTCTGGCTTTTCCATCAATAGTTCTTAAGGAATCCACTAGTGATTTTATAGATAAAATTTTTGCTTTTTCTAATTCAGTTTCTTTAACCAAAAAATTTCTAACACTGTAAACTTCGTTATACACAACATTTAATGCCCCCTCCATAGTTTGACCTGGTTTCATTGATACGTGCAAACTCAAAACACCTTGATCTTGCATGTTTAAATGCATGCAGTAAGACGAGGTTGCTATTTGTTTATCGTTGATTAATCTTTTATGAAGCCGGCTAGAGCTGCCACCGCCTAGCATTTGACAAATTAAATCCATGGCAAACATGTCCCTGTGATTTTGCGGAACACTTTGGAAAGCCAAATTAAAGCTTAGTCCTTGAACCTCTTTTTTCATTCTCGCATTAAACTGAATGGTTTGTAGAGGTTCTTTTTTGTAAATTCTTTCCGCTATGGGCTTAGCCTCTAATGAACCATAGTATTTTTCGATAAGACGCTTGACCTCATTCAATTTAAAATCACCAGCTAAAACTAAAACGGCATTGTTTGGAACATAGTAAGTCTGATAAAAACTTCTAAGAATATCCGTTGTATAATTAGAAATGTCTTTCATCGTACCAATAACTGGATTCCTGTAATTATGATTCTTAAAAACAGTAGCCATGGTCAGTTCAAAA
This sequence comes from Deltaproteobacteria bacterium, assembly GCA_017302835.1. NCBI lineage: Bacteria > Pseudomonadati > Myxococcota > Myxococcia > Deltaproteobacteria bacterium. The sequence goes on along the minus strand of JAFLCC010000005.1, from coordinate 59,777 downwards.
AGGGACATTAAAGGGTTGTTATCCACACGCCATCTTCTTTCTTCTTTAACCACTTCTCTTTCAGATAACAAATCTTCTTCTTTAAGTGACAGCTGACTCATTCTATCCACTTCCAATTGCATCATCAGCTCCAATTTGGAAGAGGGTAGATTTTGATAAAATCCTGTGTAATCATAAGTAGTAAACGCGTTGTTAGTAATTCCATTTTCATGTAAAATTCTTTCAAATTCTTGGGCGGAATATTTTTTTGAACCTTTAAACATCATGTGTTCAAGCATATGAGCGGCGCCGGTCACCCCATTGTACTCATCTCTGGAGCCAACTTTATACCAAGTATGGTAGCTGACCATAGGAATCGTATTATCCTGATAAAGAATTACCGTGAGGCCATTTTTTAAACTGTACTTTTGAGCCGTGAAATTGATCTTAGCTAATTCTTTTTTCTGAGAAAAACAAAAAAATGAATAAAAAAGGCAACTAAATAAAAGCGACGCCCTAATTATTTTAATATCAAATAAAGTCTTCATCAAAATCCTTTTTTATGAACAGACACTCTATTTAGATTTTAAATTATTGCACGATAAAGTCACTAAAGAAAATATCTTTAACAACACCTCTGGGAATGATTTTATTAACTTCAGATGCGATTTTTTCTTTTAAAAACAACTTTCCCTGCATTGTTTCAATATCGGCAAAGGTTTTCTCGTTAATTATTTCAACGATCTTGTCCCTGGTCTTAGCTCTATTTTCACTACTAATAACCTCTTCAAAGCCTTCTTGATCCAACATTTCCAAATTAACTTCTAATCGTATAGTTCTTTTCGGTTCTCCACCCAAATTCACTGTAAACTTATCCATAGTGTAAATATAGGGTCCAATCAAATCCGTTGGAGCCTCTGAAGCTATCCGTCGCTCTAATTCCTCTTCCGTGATTTTAGGACTTTCGTAACCGATCGTTCCTTTATAAGTAAAATAAACACCTGCGGAACCAGCTGCTATGTTAACAACAGCCACCACCATACCAAGGATTTTCATGATATCTATTCCTTTTGCCTTTTCAGCCATAATTCCACCTCGCCTTAAATCCTATCGGATCAAAGTATTAAGACCTTAGTCATTTTTTAATTTTCTTAGCGTTGTCTTATATTGAGACATTATTTTAGAATAAGTCCAGTTGCCTAAAGTGAGAAAAAGAGTTTCAATGATACGAATAATGTTTAATAAATTATATTACGTTATCTTTTTTTCTGTTTTTTCTTATTCTTTTTCTGTCGTTGCAGAAACTGATATGTCTGCCGCGCTTTTTGAAAGTATTAGCCCTAAAATTCTTTCGTCGGAACTCCTTCCAGAACAATTATTACAAATTAGCAACACTCAAGCTTTTGCAAAGTTTGTTTTTCTCGTTGATAAAAATCAACGTAAATTATTTTTATATGAAAGGTCTGGATCTTCCATAAAACTAGTTGAAAATTATCCAACTGATATTGGCAAAAATGATGGCAACAAAACAAAGGCAAATGATCATAAGACTCCAGAAGGTATCTATTTTTTTCAAAAACACCTGCGACCTCCCGAAATTCCATTTGACCAATATGGAAATATGGCTTTCACTTTGGATTATCCAAATATCTTTGATCAAAGAGAGGGTAAGACTGGCAATGGAATTTGGCTCCACTCCGTTCCGGATTCGGTTCCCCTGACTCGTGGATCAAGGGGCTGTGTCGTTGTCAGAAATGAAGTCGTAGAAAAGCTGTTTAACTTTATTCAACTTAAAGAAACACCTATTTTAATTTTTGATAAAGTTAATTTTGTCCCCCCTACCGAACATTTAAAAAGACGAGAAGAAATTTCGAATTTTTTAAAACAATGGCAAGAGGCCTGGCAAAGTAAAGATATAGATAAATATCTGAACTTTTATGATACAAACTTTAAGGGTATGGGATTCAACTTCAAAACTTGGAAGAAGTACAAATCAGGACTCACTGGAAAATATAACTTTATCAAAGTGGAATTCGACCAACCCTTTATTCTTATACACAACAATCAGCTCATCATAAAAACCTTACAAAAATATGAAAGTGATAAGCATCAAGACTATGGAATTAAAGTGATACATGCATTGAAAATGGATGGGCTATATAAAATCATCACGGAAGACTGGAAAGCCGCAAATCCAAAAGGATTTGTTGTTTCTCAAGAACGATAAGTATCAGTGAGTCTCTTCAATAGAAGGAATTTGTTCCTTATCTGACTCTGAAGAAATATCAATATTTTGAGAAACATCTGCAAGTTCTTTTAAATGGCTCTTTAATTCATCCTGAGTCATTAAGTTGTTCTTTAAATACCACTCGGTTAATCTTGTATCAAATTTCAATTTTTTTAAAGCTTCATTTAAAGCCATCTCAACTCCTAATTAGAAATACAGTATGCATTGTTCACAAGATTTTTATAACGGATACCTATTTTTTGTCCATTACTTTTTTTAATTCCAGTATTTTGGATCCCTTTTGACGGGTTCTTTTTGTTTTTCATTATCTACGACTAATCGTAAATTCCTTGTTTTTTTCTTCGCTTTTCTGTCTAGCTCCATTTTAACAAGCAATGACCAAAAAAACATATAAATAACTCCAGATATCAACCCACCTAAGTGAGCTAAGTAAGCGACTTCCCCCCCCATTACCCCAGAACTCATCAAGGAGGCAAATTGAATAAAAGCCAAGATCATAACAAAATATCTGGCCTTCATTGGAAACATCATCAAGAAATAAATGATACGATCACCAAATAGCCAGCCATAGGATAACATTAAAGCAAAAAGGGCCCCACTGGCCCCAACCACCGGAATGAGCAGCACTCTTTGTGATTCAGAGAAATAAGCAAATATCCCAACCCCTAGGGTATAAATGACTGCGGCCCCTATCCCGTTGAGAATATAAAATAACACAAATTTTTTTGTCCCCCATCGCTGTTCTAGTTCTCCTCCCATAAACCACAACATCAACATATTGAACAATATATGGGTTATTTGAGATTGAGAATGCAAAAAAATATAGGACAGAAGCTGCCATATTTGAAATTCGAAAATAATTTTTCCAGGAATCAAACTAAAGTAATCAGACACAGGAACTTTGAAATAACCTTCTAAAATAATTTGACCTACAAACCATATAACCGTGGTGGCGATCATAATCCATTTTACAGCCAATGTAAAAGGTGGCATTGCCATTTGCACTTGAGGTGGACGGTAATTCATTGCAAAAACTCTCCTTATGAAAAACCAAATACCAAGACTACAGGAACTAAATTCCCACTTCTTTAAAATAACTCAAATAGTGTTGGTATGTCTGCTCTAGAGTTTCAATAACGACTTTGGTCCCTGCAATTAAGGGGAAAAAATTAAGGTCCCCAGACCAACGAGGGATAATATGAAAGTGTAAATGATCAGGAATTCCAGCTCCTGCCATGGCTCCATGATTCATTCCAAGATTCATGGCTGATGGCTTGTAAATGTGAGTCATCGCTTTTGTCGCTAATTTCACTACTTTCATTAAATCGTTATACTCTTCATCTGACAAGCTGAGTAGCTCACCAATATGCCTAAGTGGTATGATCAACAAATGACCGCTGTTATAGGGGTATTTATTTAGCAACACCATTGAATGAGATGACTTATAGACACATAAACTGGCTAGACTTAATTCGTTTTGAGACGCTTCACAAAACACACAAGTTTTAGGAGCATTTATTCTTCGAATATAGCCGGACCTTTCTGGACGAAAAAAAATATCTCTTTTCCCTGGCCAGTCTGTTTTTTTAGTTTTTGTTACTTTCTTAGTTTTCATCTGCCTTCCAAAATCCAGGCATTAAAAACATGGGTTGATTTACATACTCTGTTTTTAAGAGAGTATTTATGGTGGATTGAAGAACTTGAGGATCCATACTGAGTCCTTTTAAGGATTTGGATATTGAGTTTACAGGATCGTCTTCATTACTTTCTCCAAAATCAAAAATACTTCTCTTCTTTTTTGGTAGCTCGATGACCTCATAGTCATTGCCGAGTTTAGCCTCTTCGGCAGCAAGCAATACCGCATCTTCAAAGGTTCCTTCCTTATCCGCAAAACCTAATTGAACGGCTTTTGTTCCCGTGAAAACCCGCCCGTCAGCATACTCGTTCAGAACTTCATCTTTTAATTTTCGCGACTCTTTAACCGTTGTTCTAAATTGTTGATAGACTTCTGTGATCATACTTTGAAAAAGGGCTCGTTCATCATCACGCATATCTCTAAATTCATTACCTGAGTCTTTATACTTTCCTGAGGTGATCGTAAATCGACTGACTTTGGCCCACTCGTATAGCTTACTTAAATTCGCAAACTCCATGATCACGCCAATTGAACCTATCAGACTCCCTGGAGCAACCACAATTTTATCGCAGGCAACTGCGGAATAATACGCACCACTTGCCATAATTCCCGTCGAAACACAGATAATTGGTTTTTTTGTTTCTTCTCGAGCCCTCTTAATCTCGCTAAAAACTTCTTGGGAAGGACCCACCGCCCCGCCCGGAGAGTTGATATTAATTACAATAGCCTTTATTTTTGGATCTTTTTTATATTTCTTTAAATTTTTAATAAATTTCTTTCCATTCATGATAACGCCACTTAGCTCCATGTGCAAAATGGAGTTTTTTTCTACTTTCATCACAATTTCATCTTCCGCACTTGAAGAAAGAAAAGAACCTCCCTTTTTAAGCAAATAAATTAAACTAAAGATAACCACCAAAACTAATAAAATTTTAAAAGTGTAATTTTTTTTCATTTAGTACTCATTTCTGAAATTAAGGTTCTGAAATTAAAATCTACTTGGCCAGTCCAAGTTATTTTTGGATGGGCCCCTACAAAGTTTATCCATAAAAAAATAAAAAAAAAAGGACTAACCTTTTGAGTTAGTCCTTTTCGTTTCTTCATAATATGAAAATGGCTCAGCCGAAGACTGGCCAGTTAGATTTAATTTTTGTCGGTTTTCATGTTTTTCAACTGATCACCGAATAAATCTCCTAAGCTAGCCTTAGATGTTGCCGTTGCTTTTTTAGCATAATCTTCAACATCTGCTTTTTGCTCTCTCAATTTAATTAATTTTGAAGAAAGGCCAATTTTTCTAGCATCTTTATCAATACTAATCACTTCGGCTTTTAAAACCTGACCTGATTTAACAAAATCCTCAGGTTTTGAAATTTTATCGCTCGTTAACTCAGAAACGTGAATCAAACCTTCAATATCACTTTCAAGCTCAACGAAAGCTCCAAAATCTGCGACTTTGGTGACTTTAACCTCATGCTGAGACCCGATGGCATATTTTGTTTCAATATTTGCCCATGGATCAGACTCTAATTGCTTAATCCCTAGACTAAATCTTTCATTTTCAATATCAACGCCTAAAACAACAGCTCGAACTTTTTGTCCTTTTTGAAACATTTCGGAAGGATGATTCACTCTTTTCGTCCAAGAGAAATCAGAAATGTGAACCAATCCATCAATTCCTTCTTCAATTCCAATAAACACACCAAAGTCAGTAACTGACTTCACTTCACCCTCAATAATCGTTCCAGGATGATAAGTTTCTTTCATATCTACCCAAGGATTTGTCATTAACTGTTTCATACCCAAAGAAATTCTTCTGTTTTCATTATCAACTTCAAGAACCTGTACTTCGACTTCTTGCGCTGGCTGAAGAACTTGATTGGCATGCTTTACTCGTTTTGTCCAACTCATTTCAGAAACATGAATTAAACCTTCAACTCCCTCTCCTAATTCAATGAAAGCTCCATACTCAGTAACTGATACCACCTTACCTTTAACTTTTTTACCGATGGTGTAATCTTTAGAGACCGAAGTCCAAGGATCTTCTTGTAGTTGTTTAAGACCTAAAGAAACTCTTTGTTTATCTTGATCATATTTCAAAACTTTAACTTGAATTTCATCGCCCACATTAATGACTTCAGATGGGTGCTTAATGCGCCCCCAGCTCATGTCTGTGATATGTAACAGACCATCCATACCACCCAAATCTATAAAAGCGCCGTAGTCCGTAATGTTTTTTACGAGACCAGCAACTATAGATCCCTCTTTCATGGAATCAATAGTTTGAGTTTTTAAATTTTCTCTTTCTTCTTCAAGAAGAGCTCTTCTTGATAAGACAATATTGCCTCTTTTTTTATTAAACTTGATAACTTTAAATTTATATTTTTTCCCTAAGTAAACATCCATATTTCGTACGGGTCTTAAGTCAATTTGAGATCCAGGAAGAAAGGCTTTAACGCCGATATCAACTTGTAATCCACCTTTAACTTTAGAAATCACAGTACCTTCGATAACTTCTTCGTTTTCTGCGGCTTTCGTAATATCTGACCAAGCTCTCAGCATATCTGCTTTATCTTTAGAAAGAACGATCATTCCATTTTCGTTTTCAATACGATCAATTAAAACCTCGATTTTATCACCTGGTTTTACATCACGTACGCCATCGACAACTCTAAATTCATTGATATCTATAAGACCTTCTGATTTGTAGTTGATGTCAACGAGGACGTAGTCAGTTTGCACCTCAACAACGATACCCGTAACAGTATCACCTACTTTGAAATCTTGCTCTTTCATCGAAGCCTCAAAAAGCTTGTCAAAATCAGTAGGTTCTTTTTTTGCAGTTGTTAGTACATTCAAGTCTTCAGCATCCAAAAATGCCAAGACCTTTTGTCTTTCTTGTTCAGCTTTGTTTAATTGTTTACCCATATAAATAGATTGATCCTCCCAGACCTTAAGACCTCAACGGGCCTTTAGATTTATTATGAGCTTTGGTTTTAAATGGCTTAAGGAATCAAAGTCAAAGAGTTTTTAAAATATTTCTGGTGTGTTCCTCGACTTTGTCAACAACTTGGGAAAGAGAAAGGTGGGTCGTATCTATAACTAAAGAGTTTTCTGGAATTTGTAAGGGGGCTGTCTTTCTTGACGAGTCTTGCAAATCACGAAGCTTTTGCGAATCTGCCACTTCTTGAATGTCTGTTCCATGCTCTAAAGCGCGTCGCTGGGCCCGAAACTCGCTAGATGCCGTTAAATAGACCTTTGCTGGAGCCTGCGGAAAAACCACGGTTCCACAGTCACGCCCTTCAGCAACCAATCCTTTTTTACCAAGGGCACAGTCTCTTTGCTTTTTTAACAAAGCCTGTCTGACCACTTGGTAATGACTGATACGACTTGCAAAACTGCCAACATCTTCGTGATTTATTTGATCTGTAACATCTTGGTTTTCAAAATAAACATAGGTTTTATCTGGCTTAAGTCTGATTTCCCAGTCCTTGCTTTCACACAATATCTCAAGGGAAGTAACATCATCCAAATCAATCTGTTTTTTAAGAGCCACAAAAGCCAAACCACGATAAAAGGCCCCCGTTGAAACCCAGGAGAAATCCAATCGTTTAGCCAGCTCTCGACTCACCGACGATTTTCCGCTTGCGGCTGGGCCATCAATGGTCACTACAAATTCCTTTTTTAATCTCATAACCATCTCATAAAATGACAACACCCTGATTTCGAGTTAAATCCAATTTTTTAAAAACCTTCTGAAGACACTGAATGGCCTTCCTATTTTCTGATTCAAGACCAACACTCATCCTAAGATGGTAGGGCAAACCATAATTATCAACGGGTCTCAAAATAACTCCCAATTTTAACATCTCTGAAAAAATAATCCGCGCCAAAACGGGGGTTTCAAATAAAATAAAATTTCCTTCAGAGGGTATAAAAGGAATACCCATAGCTGCAAGTTCTTTATAAAAAAAATCAATTCCGCTCCACGTTACTTTTTGAGTTTGCTTTACAAAATCTTTATCTTTCATGGCCGCAATGCCAGCCGTTTGAGCCACGGAACTGACATTAAATGGCTTCCTCATTCTGTTGTAAGCATCGATAACTTCCGTGGGACCCAGCATAGCTCCAAGTCTTAATCCTGCCATTCCAAATATTTTAGAAAATGTTCTCAAAACAACTAGGTTAGGATAGCTCAAAAGTTCGGAGCTTAGTGATTTGTAATTTGGGTCTCTTACGAACTCAACATAGGCCTCATCTGAAACGATGAGGACTTCTTCATTGTTTTTAAAATAATCTAAAAAAGAAATAAATTCAAAACTTGATAAAAAGGACCCAGTGGGATTGTTTGGATTTGAAATAAAAATAATTTTAATTTTTTCTTTGTGCTGCTCATAGCATGAGATAAGAGCCTCTAAATCAAATTTCATTCCCAAAGTTACCGGCGCCTTTAAGCACTTAACCTGATTTGCCATTGCCGATACTTCATAGGCTTGAAAAGCATATTCCGAAGTCAAAATGACATCGTTTTTTTCGCAAAATATTCTAACGAGAAAATCAATTATTTCATCCGTTCCATTGCCAAAAGCTATATTCTGACGAGAGTGTGAAAAAAAAGTTTCCGCCTGTGTAAGAAGTTCAAACTGACTTGGGTCAGGGTATAAATGCTGTTCTGCTGAATGATCCCTTATGGACTTCAAAACAGACGGACTTGGGCCAAGAGGGTTTTCATTGCTTGCTAATTTAATAACTTCAGTCAAACTAAATTCTCTTTTAGTCTCTTCAATAGGTTTCCCTGGCTTATATAAATTCAAATGTTTAATATAGTTTGGTATTTTCAATTCAACCTCTTAAGTTCTTTATAGACATAAGTGAATTAATCAGCTATGTCCATAAATCAATTTAAAAAAATATGAAACTAAATGCTCAAATAGGTCTCTTTTACGGCGAATCTTTCTATGATATTTCCTTGGTATTACAAGAGGATAAAAAACTTATTTATCATGACAGATTTTATTCTGCCAGATTTTCTTTGAAATCGCAAATTTCTAAAATAATGAACCAATTTCCTGAAATTTCTATAAATAAAGTGACTATTTCCTCTCGTTTTGTGGAAAAAATTTTTGGTTATAAATTGGGTGGCACCGTGGCCCAAGTAGTCACCCAAGGATTTGACAAATGGCTTGCTCTTCATCAAAAAAATCATTTTGAAAATAGTTTTAAAATTGAAATTGCTCCGGATCTTTCAGCTGATGACATGATCTTCACGATCGATGAAAAAATTGATTCCAATGGCTTTGTTGAAAAAGCTTTGCAAGAGAAAGATCTGAAGTCGTTGATTCTAAAATTAAAACAAGTTCAGGCAAAACGGGTCTGTTTACACTTACTCAATTCTAATAAAAATAAAGTCCATTCTGATTTTATTAAAACTCAGCTTTTAGAAAATAAATTTGAAGTCTTCGACCCTAATGATTTGGTGGGATGTCAAGCTGAAGAATCAGATTTCCCTCTTTGGCGGTTAAATCTTTTGGAAGCTTCAACAAGCGGAACTTTTTGCGAGCTTAAGGACAATATCATTGAGGCCCTTTCCCCCTATGTGGCTGCCGAGAATATTTATTTCCTAAACCACTTTTTGAAGCGGCATCAAGGAGAGGTTGGACAACGAATTTCCACTTTATTTTCCTTTGAACATGCCTTCTTTTCAACCTTAACCCAAAAAGGGTTGATCCCTCAAAAATCTGAACTGTTTCATTTTGGAGTGGAAAACTTTTCTTTTTTTAGTTCCGAAATTAACAACTGGGAAAGCCCTTGGGGTGAAACCTGTTTAAAATGCTTCCATAGAAAAGATCTAAAAATTCAACCCACTAATTCGTTCTATTTAAATTCTTTTGAAGAAATTGATATCACAAAAAGTGAAGAATCTTTTGAACCTGGCCCCATGAGTTTAGAACGTGGCAGAATTCCCTGTGTTTATGATATTCTAAACAGTGAAAACTTGAGCAAAGAACTGCTTAAAAAATTACAAGATTCTTTTTGGGCATTAGTTCGATCTTCTAAAACGGAACACTCTGAGGCTCACACTTTAGATGAATTTAGGACCACCATTTTGGAAAGAATTTCATGGGAAATTCAGCTAATAACAAAAAATGAAAATATCGTTATCTATGGCCTATGGGCGGAAAAATTTTTTGATTTTATTAAAAAAAAGATCCCTCATAAAAATGTTATTTTGATCAAAGAATCCGAACTGCCAAAATCCTATATTTTAGCATTAAGTGAGATTGTTTAAATGAACCAAGTACGTCTCAGTGATTTTCATTTTTTACTGGATTGTCTTTCTGAACCATTTGACAACTTTTCGATTTCAACCTCGGATGACAAATGCCTGAAAGTGAAGACCTCTATTCCTTTTTTAACTTTAGGACTAATGCAAGGCCCACTATTATTAAAATCTTTTTTTACTCTTACTGATGATGCCATTTTCTTTCACAATGAGCCCTCTCTGGGATGTTCGCAGTTTTCTTCAATTCAATTTGTTTTTTCCCAAAATGGTTTTAATTTTTGTATTAATAAATCTTTCCCAATGTCCTTTGAGAGCACTCAAAATGGCTCACAAATCCCCTTAAAAATTCCTCCCTTTCCTCTTGTTGAAAATAACAAAATAAACACTTTTATTTTTGATAGTTTAAAACTAAATCCCTCCATCTCAATTGAATTCGTAGATTTATTAAAATCTAGCATAAATGATTTACTTATTTTTAAAGATCAGTTCTCTCATTTAGTTAAAACTTCATCTCCTTTTTTTACCAAAGAGGTTTGCCAAAAGTACTTGCATTTTTGTGCGGAAGAAGCGCAATTTAAGTTCAAACAAAAGGTCTATTCCCAGTCCCAAACTGAAATTCCAATTGGAGGTTCTCATTTTCTAAAATTGAAATTACTGACCGATGAAATGGGAATTAAAATTGATTTCCAAGGTACCAGCCCAAGTGATCAGTTATCACTTAGCGATCTGGCAACGGACAGTGTTTGCTTTAGTCTTTTATGTCAATACTTTCAAATGTCTCACAAAATGAATTCCTCAGTATTCTCATTATTTCAGATTATCAAGCCCATGAATTCTTTTGTGAGCTCAAAAAATACCAATAACCTCATCGCCTCTGAGAAATTGGGGATACCCTTATTAATGACAGCTCTTCACCACTGTCTGTGGAAAATTTATGGGAAAAATCAAACCGCCCCTCATAATTATTTCAATCTTCCTGTTCAAATTAAAAATGACCATGGCGACTATCTCCATTTTAATTTATTAAATGGACGATCTTTTTATTTCCAAAATAATTACCACCAAGATAAAGGTTATTTTGCGAAAAACAATTCCGATGGTTCTCTATTTCCATCTCTGACTCAATTTGAAAAATTGGGACTCCAAGTTCTTTCTGTTTCTGAAAGGCCTTTAAAATCAATAAAATCATCTGTTTCTAGTAGCCCTGGGTGGATTCTTAAACTAAAAACAAGACAAAAATTATCCTTAACTTTTTTTTCTGATTCCATTACAAATTCCCTTAATCTAGAAAAGAACTTAACTGTTTATGAGCCCACTCAAGTCTTTATAAATCTTAAACCAATTTCTGTGGATTTTTTTACTGGCGAAGTTCCTGAAAATAGTGAACTCACATTTATTTCTGGCTACAGCCCCTCCATCATCTAAATGCCCGTGCAAGGATAACTTTACTAGTATTCTTTCTCGGCCCCTCATACCATGCCAGCCCAAAGTATAGATTTTCATTTTTGCCTCAACAGAAACAACAATCGACTAAATTAATTCATCTCTATTCCGAATTAATTGGAAATATCTATAGTTGCTTTCTAAAGTGACTTTTAAAAAAGGCAGGCTGTCTTGAGTGAATTAGAAATTTTAGAGTTTATCTCGTTCAAAATGCTCTATGCTGTGATCTGTGGAATGATTGTTGGCTATGAAAGAAAAATTAATGACTCATCAGCATCATTTAAAACCCAGATTTTAGTTTGTGTAGGTTCAATGATTTTCACCGTGATACCTCAGCTTGCACCTAAAGTACCTACTTCTGATTCTTTTCGTATTATCGCGCAAATAATTTCTGGCGTCGGTTTTCTTGGCGCCGGGGCTATACTCCATAATGGAACAAGTCACGTAATTGGGCTCACAACAGCTGCTTGGATTTGGTTTACTTCAGCTATTGGAATCATGATTGGAATTGATCATGGTCCTGTAGCTGTATTTATCTCGATTTCATTAGTAACTGTTATAAATACAGCACGAAAAATTGAGGTTAAATACTTTTCAGACAAACACAAACGTAGACACACCGATAAAAAAAGTGATCATCTCAAGGAAGTCGCTTAGGGCAAGTCTAGATGTCATTGTTCACTTTTTGCTCCGTGAATTAGGCTATTCAGTTTAATCATTTTCATTTTTTAAAATTATTTGTTGAAGAATTCATTTCTTTTTGAAACCATAAGAGCATGAAAGTGAATCATTTAAATCTTAATAATTATATGGAGATTTTCCACTCCTCAGGTTTTTTTAAAAATTTATCAAGCCAAACGTTAACCAAACTCATGGCCCATGTTGAATTGAAGAGTTATGAGGCTGAGGAAGTTCTGCTAACTGAAGGTCAAGAAAATCATGATCTTTATTTTCTTCTTGAGGGCTTTTTAGGAGTTTTTGTCCATGGAGAAAAAGTTTCTGAGTTAAGTCGATTTGGTGAAGTTTTTGGTGAAATCAGCCTGATCAATGCAATCAAAACGTCTGCCACGATCAAGGCTGAAAAAAAATCCATCGTTTTATTATGTAAATTGAGTCAATTGAAAAAAGAATCATCGGAAGCTATAAAAGAATTTGAAGCCTCAGAGTTTAAACTCTTCTCGGCCATCTTGGCCGAACGTCTGGTTGTCACCAATGAAAAAGCTAGAGGATTTGAAATCGCAAATAAAGAACTCACCGAAGCCAAAAAGCAACTTGAAAAATCTAACCAAGAACTTGAAAAAAGAGTTTTAGAAAGAACCGCCGAGCTTGCTGATAAAAATATGAAACTAGAAGCAGCTGTCATTGAAAACCAACAACTGGTCAGGGTCCTTTGTCACGATTTGAATAACACTCTTTCTGTCGTGCAATTAACATCTTCTCGAGCTGTTAAAATATTTGATCAGTTAACTCCGACACAGCAATTAGATTTCTGGAAGCGGGTTCAACGAGCCGCTCTTAAAGAACGCGACTTAATTTCATACGTTCGAGAATTGACCGCCTTAGAATCAGGAAAGAAGAACATTCAACTTACCCCTGTGACCCTATTAGATGTCATAGAATCAAGTAAGTTTGTCTTCCACGAAAAACTACTTGAAAAAGAGCTAGCTCTTATTGAACATATACCAAGCCAAGTTAAGGTTATGGCCGAGGTGGTAAGTCTCACTCACTCCGTTATTAATAATTTAATATCAAATGCTATTAAATTTTCACCCCGTGGAAAAAAAATCGAAGTTATCGGAAGCCCTCTTGGAGAAAACAAATACCAACTTTTAGTTAAAGACGAAGGAATAGGAATCCCCAAGGAAAGTCTTTCTGATTTATTTTCTATGAATAAAAAAACGTCCCGAGTAGGCACAGAAGGTGAATCTGGAACTGGTTTTGGAATGCCTTTGGTTCTAGCGACGATGCATGCCTACGGTGGTAGTATTGAGGTAGATAGCTGCTCTATAGATGACCTCAATCATGACTCGAATAAATCCTCTGGAACCACTTTTAAATTGATTTTCAACTTGCCAAACTAGGACCTGCCTTTTTTTGACTGAACATGCCCAAAAGGCGTGTAACAAAATAAAGATTGCTGACGAGACTTTGCCTAAGCTAAATAGAATCATGGATTTATTTAAGCACGTGGAAAAAACTGAACTAAAAAGACCTCTTGCTGAAGAGCTTAGACCTTTGTCCTTTAATGACTTTTTTACAACCGCTCTTTTAACCCCCAAGGCATTGCCAATAGACTCGTGGCTAAGTCAAAATTTTGTCCCCAATATGATTCTTTGGGGCCCTCCAGGAACAGGGAAAACATCCTTTGCAAAGTTATTAGAAAATCAAGAGACTTTTACTTATATCAAAGTCAATGCCGTTGAGACGGGAACAAAGGAACTTAAATCCCTTGGAGAAGAAGGCCGCGATCGAAGAAATATTTATCAAAAAAAGACCTTATTATTTATTGATGAAATTCACCGCCTTAATAAAGCACAGCAAGACATTCTTTTACCCTTTATTGAAAAGGGTGATCTTAGTTTTATTGGTGCGACAACAGAAAACCCTTACTATGAATTAAATAAAGCTATTTTGAGCCGTTGCCGCATTATTCAATTTCATAAACTATCTCCCGAGATTTTAAAGCAATTATATTTCAAAGCCTGTTCCTACCTAAATATCGAGCCAGATTTGTTTCTCAGCACGGAGATTTTAAATTTGCTTATTCAAAATGTGAATGGGGATGTAAGACAATTTTATAACACCCTGGAGGTTTTATATTATTCGAAAGTGAACTCGAACTTTTCTCTTGAAGAAATTAAAAATATTTCCGATGCCCCCAATTTATTTTATGATAAAAATTCTGATCAACATTATGATCATATCTCTGCATTTATTAAAAGCATTCGTGGTAGTGACTCAAGCGCAGCACTTTTATATTTTCTCAAAATGCTTGAATCTGGCGAAGACCCTCTTTTTATCGCAAGAAGACTCGTGATTATCGCCTCTGAAGATATTGGCAATGCCGACCCCAGGGCCTTACAAGTGGCTATTAATGGCTTGCAGGCCTTGGAACTGATTGGTATGCCTGAGGGGCAAATCACTTTAGCTCAAGTCATTACTTATCTTTGCTCTTGCCCTAAATCCAATCGCTCTTATATGGCATTAAATAAGGCCAAAGTTTTCTTTAAAGAAAATCCATTTTTCGAGGTTCCAAGCCATTTAAGGTCTGGCCCACAACCCCTTGGAAAAGAAAATTATTTGTACCCCCATGATTTTCAAAAATCTTGGGTGAAGCAAACTTACTTGCCAGAAAAAATAAATTTATCACAGGATTTTTATGACCCTTCAGATTTTGGTTTTGAAAAAAACATCAAAGAATACTTAGCTTGGTTGAAAAAATAATTCTCTTTCTTATGAATGAGTCCTCTATTAATTGGAAAAGGCACCACCCGTTTGATGGGTAACACCGATTAACGTTAAAGTCTCAAAATGAGATGTCTACAAACTTTAGCACTGACTACATTCAAGGTTTATTTCTTTGGTTAGGCCCTATTTAAAATAAATTTAAAACATTTCGTTTGATGCCGACTGGTATGAAGTATGCAGAGAATTATAGGCAGGGAGTACTGTATGAACCATTTGGTATTGTTAATAGCTTTATTACTAAGTTTAGACTCCTTTTCTAAGATGTTGTGTGAAATTGATATCTCATCGCCAAGAGAAAGGCTTAGTTCGAATAAAGAACTAAATAACCAATTAAGACAGCATCAGAAAATAAGCCGAATTAGAGTTGAAATAGACAGTTTGAATTTAAAAAATAAGTCCTTGCAAGAAACAAAACTCTATTTTCAAACACTAGACTCCAAAAAATTTGAGTCTGTTTATAAACCCTACAGTGGGACACAAGCTATATGGAAAGTTGACTTTTCAAAAAGTCAAATCTTTCCACAATTATTTAAAAACTATGTGAACATTATAGAATATGATTCAAAATTTTTAATCAGAATGTATGACTCGCCAAAAGAAAAATCCCTGATTAGTTTAAGTTTTGAAAAAAGAGATTGCTCTGAGATTTTACCAAAGAAAATCCTCACTGGATCTAGATAGCTGTGGTTTTACTTCAGTGGAATAGCTAAAAGCATTCATTATTTTGTAGCCTCAGTTAACTGCACCCTTCCGTCTCCGGCTACAAAATAAAGTGCTGATTTTGTTTCCGCCTTCAAAGAGTTTCCAATGTTCCAAAATACGTATACTTGCATCCCTGCGATTGGATTTTGCCGAGTTCCTATATTAAAAGTAGCTGGGATATGAACCTCCGAAGAAAAATTAAAGCCCCAGCTGACTCTCAAATCCACAGGAGTCACCGTCAAATTTGCTATGTATTTTCCAACACCATCCACATTCCCTCCATAGACAAAACTAATTCGATAGGAATAAACAGCTATAACTTTCCCAACAAGATTTTTATATTCCACTGAAAAAACTTTTGAAATAGGAACTTGCCAATTTTCTAAATCGGTCCAGCAACCAATTCCCTTTGGCAGGGCAAAAGCTCGATAAGTTTGTACCCGAGTATGTACACGGCCCATATCGACAAGACTCCAAATTATATTTCCAATATTCACAATTTTTTCCAAGGTGACACCACTTGATGAATTTGGAAAACCACCGCCTCCGGATCCACCATTATAGCCTCCTCCTCCTCCTAATCCACCTACAGGAATTCTAGATCCCGTTGCATTTCCATCTCCTGGATTATTGGTGTCTAAGGTAATTGGACCTGAACCACTATTATTATTTAAATTGCCTGAGCCACTTCCAAAACCTGGGTTCAAATCTTGGCCTGAGCTACCCTGTAAAAGTATCGGTGATAGTCCGTTCGCTGCCCCTGTAGCACCCGAGCCAGAAGATCCCAGCCCCGTGGCGTTCAAAGGAGATGGCTGTCCAGAGCAATCTAAAATCTGATCGTAGTAATTCGGCCTTGGATAGATCCTTGTTGTTTCGATAATTCGATAACTTCCGATAACAAATTCTGGATTGTTTTTTGGGGACGGCCCCTGCGCCAGACTGACAGATACAAACATCCCCACTAATAAAGCTAAAATTAAATATTTCATCGTTCCCCTCCTGATGTAAAAATTTATTTCTTTCTAGGAGAATCAACTTATGAAGTAAAGAAGAGTTTTATATATAGAAATATGACTTCTTTCAGCCATTAGTTTTGCTAATCATTAACTTTTGTTATTCCTGGATTTTAGCCAACCTTGCACCATAAAAGCCATCAAAACCTTGCCGATGAGGGAAAATTTTTATTTCTTTTTCCAATTTCCAGTTTGAATTTTCAGCTAGAAATTTTTGTATTTGCATTTCATTTTCTGACGGAAACACGCTGCAGGTGGCATAAATCAATTTGCCATGAACCTTCATCATATCCTTGTACTGAGAGAGTATATCATACTGAATCTGAAGCAAACGTTGAATTTCTTCAAAACTCAACTTCCATTTTTTATCTGGATTCCTTCGTATAACACCAGATCCAGAACAGGGGACATCCAATAAAACCCTGTCAAAAGAATTATCGAGTCTCTTTATGGTTTTGAGCGACTCAATCACCTTCACTTCGATAATATCTATAGAGTTCCTAGTTGAGCGCTGTCTTAATTCTTTGAGTTTCCATTCATGCAAATCCAGACTGATGATTTTTCCTTTATTTTTCATGAGGGTCGCCAGATGTAAACTTTTTCCACCGGCTCCCGCACAGGCATCGACCACGCGCATGCCTGGTTCCACATTTACCAACTCTCCTATTAATTGCGAGCTCACATCTTGGACTTCAAATAAACCGTCCTTAAACGCTTGAGTTATGAATACATTTTTTTTCTCAATCAGCTCCAGAGCTGATTCCACTTTCTTTATTTGACGGGCATTAACACCTTCTTTTTCAAGACTCTGAACTAATTCTTTAGGCGTGGTTTTTAAAGTATTCACCCTCAAATAGGTTGTCGCCATTTGATTTAGGGCTTGCAACAATGGTTCAGCTTCTTCCTTTAACTGATCTTTAAAATAACCAACCAACCAATCAGGGTAGGATTGAAAAACAGCAAAGCTCATTTTTTTTTCTAGAGCTTTAAAATCAAAATTCTCAGATAACATGTCACTGGGAATCTCGTTGATGATGTATTGATAACTTTCATACATCCATCCAGGAAGTTCAAAACCTTTCTCCAGAATATAGATAACCCACATTTTCCAGATTTCAAAGTCAGAGATCTTTTCTTGAACTAAAAAATCATCCTCATTGAGTTCTGCCAGATTCCAATATTTGCGACGATACCTGACAAGATCATAGACCGTTTCTGCAAATAACTTCCTGTCTCTAGCTCCCCATTTTTTATTTATTTTTAGATGCTTTTCGATCACTTTATCAGCGTAAGAAGTTGAAGTAAAAATTTGCAAGAGGGCTTCGATGATTTTTTCAATTAAATGTTGATGAAGTTTCAAAATGTAAATACCGCCCCTACTGAAAAATAAGTTCCATTAAATTGCCCATCTGAAGTTAAGTGCAAATGATTTTTCAATCCCGTTTCAAGAAAAAAACCTGATGAGCCATAAACGTTAAAAAATCTAGCACCTAAAAATAACTGATAATCAAATGAAATATTGCTTTCATCTTTAAGCTGTTTAAAAAAGATACCCAGGCCGGCACCGGCCCCAAAATAAAGTGGGAATTTAGAACTAGCTTCAGGAAATATAATCACCGGAAGTATCGACATTTTTAATAATTTTTCATCCGTGACGTTAAATTCATTAAAATCAAAGCGGATATTCAAATCTGTCTGTCCCCATTCACTGTATCGGTATGTAATGTTGGCAGAAGAGGCTCCTGTATTTTTTTGCTTCTCTCGTTGCCCCCAGCTCCATGCATCCCCCTGTAGATGATTACCCACTCCTAGAGCCAAATAATGATCCCCAGATTCAATGCTTTTTGAGAAAGTAACGGATTCCTTGTCTTTTGCTTTTTCGACATCTGATTTAAAATACTCTTGAGCTGCTTCTTTGCCAGCTTTTGGAGCACTGGGTTTAGCAGAAGTCCCCCTGCCAACAATGGGAGTTTGAGCTAAAGTCCCTTGAAAAAAAAATATTAAAACAAGTAAAAAAATAGGAGTCAAATTTTTGAAAAAAATCATGAATTGTTCCCAGCCTCCAAGCCCAACGTTCCTGATGAATATAAGTGACTCGTTTGTTTTTGATAATCAAAATCTTGAAATTTCCCAGCATTTTGATTTTTTTGACTCGGGGCATTTTTAAAGATTCAGCATATTTTATCTATTTTTCTTTCGCTTTATTTAATTTGATTTGATATAAAATGGGGCATGAAATGCCCTTATTGTGGACATAATGATGATCGAGTTTTAGATACCCGCGTCCAAAAAGATGGCTCGATTCGCCGTCGACGTGAATGTCTTGAGTGCAAGGCTCGTTTTACGACCGTTGAAACTTTGCTGCTTAATTTCCCTATGATTGTGAAAAAAGATGGCCGAAGGGAAGCCTTCAGTAAAGAAAAAATTCTTCGCGGTTTACAGGCTGCCTGCCAAAAAAGACCAGTGAGTTTGACCCAACTGGAATCTGTAGTTGAAAGAATTTCGGCCTGGGTCATAAATCGGGGTGAAAATGAAATTTCTTCTCAAATAATTGGCAAAAAAGTCATGGCAGAATTAAAACAACTTGATGATGTGGCCTATATTCGGTTCGCTAGTGTCTATCGAACTTTTAAAGATGTTCAAGAATTTGTTGAAACGCTTGAAGATGCGGAGTTAACGGATTTTGTTGACACCACACAAGCCCAACTTCCTTTGACTGCATTTAATAATCCCCTTACGAAAGCCAGTTTATGAATTTAGAACGTCGACAGGCCAGAGAGCTAGCCCTCCAGCTCTTGTTTCAGGCTGAATTTTCTCCACAAATTTCAACATCGACTTTTTTACATGTCTTTGAAAATAATTTTTCTCAAGAAACAAGAGACTACGCTGAAAAAATTATTAAATTTGTGAATGAAAATAAATTAAAGATAGATGAAAAACTCTCTTCTGTGAGCAGAAATTGGAAAGTTGAAAGAATGGCTATTGTTGATAGAAATATCATTCGAATTGCTATTTTTGAAATGAAAATCAGTCCAGAACAGTTATCTTCAAAAATTATAATTAATGAGGCTGTCGAAATTGCTAAAAAATATGGATCCTCTGAATCAGCAAGTTTTATAAATGGTATTCTTGATCAAATCAGCAGAGAAGAATGGCTGTTATAGTACTTTCTTCAAATCAAGCATTTAATTCGGGAGCTGACCTTTGGGTCATTCCTGATTTTTCAAATTCAGCAATGGCGATTCAACTAGATTGGTATAATAATTTTCTCATTGGGAAAACCTTGCGAAAAAAAAAACTTCCCTTAGACTCCAATTTAAATGCTATTTTAAATGAAACTGAATTACCACGCTATGAAAATCTTCCTTCTCCTCATGATGTGATAATGATTCCAAGTTCTAAACCATTTCCAAATCGATGGACCGTGATGGTTGGCTACGAACAAGACTCGACTCTTTGGAGTCAAAAAATTTTCAAACTCTACCTTGATTTGAATAAACCCTCATTAAGGATTTTTTTGCCGTCTAACTTAAGTATGAACCAGTTTGTGGAATCTTGGCGTTCGTTTAGCTCTGAAGAGGATTTGTCTATAGTTCTTGAAAACTAGCCTCTTCCTAAGTGATTCTATATGCATGGACAGAACTGTAAAAATAATTGATCAGATTTTTGATATCAAACAAGAAACTTTGAATTCCTTTCAAGATGAAAAGAATTCATTTTCTTATTTAAATAATGAGGGTCAAATTAGGGGTCTTTCTTGGTTTCTCCCTACCCAAGAGAAAGAAAAGATCAATTATCTCTTTTTAAGATTATCAGAGTATTTTGAAATCGGTCTATTGCTCGCGTCAAGTTCTGCAACATCAAACTCACATATATCAAGAAATTCGGGAAATATTTTTTGGCAGCTTGAAAAAAGTTTTATTTTTAAAAAAATCATTGATCAAAATGAAATAAACACAAAACAAATCATACTTCCTCATTTTGATGACTTTAAAATTTATAAAAAAAAGGGAAGCCCCTTAGATAAGTTAGGTTTGAACATACTTGTAGATTCCGATTTTACTACTATTTTTTACAAAGTGAATCAAAATACTCTGTTCTGCTTTATCACGAAACAAGCCGAGCCTTGGCTTAGCCTTAGGCTTGAAAAAATCATTAAAGAACTTCGTAATGGATTAGTTTAATGGAAATAAAAAAATGTAGTATTTTTATTATTTCAGATGGCACCGGAGAAACCGCAGCTACCATGATTCGGGCAGCGCTGGTACAGTATCAGCAAAGTGATATTCATATTGTTAGAAATAAAAATGTAAGAACCGAACATTATATTGATAATATTATTGAAGAGTGCGCTCTGGTTCAAGGAATGATCATTTACACCGTTGTCTCACCTTCAATGAGAGCTAAGATTCAAGAGAAAAGTTCAGAAAAAGGACTGCTTTCTTTTGATTTACTAGGTCCTTTACTTTCGACGTTGGATACTTACTTTGGAGTTATCTCAAAATCCAATGTCGGCGCCCTACGTGCCGTGGATGAAAGTTATTTTAAACGAATTGAGGCCATTGAATACACTGTCAAGCATGATGATGGAAAAACACTCAATGACCTGGACAAAGCAGATATCATCTTGCTCGGAATTAGTCGAACCAGCAAAACTCCATTGAGCATTTTCCTAAGTCATAAGGGTTGGAAGGTCGCCAATATACCTATGGTTCTCAATACCACCTTGCCAGAGGAAATTTTGAAAATAGATCAACGTCGCATTGTAGGATTAATTATTGATATAGACTCTCTGCAAAGAATTCGAAAAAAAAGATTAGAGAAGTTCGGCCAAGACACTGGTGGAGAGTACGCTTCTCTTTCATTGATATCTAGGGAAATAGATTTTGCTACCGAGGTGTTTAAAAAGAACAAAAGATGGCCTGTTTTTAATGTGACGGACCGGGCCCTTGAAGAAACTGCAAGTGAAATTGTGAAAGTCATTAGTAGCCGGCTAGGATTACCTGATTCCGTGCTTTACTGAAGGATAAAATGGCTAACTTAGTAATAATATGGAGAGACGTTAGGAGAATAAATGATCATCGTGTTTAGTGCCCTTTTCTATTTAATCCTGGAAAATAAGTTCTCAACTCTAGTTGCCAAGATAGGAACCGTTTCATTATTGTTAGTAAATTCAATATTAGTCTACTCACTAACAAATCAGAACTATGAGCTTTATTTATTAGGCATATTTTCGCTGATCACCACCTTTTCATATCCTCTCAATCTTAAAATTCAACTTAAAAGAAGACTCTACAGCCTTCCTTTATTTTTCTTCTCTTTATTGGGGCTTTGTTATGCTCTCTTCGGAAACTCTAATTCTATTAAAAACAAAATATCTACTCTTTTGGGTGGACTTCTTTTAGGCTTTCTACTTGATTTAATAACCAACTTACCCTACGGATTCCAATCTTTTAAAGAATATTTTTACTTTAAAGAGTATTTAAAAAGTAATAAAACCAAACTAGAACTCTTGATTAAATGCTTGGATCTAAATATTACAAATTTCACCTGCCTCAAAGAACTACTTGATTTAATAACAAGAGTTCCTGAGTCTTCAAAAAACATACAATTTAAACAAATATTAATTAATAGTTTATTTTATTGGAGCCAGAATGAAAATCATAAAGTGTTATCTCCCTTAGTTTCGAAATTTAATCAACTCAGTTTTGATCAGCTCAAAAAAGATTTTGTAATTTATGATTTAGAAGACAACGACGTTAACCTTATCCTAAATATATTTAGAAGCGGTTGTTGGAAACCAGGTTTATTTATTCTTGACCAGTTTCTTGTCGCAAATAAGTTTTCTACAAAATACGCTTCGACTCTTATTTTTGCCGACAAATATTTAAATGATTTAAAGAAAGCCTCTTTTGATAATGAGTCCATTGAATACTGGTTAAAAACCTACAGTGAATGCTTTAAAGGAACACCTATCTCACAAAAAATTAATCTAGTTTACCATAACAAAGAAGACTGGTTTAACCGCGATGTCCAACACATCGCGCTTTGACTAAAATTTATCATTTTGAAATCTCGAAACTCTTTGGAATATTCTATGATCTGGTTATCAGTTTGAACTCAACCAGCAGGCTAAAGCCCTTTCCAAACTAAAAAATTGAACATATAATTTTATCAAAAATCACATTTAAAAAATGAAAAAATGTGGAACAAACTTTACTTTAAAAAAGAGTCAATTGCTTTACCAAACTCTTCAAGACGTTTAATCAACACACCCTCTAGTTCATTTAAATTAATAGGTAAATCATTGGGGCTAGTTTGTTTAAGTTTTTCTATTTCTTTAATAAATGTTTGCACTTCATCTGGTTGCATATTAAAATCGGCATATTTTAACTCAACAGTTCTTGCAATTTTTTCTAAAAAAGATTGGTGACTTATTGAAATAGAATTTCCATAGTTTTTATATTCTATGAACTGACCAGTTTCAACTCCTCTAGATGCTGCTGCCTCATAACTACTTCGTGCATCTTTCATAAAAACTACTTGAATAAGATTTTTTATTTTAGCATCTAAAATAGCCTTATTATTTTCAGAAGAAAAAGAATTTTCTAAAATATCTTTAATTGCGAATGTCGCAGCTTCAAAGGCAGTACTATCATATCTTTGATATTCTAATAATAATTCAATTAATAATGGATATTTTTGCACAAACTTTGTATGAATTAGTTTTTCATACAAAGTTCCACGTACTCCTAAGAATGTAACTAATTGTGGTGGTAAAAGAATCCAACCAATCACATGCTCCAATATATCATGGATATGTGTTGGTTTGAAGCCTGTCATTGACGTTTCATTCATAGAAATTAAAACTACTCCCTTATTTACATAAGAATGGTATACTTCTATTGGGACTTCTCCTTCTTTGACCCCTTGGAACCTTAAAGGTATTAAAAAGTTTAAATCATTAGAAATAATCTGATTCATTTTATCATTTAGCATTTTAATTCTCTGAGTTAAAGAATTGGGACTTGGGTATTGAATACTTAAATTTGCTGAATCGTAGAAAAAACCTAAAAAATTGAGTAGTTTTTTAACGCTTGGATGGTTTATATATTTATAGGATTTGCCACTGACAGCATTCACCTTAATAGTATAAAGATAGCCTCTATTAGATACTCTATCAAAAATTGTGTTAATTGGCATATGCTCTCCACGACTATCCCGCAGAAAAAAAGAGCGCTCTCTTTCATCAGACAATTCAACAACTGGAATTTTATAAAATTGAATGCAAGATTTTGCGTAAGAAAAATGACTGATATATACCAGCATAGCTCCTACTAAAAGTATATTATCTTTTACTTTATTTAATAATTTCATAGTTTTTAATACCGTGGCAAAATAGTTAGGATAAATTTCCCAAGAGTTTCAACAAACGGTTCTTTCGAATTTAAAAAAATGCCAAAATTGTGCCACCTAATAGAAGAGATAAAGACAAAACAAACTGCTTAGAAACCTACTTTGACATTCCTATTTTACAGCTGTCGTAATTGTTGAAATACTGTAAGTCTTTGCCTACCGAACTAGCTTTCGTTAGCTAACTCGACTGATGACGGGCTTTTACAGGGAATTTCAGAAGTGCGCCCATTAATAATTAGATTGATAAGCTTCACATCACAGCCAAATACTTTGATTGTCTAATTTGACATGAATTCATCTATATCCATGATTTATATTAATGAGTTAATCAATTTTATAATAGATACCAACTAATTTTCGATTCTTGTTAATCATTGAATCGCCAGTTCGTGACTTTTCACTATAATAGTCACTCACATAACCACCCTTTCCAGATTCAGCTGTTTTTATTTCAATGTGTCCTGCATCCTGATCCCAATAACATCTTTTTCTTTTAGTTTCCGAATTCGTTTTGCACCTTCGAACCTTTCGGTCAGGATCCGTAGGTTCGTAAACCAGAATAGCTCTTTTGGGAGCTAAATCAGGGTTTGTTATTAATTGGCTTAAATTTTTATTTTCTAGATAAGTACCTTTTAATTGACTAGGATCTAATAGATTAACAAAGTGTTGTTTCTCCAACTCAGCAGATGCATCCTTTGCATAGCCTCCACTTAATTTCGGATTAGTCACCCCTGCTTCAAACAAAGCTTCTTTGACGTACTTATAACATTTTAATAATGAAAACTCAGCACCGACTCTTCCCTTTGTATTTTTCATTGCTATCCTTATGGCTATCCTTATAGCGTTGTCCATTTTTCTTTTATAATCATTTAAAAAACCATCTTGTGGATTTTCAAAAAGGGCATTAATTTGTTGTGGAGCAAACCACTTTTGTATTTCTAAGTTACTATCTTGAATGGACGTTCCACCTTTGGATCCAGAGCAATTTTTACAGTTAGTTGATGGCAAACCATGTCCTTCAGTATCTTGTCTGGAAGTATCTGATTTAAGGCCTAAAGGTATCGCATCAATTTCCTGTAACTTAAGATTTTCAACATCCCTTGTTTTAAAGGTGGCCTCAACCTCCTTTCCTTCTATTTCCTTATCCGAAGAATCTTTAATCTTAATTTTATTTGATTTCTTTTCAAAGAAATCCTTTGTGGGCAAATTGGAAAGTATTTCTCTGATTGAACGATCAACCATTATTTCATCTTGCCTACCTTGGTATTTCCTTAAAAGTTCATCCATGGGAAGATTCATTTCAAATACCGTATCTTTTGGTAATGACAGCAATTCACCGCTATTTGTTCTTAATCTCAACTCATTTAGGGCTTTAAAATATAAAGATATATTTTGATCTACCATCACACCATCAACGAAATGATTTCGATTAGGTAGACCCACTTGATAAGTTGACATGGCTGGAATTCCTGAGCTCGAAGGCGAAGCTGAATTATACTGATTATTTGGTAATTCGGATGGAAAATAGCCCTGGGAGTTTACCGCTGGGACGAAAAATGTAAACACCAAGAAGCATTTAATCCAGATATTCTTTATAATGCTAATCAAACCCTCTTTATTTAGATTTAAAAGTGGTTCTTGTTTTTTATCCATCATGCAATTTTAGAATTCAAGAACCAATCCACATTTCTTAAGACCTATTCTTTATAATGGACTTTAAATGAAGGTCTCAAATTGAGATGTGTCTAACTATTGATGAGTTGACTAAAATAACTAGTCTTATAATCATTTCTTTGATAGGTATTTTAAGAGATTCAAGAAGGGTAGACTTATGAAAATTTTATGCTTATTTCTTTTAATCAATGCTTTTAGTCTGGCTGAAACCTATCAATATGAACTTTCTGGAATGCATTGTGGGGCATGTAAAAAAGCCATCAGTTCTATGGTCTGTAAAACTCCAGGAGTTAAAATTTGTCATGTAGATATTGGCTCTATGACTCTCACCTCGGAGGATGGAAAAACTTTAGATCAAGTCGCTGTCAAAAAAGCAGTTCAAGAGGCGGCGGACAAATTTAAAACTGAGTATGCCATTTCATCCTCTAAAAAGAAAGACTAAGTATGTCCCTTTTATATTGGCTTGATATGGAAATGACAGGTCTTGATATTAACAAAGAAGTTATCATCGAGGTTGCTGCTGTCATTACGGACTATAATTTTAAAGAAATTTCAACTTATGAATCTGTTGTCAAACAACCACAGAGTTATATTGATAATATGGACGAGTGGAATAAATCCCATCATAAGGAGAGTGGACTTATTCAGAAAATCCCATTTGGAAAAGAACCAAAAATTGTCGAAAAGGAATTAGCGAATTTGATTACTCAGTTTTTTCCGGACCCCAAGGATAAACCTATTATTGCAGGAAACTCGATAGCTCAAGACAGATTATTTATTGATAAATATTTTAAAGACTTTTCCTCAAGACTTCATTACCGCATGTTAGATGTGTCTTCATGGAAAATCATGTTTGTGAATAAATTTCGTAAAGAATATAAAAAGAAAAACCAACACCGTGCCCTTGATGATATCAGGGAAAGCATTGGAGAATTAAAATTTTATATGGGCTTCATTAATCCCAATATTTAGCGACTGAGGCTTGGCAAAGCCTAGTCGCAGGCAGAGTTCCGATCGACGAGAACGAAGAGTTGAGGCCGTAACCCCCTGGACTTGGTTTTAGTATCTATAGTGATCAGGTTTGTAAGGGCCTTCGATAGACATACCTAAATATTTAGATTGTTTTCCAGAAAGTTTTGTTAACTTAACTCCTAGTTTATCTAAATGCAAAGCGGCTACCTTTTCATCAAGATGTTTGGGCAATCGATAGACCCCAACTTCTTGGTACTTGTCACGATTTCCAAACAGTTCCATTTGTGCCAGTACCTGATTTGTAAAGGAGTTGCTCATAACAAAACTTGGATGTCCAGAAGCACAGCCAAGATTTACAAGTCTGCCTTTAGCTAATATAATAATTTGTTTACCGTTCTTGAGTGTATGAATGTCTACTTGGGGTTTAACTTCTCTCATTTGAGAGTTTTTATTTAACCAAGCCATATCAATTTCAATATCAAAATGACCAATATTGCAAACGATGGAATTATTTTTCATATTGGTGAAATGTTTTTCCGTAATGATATCACAACAACCCGTTGCTGTTACAAAAATATTGGCTTCTTTAACGGCTTCATCCATGGTTGTTACTTCAAAGCCCTCCATTGCTGCCTGGAGAGCACAGATGGGATCGATCTCTGTGACCAATACTCTCGCTCCAAAACCTCGTAGAGAATGTGCGCTCCCTTTTCCAACATCTCCAAATCCTGCAACGACTACTGTTTTTCCAGCGACCATGGTATCTGTAGCTCTTTTAATACCATCAGCAAGGGACTCACGGCACCCATAGAGGTTGTCAAATTTAGACTTTGTAACGGAGTCATTTACATTGATCGCTGGGATTTTTAATTTACCAAGAAGCAACATTTTTTCTAAATTATGAACTCCCGTAGTTGTCTCTTCAGAAACTCCAATGACCTTCTTAAGTAGCTTGGCATATTTTGAATCATGCATCATATTGGTTAGGTCACCGCCATCATCCAAGATCATGTTAAAGCCTTCGCTCCCCCAACCCTCAATTGTTTTTTCAATACACCAGTTGTACTCTTCTTCTGTTTCGCCCTTCCAAGCATAAACGGGTACCCCTGCGGCCGCCATGGCTACGGCGGCATGATCCTGAGTCGAAAATATATTACAGGAGGACCATCTCACTTTAGCTCCCAAGCAAATTAAAGTTTCAATCAAAACGGCTGTTTGAATTGTCATATGAAGTGATCCAGTTATAAGAGCACCCTTTAATGGTTGTTGCTTGCCATATTCTTTACGTAAAGCCATAAGCCCTGGCATTTCTGTTTCCGCAATATTGATTTCTTCTCGGCCCCATTTCGCCATTTTTTCAAAATGAGCGGGGTTTTCCATAGCTAGCTGACAGACTCGATAATCTGTCTTACCAACATTTTTAATATTTTTTATATTTTTTATATTTTTAACATTCTTCATATTTTTTCCTGTTGAAGTGAGAGTCATTTTATCTCCTTTATATATTTAAGGTAAAGTTAAAACTTCGTATCCTGAATCAGTGATTAAAACGGTATGCTCAAACTGAGCAGATAATTTTCCATCTTTGGTCTCGTATTGACTATGCGAAGAGCCAGGAATGGGGTATTCACTAATTTCATCAGTACCTTCGTTGATCATAGGCTCAACTGTCAAACAATAATTTGGAACAAGCTTTTCTCCTTTGCCTTTTTTCCCAATAGAAGCAACAAATGGTTCTTGATGAAATTTTCTACCAATTCCATGTCCCCCTATTTCCTTAACCGTAGAATAGCCTTTTCGAGTCACAAATTTATTTATTTCAAAACCAATATCACCGGTGGTTCCATAGGGGGTGATCGCTTTAATTCCAACTTCCATGGCTTCTTTAGCTGTCTGAACAAGTCGTTGCGCTTCTTCTGAAATTTTTCCGACGGCAAAAGTCTTCGACGTGTCTCCAAAAAATCCATCAAATTTAGTGGTCACATCGATATTGACAATATCACCCTCTTTGAGAAGATAGTCGTTAGGAACCCCATGGCAAACAACTTGATTTATGCTGGTACAAATGGATTTTGGATAACCGTGATAGCCTAGTGTTGCAGGGACTGCGTTTTGGGATAAAGTAAAATCATAGACAATTTTATCTAATTCATTCAGACTCACTCCCGGTTTTACAAACCTTTCAACGTAAATCAAGGTCTCGGCAGCCATCCTGCAGACCTTTTTCATTTTTTTTATTTCTTCTAAACTTAACGGTGAGTTACCCACAAATCATTTCCTTATAAAAAAACCCAAAACCAGTGTGGTTTTGGGTTATATTGAAATAAAAACTACTGAAGTCAGGGTGGGCATCGCCGACACCCCTTATTATCTATCTTAAGCTTATTTCAAGTGTTTAGCTAAAATTCCACCGATTTCAAGCATTCCTACTGAAGGTTTACCAAATAATGTTTTTAATTTATCATCAGAGTTGATTTTTCTTCTATTAACAGAATCTTGTAAATTATTCTTTTTAATATAATCCCATACTTTTTTTAAAGCTTGAGATCTTGGAAGTGGAGAAGCACCAACAACTGCAGCTAAAGCCTCACTTGGAGTTAACTTCTGTAATAATGCTGGATTTGGTTTTCTTTTTGCTTTAGGAGCCGCTGCTTTCTTAGTCGCCTTAGGAGCTGCTGCCTTCGCTGTTGCTTTAGGAGCCGCCGCTTTCTTAGTCGCCTTAGGAGCCGCTTTCTTAGTCGCTTTTACTGCTTTTTTTACAGTAGCTTTTGTTGCTTTCTTTGCCATTGTCATAGTCCTTTCGTTAAATTTGTTATATGACGTATGAACACAGTGTGAACAAACAATTCTTATTTGTCCAAAAAAAAATGAACTCTTTTTCATTTTCTTTGAAAAACACTTAATCTGGCCTTTAAAAAAGGATAAATATACCGATTCCCTTTGTATGAACAGTAAGACTTTTGCTGAAGTTTTAAAGGAAATAAACTTAAAATCGTCCCGACTTAAAGATTTTGAACAGCGTAAAGAAGGGATCTGTAGTGTCAATCAGACCCATTTTGAATTAAATCAAATCAATCTCAGACAAAGTTATTCCACTTTAAATAAAGGAACCTTTTTCCTCAAAACAAAGAACAGTAATCCTTATTTTAAGGGCTTGCCAGGGCAAAGAAAGATCAAAGTCCGCGCCCAAGGGCCGGCTCATCAATTGTCAGAAAAGCAAAAAGAATCCTTTTCATTTTTTAAAAGGCATAGTGAGTTTTTGTTAGAAGATTTTTCTATAGAAGAACTTAAAAAATCATTTAAAAAATTATGCTTTAAAATGCATCCTGACCATTCCTTAGGAACTAATCAGGATTTTATCAATCTGAAAACACATTATGAAAATCTTAAACTCGTATTTAACAAAAAAACTCGTATTTAACAAAACAAGTAATGATACCAATTCCTATTAACCGAGTTTCCGCCTATGTACAGGGGTTACTCCTATTAAATGGATCTAAAACGGACTCTGTGCGGAGTTATGTCTCCGAGTTTTTTCTTTCGATCTTCTTCATACTCTGTAAAGTTCCCGTTAAAACAGCTCACTTGAGAGTCCCCTTCAAAGGCAATAATATGAGTACAAATTCTGTCTAAAAACCAGCGGTCATGGGAAATGATTACGGCAGATCCTCCAAAATCGAGCAAAGCATCTTCTAAAGCTCTCATCGTATTGACATCGAGATCATTTGTAGGCTCATCTAGGAGGAGCAAGTTGGCTCCCTGCTTGAGAATCTTAGCCATATTAACACGGTTTCGTTCCCCTCCCGATAAGGTTCCCACTTTTTTCTCTTGA
Source organism: Deltaproteobacteria bacterium (assembly GCA_017302835.1). NCBI lineage: Bacteria > Pseudomonadati > Myxococcota > Myxococcia > Deltaproteobacteria bacterium. The sequence continues at coordinate 29,114 of JAFLCC010000005.1, read as the reverse complement.
TCCGAACCTGAAAAATTAAACCAGGAAACATAGGCTCTGGAATTAACCTCTCGAATTCCCAATTTAATAAGGTCATTTCCCCCAGAAATCTCTTCCCACACAGATTTGTTCGGATCAAGCGTCTCTCTTGTTTGGTCAACATAGGACATCTTTACGGTTTCACCCACTTTAAAGAGGCCTGAGTCTGGCTTCTCAGCGCCGATGATCATTTTAAACAGAGTAGATTTTCCTACCCCATTGGGTCCAATAACACCGACAATAGAGCCTCTTGGAATAGTGAAATTCACATTATCGAATAGTATTTTTGATCCAAAAGCTTTCCTTACATCTTTAGCTTCAATAACGATTTCACCCAGTCGTGGTCCTGGCGGAATATAAATTTGCATTTCCGAAATTTTATCTGGCGTCGCTTCTTTAAGTAAATTCTCATAGGAAGAAAGTCTGGCCTTTGATTTTGCCTGGCGCGCCTTAGGATTCATGCGAACCCATTCTAATTCTTTCTCTAAAGTTTTTTGTCTTCTATTTTGATCTTTTTGCTCTTGAAGAGATCTTTTTTCTTTCTGTTCAAGCCAAGAACTATAGTTTCCTTTAAAGGGAATGCCTTCACCTCGATCCAGCTCAAGAATCCATCCAGCTACATTGTCTAAAAAATACCTATCATGGGTCACCGCTATCACTGTTCCAGGAAATTGATGTAGGTATTGTTCAAGCCAAGCAACGCTTTCTGCATCTAAATGATTGGTAGGCTCATCTAAAAGAAGAATATCAGGCTCACTCATCAGCAAGCGACAAAGAGCCACCCTTCTTTTTTCCCCACCTGATAAATGAACCACAGCGGATTCTCCATCTGGACACCTAAGCGCATCCATAGCTAATTCAATTTTTTGATCCACTTCCCAGCCGCCCAGGGATTCTATTTTTTCCTGAAGCTGCCCTTGCTTCTCGATGAGGTCATTCATAAGATCAGGATCTAAATCAGGATCATTAAATTTTTCAGAAATTTCATTATAATCTTTCATGATTTTTGGCAGCTCGCCCATTCCTGAAAAAATATTTTCCTTAACTGTTAACTTCTCGTCTAATTTAGGTTCCTGCTCTAAGTAACCTACTCGCATTTTTTTAGCAGGAAAGGCTTCTCCCAAAAAATCTTTATCAACTCCGGCCATTATTTTAAGCAATGTTGATTTTCCTGAGCCGTTCAGGCCCAAAACCCCAATTTTAGCGCCATAAAAATAAGATAAATAGATATTTTTTAAAACATATCTATTAGGGGGATAAACTTTAGAAACACCTTTCATAGTGTATATAATTTCTTGAGACATATAAAACCCCCTTTTGATGATTGACTAAAAAAACTAAACTTATAGGAATAATAATTATTATCAAATATTTTCTTGTCAAAATGTTGTTTTTTTGTTGGATTTAGATACTATTTAATTTTTATTTTACAAGCTATCATACAGGATGCAGTTACCTTGAAAGAACCATTGAAAAAAACTCTTAAAAAAGCAAAAAAAGTGAAATCAAAACCAAAATTACTTCTTGAAATTTCAAGTTCAGAAGAAAAATGGACCCATATTCAAAAAGACATGTCCAAGGCTCTTTCTTTTTGGAATGATGTCGCTAAAAAATATGATGGAAAGCCCAACCCCGATGACACTCGAATGTTAGAGATCAAGAAACTTCTAAAGGACCTTCAAAAAAAATTAACCCAATTTACTTAGAACTTAATTCCCAGTCCTACGGTTCCATAAAAAGTATTTAATTCTGCTTTTTGATTTATTTCTTTATCAAGGAAGGCATACCGTTTAAGGCCGAATCCAGCCTCTCCAAAAATGCTTTTACTCCATAGGATTTGGCCATGAAAGTTGACACTTAAAGGTGAGTTGAGGGTGATATTAGAATTCAGAGAGTTAAAATAGTAAATCACTTCCATATCCACCCATTTTGGATAACGCATAAAAGGTATAAAGTTAATGATGTTGTCGAACACCCTGGGCATGGATCGTGCCCAAAACCATCCCCCACCTAACATCGGCGACTTAAATGTTCCAAAACTAATATTTTGATAGGACAACATTAATCCCGTCGTTTCGTCTCGTGTCCAAACCCCAGGATTAAAGCGGTACTTCAAATCGAGAGTCATTACCGACAAGGACTCACTGGAAGTATCTGTCACCTTTAATTTATTAACTGAATTAAAATATTTTCCTGCAAATCCCCACCTCTGAAATGAAAATGAGTTTTCTCCAAAAAGAGCTTCAAACCAACGGCTATAGAGCATCTCACCAAGTATCACTTGCCCTTCTTTTGTCAATACTCCCGTAAATCTAGCAGATAGTTCATTGGCATAGGCTCGATATAACTCATAGAATGCAGGGTAGCTCCTTCCTTGATATTGCACCGTTAAATAACTTTTATTTAATTCGCCCTTTTTTTCAGCCTTAAAATTCCAAACAATATCTGTGGGACTATTCTTTGAAGGCTCCACAGCATGCTCTTTTGATGCCACAACGGAATCTTTAAGTTTTTTTCCTTTGAGATTTACTTTGGAACTATACGTGGAGTTGGGGGTCGCATCACTCAAAAAAACTCTTGATTTTGATTTCGGAATTTCCGCCGTGTTGATAAGTTGTTTGAAAACTCCACCGCCTGTTCCTGGAAAAAACAATTCAGCTTTATCAAGTGGTAAAAAAACTTGCCAAAACTCACGCTCCTCTTTAATTGTTGATTCAAAACCAATCAGCTTGATAAAGTACGAGGATTCTTCTTTTTTTAACAGGGTGACTTTAGCAATTGGTTTTTTACCAAACCCAATAACTTTAATTCTTGAATTATCTACATGAACAACATCCATCAAATTCAGACTGCTAGGACCTGAAACAAATTCATAACTCTCTCCCCCCTTTAAATCAGCATAAAAGCTTAAGGGAGCTCCCGCAGTCACTTTTACTTCATTTTTAACAATAGCCTCTTCATTTTTTAAAAGAACCCTAGTCTTAATTTGAAGTTTTGAAAATACTAAATGATTATTTTTAATAATAGCACGAGCCGAACAAAACTTTGACGAGGCTTTTTTAACTTTTTCAGATAGACAAATTCTAAAGGGTTGATTTAGTTTTTTTTGAGCTTGATTAAATGAGGACTCATCTATCAGCATATAATTAGCACTAAATGGATATTTTTCTGATTCCTCGCTAATTGAATTCTTTTGGGCTTTTTCTTTCCAGGATTTAGCGGTTTCTTTCCACTTGAGAATTTCCGCTGAAGTTAATTGTTTTTTCCAAATTAACTCTCCATTTTTTCCAATAAGTTCAATCATTGGTTCTCGAAAAAGACCCTCTGGCCACGCTAAGGCAAACCCTAACTCTTTACTATTTAATTGTTTTAATGAAGGATGCATTTGGTTCACTTTATTCACATCAAAAAAAAGGGTCTTGTTGTTTATGAGGGTATTTCCTACTTTCAAAGTTAAGCCATTATCTATGGTTAAATCATAATCAAAAACTTGATTCGGAAAGAGCACCCCACCACCTGGCTCGAAATAAGTGGCTTTCTTAAATTCATTAACCAAGTTAACCTCTTGTTCCTGATCTTGTTTACCTTCCACATCAACATCTTGAGCCTTCACGAAAAGTGAAATCATTGTCAAAATAAAGAATATCATTACAAAAAAGATATTTTTATTTGTTTTTATCATGAAAAACCCTCTTCCCTAGGTATAGCAAATTTTAACACTCCGTTTGATTATAAAGGAATGATATAAAATGACAAAATAAAAAACAGTTTTGGACTCTATCTCATACTCCAAATAAATGCGATCACTATAATGATTGCTCCTAATAGACCTGTTATCCATTCTGGAATATGAAGAAAAGGGTCTACCAACATAATAGACGCCAAAGATAAAATAGCATAAAAAGCTCCATGCTCTAGATAGGCAAACTTCTTAAGAGTTTCTTTTTCTACAAAATAAATGGTTAAACTTCTAACGAAAAAAGCGCCAATACTTAGACCTATCATAATAATTAACAGATGATGAGTAATGGCAAAGGCGCCAATAACACCATCAAAGCTAAAAGAGGCATCAAGTACTTCAAGGTAAAGAAACATCCCGGCACTGGCCCTATGAATATCTTTTTTCTGTTGACCAGAATACTCTAGCCATTCACCCAATCCATCGACTAAGACATAAACAATAATTCCTAAAATTCCAGCCTGTAGGAACCGCATTCTTTCAGGTTCTGGAAGAAAATTTATGATGAACATGAGTGCCGTTAACGTTATGGCTATTTCTATAGCCTCAAATCGACCCATCAATGATAAGGGTTTCTCTAAGACTTTGATCCAGTGTTCATTTTTATTTTCATCGTAAAAATATTTCAACCCAACTAAAAGCAAAAATGAACCACCAAAAGCCGAGATCTCAAGATGGGCAGAAAGCATTAAGGTCGCATACTCATTTGGCTTAAACAATGCTAAATTCAAGGCACTGATGGGATCGATTTTTGCCATAATGGAAACAATGGCAATAGGAAAAACAAGTCGCATGCCAAAGACGGCGATAATAATTCCCCAAGTTAGAAACCGGTGGCGCCAAAGAGGAGTCATTTTTTTAAGAATAATAGCATTTACAATGGCATTGTCAAAAGAGAGAGAGACCTCCAAAATGGCCAGGACAGAAGCGATAAATGCAGTTTGCACAAGTCCCTGAACTCCCCCAATAGAGTACCCAACTGCAGCGGACAACAACAGTCCAATAATTGAAAATAATATAGATGTTTTAAAATATTTAGTCATGCTTCTCATTCTGATACAGAAATTATGAGATTTCAATACCCTAAAGTTATTAACTAATTGTGAAAAAACCCGATAGTTCTTGTGGAGGTCATTCACAATGCAGCCAATCAAAACAACGCTCATTCTTGGTAGTTTTTTTATTTTTGTGATGGCTGCCCTAGCCTTTTTTATTAAGTTAGATAGCGATACGGATCCCTCAAACTACACGGATCGTCTTTCTGCAAATCAAACAAGGGCTTCTGCTGCCAAAAAAAATGTCAAGGAAGTTCGTGAGTTTGAGAAATCGGAAGTTATTTCAAAAACAGATAAGGTAGAAAATGAGCCCAGTGCTCTTTTTAATGACCCAGCAATCAAGCAAGCCTGGGGATTAAAAAATTCAGATGCAGCAAGAGCCTGGAAAGTCACTCGTGGGGATAAAAGTAAGATCACCGCAATCATTGATACAGGAATAGATATAGATCACGAAGATTTAAGCGAAAATATTTGGGTTAACCCAGGAGAAACTGGCTTCGATAGCAAAGGACTGAATAAAGCTAATAACGGAATTGATGATGATAACAATGGCTATATAGATGATGTTCATGGATGGAATTTTGTTTCTAACAATAACAATTTAGCAGATAATCATGGTCACGGAACACATATAGCAGGAATTATTGGAGCCATTGCTGAAAATAAAAAAGGAATTAGTGGGATAGCTCCCAGCTCCACATTAATGATTCTTAAGTATTATGACCCCAAAGTTGCCAATACAGACAATCTTAAAAATACCATCAATAGTATTAAATATGCCGTAAAGATGGGAGCTCAAATTATAAATTATTCTGGAGGAGGAACCGATTTTTCACAGGATGAATTTGATTCAATCAAAGAAGCAGAAAAAAAAGGTATTCTATTTGTAGCGGCAGCTGGAAACGAAAGATCGAATTCAGATCAACACCATTATTTTCCAGCCGATTATAAATTGTCTAATATCATTAGCGTCACAGCTTTAGATCCAAATAAGGAAGTTCTTGCTTCCAGTAATTATGGAACTGAAACTGTCGACTTGGCTGCTCCTGGACAAAATATTATTTCAACCTTACCTGGCAACAATTACGGATTTATGACTGGAACTTCCCAAGCCACTGCTTTTGTCACAGGTGCCGCCATTTTAGTTATGGCAAATAAATCTGATTTTAAATTTGATGAAGTAAAAAAGTATATTGTGTCCACAGGGGATCCCTTTACTTCTTTGGCACAAAAGACAAGAACTTCAAGGGCTCTAAATTTATTTAAAGCGCTCACAATCCTTGACTCTGGAGTGGCTGCCAATGGTGTTATTACCAGAGGCACAGCTAATGATAGCTTTGTTCCAGGACAGAAAGAAAACAAAAGCCCAACCGCTACAAGTGAGGTCACTGCCTTTGGAAAAAGTTTATTAGATGCTGTGAATCCTAAGCCTAAATTTAATCGTGTTGGCGAAAAACAGTAAATCCAAATGTCAAAATTAATAATGCGATCCCTCCGCCAATACTATTTCTATAATTAAAATTAAATAAGCCCAATAAGATCATTGAACTTCCAATCAGGATGAACAAAAAAAACACTATCGATTTTATTTTGGCAGGATTAAAATCAAAAAAACCGGATTTCATTCTATTGATATTTATCTCCGTCTTTGAAACTTTAGTCATCGACCGGATATACTCACTCCAAAATTCGTAGAGTTTGGGGTCATTCATCGTTTTAGAAAGTTCCTTGTATTTAAATAAGGCATAATCTATTTTACCCCTTGAAATGCATTTTCTTATAAAGGTTTCATGGGTCGGCTTGCTTTCAAAATCTAGGAAGATCTGCTGCCATTGTTTAATTAATTCTACGGGAACTTTGGGGTAGTTTTCATTTTGAATTAACAAATAATTTTCAATAACGACACCACAAGACTCACAACTAAGATTTTTTTCACTTTGAAAATGATGACATTTGGGACAACTTTTCTTCAATTCAAGTTCATCCAAAGAAATTAAAAAAGTCAAAATAGCACTCGGGTTCGAAGGTGGATAGTTAAAACCAAAAAGACTCTGACACTTAGGACAAACAAACTCAGCTATAGAGGTATTTATTTTACTGGAATGAACCTCATACAAAGAAATACACTGAGGACAACGTATTTTTAAAGTTGTTTGGTCTTTTGAATTGGTAATTGTTGAGTTTTCAGTTGTTATTTGATTCATAATTTATTTCAATACTAGTATCATGAGTAATTTTTTAACGTTTATCAAGAAATATAAATGGGCTTTGATGAGTGGATTTATTGTTGGCACAAGTTATATTCCCTTACCTCCGTGGGGTATATTCTTTGGATACCTGCCACTTTGGTATGGGTTAATTTTTGAAGTAAAATCTTTTAAAGAAGCCTTTATCGCTGGATGGCTTTGTCAATTTGTACTCACCTTGATTGGTTTTCACTGGATTATTTATACAGCTAAAACCTACGGCCAATTGCCGTGGCCCCTTGCCTTTCTCGCCTTTCTCGCTTTCTGTAGTCTGGCTCATCTTTATATTCCATTGCTAACATTGTCATTTTCACTCTTTAAAGAAAAATTTAAACCTCATTTGCTTGCGAGTTTATTTTTTTTATCCTTTGGCCACTCTCTCTTAGAAATATTTTGGCCCGGAATCTTTCCTTGGCACCTTGGCTACACCTTACTTTGGGCAAAACTTCCCATCTATCAATTAGCTGATTTAATCGGTTTTTGGGGTTTGTCCTTAATTTTATTAATAGTTCACTTATTCTTGGGACTGATTTGGTTTAGTCAAAATTCCAACTACTGGAAAATCCTCTATTCTATGGGGATACTGACACTATTCTTTGGTTTAAATATTGCCGGTTGGCTTCATGGGGATAGATGGAAAGTTACAGACAAAAATTTAAATATTCTCAATGTCCAAGCTAATATTGGCAACTTGGAAAAAGTCTATGCTGAAAAAGGAAAGTTTTTTCGTGATGAAATTGTGAACAAGTATATCGAACTGAGTGAATCCGAATTAAATAACAATAGAAATATCGATCTCATTCTATGGCCAGAAAGTGCCATACCTGAATATTTAGATAGGCCTTTTCAACATCACAAAAATCAAATGAAAATTGCTTCATTCCTTACAAAACATAACAAACCTTTGTTGACAGGAGCTTTTTCAAAAGAAGAGAACAATCAAGATCCAGATAAATCTGTTTTTAATGCTCTTTTTTTATTGGACTCTGAAGGTAAAGAACTTTCCGCGCCCTACCATAAAACTTTTCTTTTAGCCTTTGGTGAGTACATGCCTTTTAGTGATCAAATGCCTTTTCTTCTGAAGCTATTTCCATTTATTTCAAACTTTGGAAGAGGCCAAGGACCGCATATTCTTAGGCTCCCCAAGGACATCAAGAAAAATGAATACACTCTCATTGGTGGACAAATTTGTTATGAAGGGCTTTATCCAAATTTTAGTCGAGAGTTAGCCCAAAAAGGTGCAGAAGTCATAGTTAATGTCACCAATGATTCCTGGTTTGGAATTCCTTTTGAACCTTATCAACATTTGTACATGACGCTGGCAAGAGCTATCGAAATTAGACGCCCTTTGGTGAGGTCTACAAACACCGGAATTTCAACTGCTATCTCTGCCTATGGTGATATTGATAATTTTTCTCCTTGGCTGCAAGAATGGACCGGAGTGCATTCCATTAGGTATTTAGCAAATCCAAGCATGACATTTTATACAGAGTGGGGTTGCTGGCTCTGGATAGTGATCTTGGTTGCCTTTACGCTGAATTTATTGCTAACTGTATATTATGAAAAATTTAGAAAATCTTGATTGGAATTTAATTCTTGAAAAAATGGAATCCTTCAGCACTAGCGAATTAGCCAAATTAAATCTCTCACAGATTCAACCTTTTACTGGTTCAGAAATGGCGGTTCAATCATTTACTGAAATTGAAGAAGCCCAGAATATCATTAAAACAGGGGTTCGCCCCTTCATGCAATCCCTTGATTTTTTTAATCCTTGGAATCTCAGATTAAAGAAAAAGGGAGTTTTAAAAACTCTAGAAATTAAAGACATTCGAAATTTTTGTTTAGAATCCGTTGCCTTGGTGGAAGCCCTTAAAGAACTCCAAAGCCCATGGATCCTTACTTTAAAATCTGAAATAATGAAAGCTGAAGAACCCTTATCCGCTATAGATCATTTGATGACCCCTCAAGGAGAAATTCGGCCCGATGCTAGTGAAAAACTCTATAGCCTTATCCAAGAAAAAACTAAGCTCCGTAAGGAAGTTGAAAACACTCTGGATCGTTTGGTCAAAGATCATCAAATGGAAAATTTTCTTCAAGATAAATACTTTACTTCTCGAGAAGGACGTATGGTCTTGCCTATAAAATCGGGAATGCAACATTTCGTTCCTGGAGTGATTCATGCTTCTTCACAAACGAAACAAACCGTCTATATGGAGCCCGAGAAAATTATTCCTTTAAACAATCGACTCCGACAAATCGAAGTTGAAATTGGAGAAGAAATTGAACGGCTTTTGGAAGAAATTTCTAAGTACCTATTTCACTTAACACCCGAATTTGAAAAGACTAAAGAAATTCTTTCTCACATGGATTTCCGGCTAGCTCAAGCCCAATTCTCTATTCTAATTAAAGGACAAGCTTGCGAATTCTCTGAAGATGAATTCCACCTCATTGAGCTCAAGCACCCCTTGTTAGCCTTAAGTAAAAAACAAGTGGTTTCAAATACCGTTCAATTGACACTTCAAAAATCGCTTTTGCTTTTATCCGGCCCCAATGCTGGGGGAAAAACTGTTTTATTAAAATCAATTGGACTGGCATCTCAAATGGCCCGATGTGGGATTCCCATCTGCTGTGAATTAGGATCTAAAATTCCTTTTTTCAATGAAATAATTACCAGCATAGGTGATTCACAAAGCGTCGATGAAGAGCTTTCTACATTCGCAGCTCATTTAAAAATTTTAGAAAAAGCCTCTAAAATTAAAGGCCCACAAAATTTAGTCTTACTAGATGAGATTTGTGGTTCTACAGATCCAGAAGAGGGCGCCTCTTTAGCCAGAAGTTTTATTGAAACTTATAGTCAAAACCAAATTTTTTCAGTTATCACTTCTCATTTAAGCCCCCTAAAAACTGGCTGGAAAGAGTCAGATAAGGTTATTAATGGCAGTTTAGAATATGATAAAATTTCTGGGAAGCCCACTTATAAATTTATTCCTGGTATTCCAGGAGAGTCCTTAGCTATTCAAATGGCAAAAAGAGTTGGTATTAACAACCATATTGTCCAACGAGCCATTGAACTCCTCTCGCCAACTACCAGAGCCAGATTGAATGGTTTAGAAGAAATTGAGTCCTTGAAAAAAGAAATTCTTAACTTACAAAATCACCTAAGAAAACAAACAACCGAAGCTCAGAATTTAAAGCACCATTATGAAAAAATGATTTCAGATTTTGAAAAGAGCAAAGAAACACTCCTCCACAAAGAGTTGAGCACAGCTCGTAAAAAAGTGGACGAAGCCATCACCAACGTTAAAGCTCAAGAAACTTTAAACAAACACAGACAGCTTCAAGAAATTAAATTTAATTTACCTGAAATTGTAAAAAATCAGCCTCCCGAAGTCACAACAAAAATTGAAAGCTCTGACGACTTCGCAAAAAAATACCCTCCTGGCTCAAAAATATATATCTCAGTTCTGGCTCAAGATGGATTGATTCAAAGTACACCAAACGCAAAGGGGGAGGTCTTAGTTATGTCTAACTCGATGCGCTTGCTTGTTCCCTGGTTGGACTTAAAGCCCCCAGGAAAACCTACAAATCCAACATCAAGCCTTGTTAGAAAGTCATCAAATTTTTCTGTTGCCTTAGTTGACGAAGACAGAACTGTTGATCTCCGTGGAAAAACAGTGGAAGAAGCGATTGAGGAGCTTGAAACAATAATTGATCGTTCTTTTCAAAACCAAGAGGATCGCCTAAAAATAATTCATGGACACGGGACGGAAGCCTTAAAAAAGGGAATCAGATCTTACCTTTCCAGAAGTGTTTTAATCCGCAAGTGGAAAGCTGGAAATAACGACAATGGTGGTGACGGGGTCACCTGGGTCGAGCTATCTAAAGGAGACTAGGCCTACCTATTCTCCTTTAGATTTGTTTTGAATATAATTTTCCCTTACCCAAAGCCTTATGTTTTTTAAAAATATATCTCGCATTCCAAAAAAAACAAAATGATGAAGGAATATCCCTTTTTGATCTTTTAGCTCTTCCGTGTAATTACAATTGGCTAAATAGTCTAATAGTTCTGTTTCATTCGGAGTCCATAAATAAAATTTTCGAAAACTTCCGACAGATAAAGGACGATGATATTTAAAAATAAGTCCCGCTTCCGAGATCTCATCTAATTGAACCTGTTGTGCCGTTTGAATTTCTTTAGTCTTCTGAACGAAATGACTGGGTCTCCATTGAGCTATTTCAAAAAATAAAATATATATCTTTTTAGCTAAATAAACCTTATCCAGCGGGAGGTAAAAAATATCCTTTACTTGTTCCGACCAATCCTTTTCTTCAACATCAGTAAATATACGTTTTGAAAGTAAAATTTTTGGTTCTTTTTCATAATATTTTTTCTCAGAACAATTGGTAAAGAATAGTTCTGAGCCAATAATTAAATCGATTTTCTTAGCTAACACAGTCATGGATTTTAAAAACGTCGACTTCTCCGCCGCTGATAACCTTCCTAATTTCAAAAACAAGGAAGGCAAACCACTTTTTGTTAGTTCTTTTTTTAATGTCAGCAACTTAAAAATGTATTTTTTATTATTATTTTGAATAACCAAGACAGGCTCATTATCCGGCACAATTTTAAGAGTTCTAAATATTTCAAACCATTTCTTCTTTGAATCAGCCTCAAGAAGTTGATGAAAATCCTTTGATTTTAGTGAATTGACCGTCTCGCCAAAAATTTTTTCGCCCTCGGGAATATCACCAAAATCAATGAAGTAATGTCCTGAAGGGTCAAGATTAATTGATATTTGAGACTCTGTTGGCAGATCTTTATCTACAATGAACTCTGATTTCTCTGGATTAAAATCAAACTCAAAGTCTTCCCATTTCTTATAACTAAAGATATCTACGCTTGGATAAAATCTTTTAATGGACGCCGACAAGTCATTATCTTCATAGGAATTAAAAAACAGAATATTTATTTTTAAGGACATTTCTGGTTTATTCATGAGTCCAACGGGATAATCAACGATAAAATCTTTTCTTGTTTTTTTAATCTGCTCGTTTTCCATTGCAAAATATTCCATCCAACATAAATATTTATTTGGATTTGCTGGATCCGCCTCACTTTTCACACATCGAGCTAAGGTACTTTTTAAATGTCCCACCTTGAACTCTTCACCATAGTATTTTCCAATCTCACCGACAACAAGAGGTCGATCGTTTGTGGATAAAAATCCAATATCTGAAAATCCTAGTACAGGAATATCTTTAATCATTTCAACTTGAGCTGACATTTTATTATTTTTTAAATTCTGGTTCTTCGGCTTTTTTCTTCCAATCACTGCATAACTTAAATGTTCTTCTAAAATTAATAAATCAAAAGGTTTAAATATAAGATTATTAATAAATCTAACTTCAATGTTTTTTAAATTTAAATCGATATTGTCAAAAGCTGTTATGACAAAAGACGTTTTTTCTTCTTCCGTACAAAGGTTTTTTCTAATAAACAATTCTAAAGTCTTACTAAATAGTGGAACAATTTGATTTCCCAGAATTTCATTTTTTCCGATGACCAAATTTACATTTTTTTCTTGATTTTGAGTTTCCGGAATTTGATCATTTTTCCATCTTTTACCCGCAAGATCGAGAACCTGAGGTCCATCTTTAATAAGCAGTCCAACCCATTTTGAAAACAACTCTAATTTATCAAAAAATCTGACTTTTAGATTTGGATTAATCTTTTTTAAGACACTAAATAGCGTTTCCTGAATTTTTTCGTCATCCTCGATAATAAGTACAAATTGATCCATGAAAAAATGGTACCATAAATGTCTGAAAAAGTATGACTTTTAACATTTAACTCGACTTTGGGTGGGGCTAATTATAAACCCATAATCCTATGAAATACTGGCTTATGAAAACCGAACCCGAAGTTTTTTCAATCGATGATCTTATGAAAAACAAAACCACACTTTGGGAGGGTGTGCGAAACTACCAAGCTAGAAATTTTATGATACGCGAAATGCACCTAGGCGATATCATTTTATTCTACCACTCCAACGCAAACCCATCAGGAATTGTAGGACTAGCTAAGGTTTCAAGTGGGGCTATTGCTGACCCGACTCAATTTGAAAAAAAATCTGAATATTTTGATATTAAAGCAACGCTCACAAAACCAATTTGGTTTTGTGTGGAAGTTAAATTTGTAAAAAAATATTCACATCCTTTAACTCTAGAAGAAATCAAAAAAGAAAAAAATTTACAAAGCATGTTAGTGATCAAAAAAGGACAAAGGCTCAGCATTCAACCTGTCACGGAAAAAGAATACTTGTGGATCTGCAATCATCTGGAAAAATAAATTTATTTTTAGCCCCCATGGAAGGAATTACCCACTCAGCATTTAGAGAAAAACTATGTCAGCTTGATGGAATCGACTACTGCGTGACCGAATTTATAAGGGTCACTACCCAGCTCCACTCTAAAAAGGTTTTTTATCGTTATTGTCCAGAGTTACTGAAATTATCATTAACTCAAAGCTCTATTAAAGAAAGTACCTCAAGGAGTGCGTGTCAGTTAAATGGTCCAAGGGTAAATAATAAAACTCCGATTATTATTCAATTACTTGGAAGCAATCCTGAGGCTCTTCTGGTTAACGCAGAACGCGCCATTGAATTAGGGGCGAAAGGAATCGACCTTAATTTTGGTTGTCCAGCAAAGACTGTAAATAGAAATCAGGGTGGAGCGTATTTGCTGCAATTCCCAGATCAAATTGGAAATATTACGAAACACTTAAGAACTCGCATTCCCAAAAACATTAAAGTTTCTGCTAAAATCAGATTAGGTTTTACTGATACCATACTATTGAAAGATGTTATTCAGGCCATTGATGAAGCTCAACTTAGCTGGCTTACGGTTCACTGCCGAACTAAAAAAAATGGCTATGCCCCACCAGCCCATTGGGAATACCTTCCACAAATACGTGAATGGACCAAAACTCCTCTCGTTGCCAATGGGGATATTTTTTCAATTAAAAATTTAATTGAATGTCATGCAAAAACTAATTGTCAAAATTTTATGATTGGTCGAGGAGTGATATACAATCCAATGCTTTTTTCTGAAATACATCATTTTCTAAAAGAAAGATCCCTTGGAACCCATTGTTCAGACAACGATCTGCTTCACTACAAAATTGAGCTTTCTCCGCAAAGACTCATTAAAATACTTACAAGTTACTTCGAACTATCTTCTCAAGAAGTTAATGAGTACTATGCAACGGCCAAGGTAAAAGGTTGGTTAAAATCCATATCCTCAAAAAATTCGCAATTTAAATTTTTTTTTGATAAGATGAAGACCTTGAAGCATCCACTTTTTAAAGAAGCCTTATACAAGGAGCTTTTTGAAAATTCTATTGTTTAAGCTCTGTTTTTGGATTCATGGATTGGGGCATTGAAAAAAAATGTGAGATTCTTTGCCTTAGTTCTTGGGTGTTTTTAGATTTTGAAACAAGACTTACAAGAGTATGTCCAAACTCGAGCCAAGGGCTAGTGATCCTAACATAAAAAGCTATTTTTCTCATTGCTAGATTTGCACTTACTAAATGAGAACCAACTGGATATGAATCAAAATATTTTTCTGCAAGATCTATCATTAATAATAAACATTTTCCATATTCAGCGCCTTCTTCCTCTTTGGTTTTTGGAGCCCTTTTTCGATCATTAATTAACTTATTTTGAGGGGCTTTCATTCCCAGGTACTCACCCACTTGCCACAACATCCAGGGTCTTGCGGCTAAAGCCCTTCCTGCCATGACCAAATCACAATGAGTTTCCTTTTTCATAGCTAAGACATCTTCACAAGTTTGCACGTCGCCATTCCCAATAATGGGAATACTTATTTTACTTTTTAAAAATCTAATTTGTTCCCAATCTGCATGTCCTCTTCTTTTTTGTGTGGCCGTTCTTGGGTGCAAGCAAATCCAGGAGGCTCCTGAATCAACCAACCCACTTACAAAAGAATAAAGATCTTCTAAGGAGTTTTCACTTTCAACAGCTCTTAACTTAACCGACACAGGTAAATCAGAACTTTGAACGGCCATTTTAACAACGGATTGAGCATATTTTTTATCACCCATCAGAGCCACTCCATAATTATGCTTTAGAGCTTTTTGAACAGGGCAACCCATATTGATATCAATTCCATGAGCCCCCCATATTTTAAGCTTTTGTATGCTTTCAAATATTGGTTTTTCTTCATTTCCCAAAATTTGGGGCACTAGATAATGTTCTTCAGGTAATTTTTGTGTTTCAGGCGTCGTCTCAAAATTTTCTTTTGGTAACTTTCTTGAATTCAACATTTCTGTCGGCCACAATGTCAGAGCTTCCTGTGGCAAATACATGTGCAAAATTTCTCGTAAGGCGACATGGCTGATCCCAACCATGGGTGCCAAGGTCAAAGGAAAGTTTATATTCTTCCAATCTACTTTCCTTTGACTCATTTCAAAATTAGACTTCTTTTCCTACAATATGTTTTAGTTTTGTATCGGCGATCAAAAAGAACACCCCAACTGATATACCCAGAATGGCGAAAACCAAGAAAAAGGAATTTTGGGACATTTTACTATAAAGCATTCCCAAAATTCCAGCTAAATAATTTCCCAAAAATGAGGAAGCTAACCACATTCCCATCATCATGGACATAAAACGTGCTGGTGCCAGTTTCGTCACAAAACTCAGACCTATGGGAGATAAATATAACTCACCTAGAGTCACGATAAAGGTTGCTAAGGCTAACCAAAATAAATTGATCATTGATTTTTCAACAGTGATAAAACTTGAAGCTAGAGGAATAGTCAAAAATGCAAATCCAATCAAAAAACAACCAATAGCCATTTTATTAACAGAACTTCGTCTCTTTCCTTTTGCGGCCCAAAAATTCCACCATACATCCAGCAAGGGAGCAAAAATAAAAATAAATAACGGGTTTAAAGATTGATAATTTTCTGGTTGCAACCCTAACTGAGCCCAATTCGCTTTTTCATCGGCCCAAATTTGCAAGGTATTACCCTGTTGTTCAAATATGGCCCAGACGAAAACTGTCCCCATACATAAGATAATAAGGGCAGCAACTTTTTTTCGATCTAACTCATCTGATATTTGCTTAATACTCCAAACAACCAAAGCAACAGCTCCAGCAATGAGTATCAATTTAAAAGTCATAGGTATCATTAATATTAAAATAAATACTGTCATAGCCCCTAAAAAACCACCGACAGTTTTAAAAATGATAGAATTTCTTTCTTTCACTGGCGCCAGAGTGGTTAAATTTTCAGCAGGTAATAAAGTGCGACCTATATGATAAACAAATAATCCAAATAACATTCCTATACCTGCTAGGGCAAAGCCAATATGCCAAGGCACTCCAGGATCGGTTATCCCTAACCAATCACAGATTGCCAGAGCTAAGTTTTTACTTAAAAAAGGCGAGAAAAAAGCACCTAAATTAATTCCCATATAAAAAATGGTGAAAGCCCCATCCCTACGGTTATCACCCTCTGGATACAAAGCCCCCACTTGAGTCGAAATATTTGGTTTAAAGGCTCCATTACCCAAAATAAGAAAGAACAAAGCAGGAATAAATAAATTTTCAAAAGCCATCAAAAAGTGTCCTAATGCCATAAGTGCGGCTCCGATATAAACACTTTTTCGCCTTCCCCAAACTCGATCTGCTAAAATTCCACCAAAGTAGGGAGATAAATAAACAAAACCTGTATAAAGACCATAGATTTGAGAGGCGAAAGGTTGAATCGCTAAGGGCCCAAATCCAGTTTCCAATATAAACTTTAAGGTATCAAAACCCAAGACCCTTGCCATTCGCTCTGGATCGGCCATTAGATATTTAATCATATACAGAGTTAACAGCGCCCGCATTCCATAGTAAGACATGCGCTCCCACATCTCTGCCATGAACAAGACAAAAAGCCCTGACGGATGCCCAAAAAATTCTTTCCCTTTTAGTTTTTTATTTATCCAATTCGTCGTCATCTATTTCCCCTCCTCTTTTAATCTCCACGAGGATTAACAAAGCCTCCAATGATGAGCAACTAATTAATTATAAATTCTAAATATTTATAATGAGTTAATTAACTAGGCCTTAACTTTGCACCGAAATTTGAATAATTAAGGAGTTTTTATGCCTATTGTATTAACTTTGTTGTTTTCCTTATTGTTGATTAGTTGTTGTCCTAAAGATGGCATTGATCGGTCATCAACGATAAATGATTACCTTTTGGCAGTTGACTACTTTAATGACAGCACACCTGTTAACACCCTTCTTATCCCTACTGAAGATATCAATCTTCAGCTCGTAGATTTTCAAGGAAATAAAGAATATCCATCAGAAATCACGCGTGATCCTAAAAATCAAGCGCGAGTCATCTTTAGTTTTGACCAAAAGTGGAATGATCGTCTTATTCATAGTATAAACTTAAAATTAAGTGGCTTTCTCATGTACGACATTGAGTTCGCTAAATTAGAAAAATCAATTTATCAAAAAGAACCAATTATGCTTGCATCAAGAGACTTTTCTTTAGGTTTTTTGTGCATGCTAAATCAAATTGGTGATTTTCTTTTACCTTCGGCAAATGCTATGTCCTGTAAAGCAAAAAGTGGCTCTAAATTAAGTTATCGTGAAGGCACTCTTGTCAATATCTACCTAGAGTAGATTTAGAAATTAGGAAAAGAAATGATGACTAAACTAATCTACGCAAAGTTTTTTCTCTTAGCCCAGCTTCTATTTTTACCTTTTGCTTTTTCGCTTGAAAACAAAGTTCAAACTATACTCATTGGAATTGATGGGTTATCTTACGCTAGTTTTTTAGAAGCCCAGAGACAAGGGTTTTTACAAGAATTTACCCAATTAGGTGCCCATGTTGCCCCCTTTCCATCAATGACTGATCTCTCTTGGTCACAAGTAACTCAAACTTCTGAACTCTTTGGTTCTGTAGGTAGAATTAAATCGGTTGAGGCTACCTATTTTGATGACTCGACTCAATCCATTCAAGGAGACCCTCGAGATTACTACCGAAGACTTTCCTTTCCAAAATATTATATGGGGGCCTTTGATTTTTTTTTCAATCCCTATGTTGAAGCTCTGATGTACTTTCCAACTACTGAAGTTCCAAAATTAGAAATAAAATCAGTTATTGATGATTTAATTTCTGCAAAACAGAAATCAATTCTGACAGGTTACATTGGCGCCATTGATTCCACCTCCCATACTCAGAAAAATAGACTCTATGAAGTCATTCGAATTTTAGATTCTGAGATAAAAAGACTCATCACTTCTTATAGAGAAAAAAATCAAGAAATCGAAGTCATTCTTGTATCAGATCATGGAAACTATGGTCGTTTTAATGAAGGAACTAAGGATGAAATTGAATTACTTCCGGTCAACTTAAAAAAATCAATTGAAGCAGCAGGTTTTCAGTTCGTCCAACAGCTGAAGAACGAAAAAGACGTTGGCGTTCCTTTAATGGCTTTAGGATCTTGGGGGCCTGTTTATTTAAAAGATAGAAGAAAAATGAAAGAACTTTTAGAACATTTAAGAACTGAAAAATGGTTTGATTTAGCAATTTCCATAAATAAGAATTCACAGACTGAAACTCATATCTCAGTTATATCGAATCAAGGTGAGGCTTATTTAAAATATGATAAAAAAAATGAAAAAATCTATTACTACAATTTAAAAGGAAATGTTCTGTTTATTCCAGAGTTCTACCATGCTAATTTAAATACTCAAAAATTCATTACCAAAAATGAGGCCTTGTCTATCACCGCAAACACTCCCTATCCAGATTCTTTGTGGCGAATTGTCGAATCAACTTCTTCAAATAATTTTGATTTTCCAGATTTTATCCTGTCTCTTAAGGATGGTTACTATCTTCAGTCTTCTCTTGGGGCCTTTACAAAAATGTATCGAACTCATGGATCCTTGTCTGCCAATTCAAGTTTTGGTATTTTGGCATCCAATCGTAGAAAAATTCCGGGTCAAATCAGATCCAAAGAGATACTCCATTTTCTTAATATTAATCCCAAAGATTTATTTGGTAAAACCTATCAGAAATCCCAACAAAAAGACTCCTCCTCACTTTCAGAACTAATGAAGAATTCTCCTGTCGGTATAGAAACTCAGGCAAAGGATTTTTCACAAAAAAGAATTTTTCAATATATTTCTCGATTCGTCACGGAGACTCGCCCTTACTTTGTCGTGAGCGAAATGAAGAATTTTATGAGTGCTTTTAAATTTGATCCATCGAAGTCACCTGAAAGCCAGTTTTTGAGTCCTCTGAATTTTAATATTTCAAAGTTTGATATTCAATCAATGATTTCACCTGAAGATATAGGAGAGCTAACCGATGCAATTCTTACTTCTGGATCTGCCGAAAAGCTGGCTAGCCATTCTAAAGTCCAACAAATAAAAAAGAAAGTAGGTCTGCTACAAAAAACTAAGGAAAGCAATTTGTCTACTCTTTCTGGAATGACGTTGCCTGCGAAACAAGCTGTCATGAAAATGTATCAAATTCCTTATCTACTGGAAAAGTCATTTGTTATTCAAGAAAAGCCCTTTGTACCAGATCCCCATGATTTTAAATTTGCCAAAGATTGGCTCTCTCTAAAAACATCGGCTATTAAGAATTCACAGATCCTCAATCAAACTTTTGGATCTTATCCAACAACGAACCTAGCCGCTAATCTTGCAACAAATCCACTAGGTAAAGAAACTTTGGTGCAAAAACTACTTCAAGAAACTATAAAAGAAGCAGAGCTTGAGGATAAAATATACCCCACTCCTCTAACTAAAATATATAATGAAAAGCTGAAAGATGTAACCATTGTGTACCTTTCAGGAATATATAATAGCATTTTTGATAAAGAAATTTTTAGTCTAGGATTAAATGCGCTCAACGATGAACTAGGGCTCCGCGTGATTCAGCCACCTATAGAAAGTCTTTGTGCTAGTGATTACAATTCGGAGATCTTAACTCAGTTTCTTAAAGACGATTCCAGCTCTCGACAACAAAAGGGTTTTGCTCCTCCAAAATATTTATTTCTTGGATACTCTAAAGGAGGTATTGATGCTCTCCATTTTATTCTTAAAAACACGAAGTTCACTTCTGAATCCATTTTAGGACTGGTGACCATTGCCTCTCCTCTTCATGGATCCAGTATCTTAGATTCTACAGATTTACCTTTTGCCTTAGTGACCGCGCTTTCCGGAAGTAAATCCCCAGAAATTTGTCAAAATGATAAAATAGCTTCTAAGTCAGTAACCCCTTCAGCTATGGCTGCCTTTTGGCGAAAAAATGAAAGAGCCCTGGTTGGACTCACAAGGTATTTTTCGATCACCTTTGAAAGTCTTCCGGAAGATTCCCATATCTTTATGAAAGCTACAAAATTATTGGCTCGTTTCGATGAAAATAATGATGGCGTTGTCACCACATCGTCTTCTAAGTTTCCTAATTCTTTACAAGCAACAGATCTTGGGACCCTAAACGCGGATCATCTTGCAGGTATTTTGTCATCCCATTTTAACCAAAAAGCATTTATGAAAGGGCTTCTACAAACATTAGCTGAATTAAAAATTGACGATCTTAAAAATAATTTTAAATGGAACGCCAAAACCATGATTCAATTGGCTAATGCTGAAAAATGGAAAAACAAAAGATATTTTAAATTAGGAGACGATAATAGCGTTACTAAAATAGATGTTCAAGGAGATAAATATATTCTAACCGCACCCTTTGCAAGCTTAAGGGACCTTAATCAGCTTTTATTACCATTGAATTCAGATCCAGCCGACGATTACCTTGTGAAAACAAATTTTCCTAAATCACAAATTAGCTACAACCCTTATAACTCCCTAGATATAACAAGCCTAGATAGCCTCTTTTCAAAATTCAGAATTTCTCCAGCTGACAAAAAAATATTTCCACATGGAATTCAAATTGAATTTAAAAATAGACATATGATTCATTTTCGGATGGAAAATCAATTCTATTTTGATTCAAGTTCTCCATCGGGACTCGATGACAATAAAGAATTTGGATTTTTTCCCACTGATTTTAATGGGGAAAAGAATTGGCTTGCGCTACGCAGTCATAAAAATTCTATAAAAATGATGACCCTTTCTTATCGTTTTTCACCACTAGAATTTCCAAATATTGATTTAAAAATGGCTGTAACAAAAGGAGTGAACGGGGCTGATCCAGTGAAAGGAAAAACGGGAAAAGATGATTCTGCATTTCAAATTTGGTTCATGATTCGTGATGGAAAAGCAAATAATGACTTAACAATTCTTGATGGAAAAAATGATAAGGTTTTCTTATTTGGATATTATTGGGGGGACCCCGTCCCCGGAGAAGAACGCAGGGAAGGTGATATTTTTGAAAATTGGTACTCCCATAAAAGTTATGGTTTCATTACCCTGCCAGAGTCTAAGCAATTGCTTCTCAATAACACAAGTATGTTAGGAAAGGTTCAGAATTTTAAAAGAAATTTTGTTGCAGACCTAAAGAAAGCTTTTCCGAATAAAAATGTAAATGAGTTTGAAATTTTAGCTATTATATTTCAACATGACAGTAATGATACTAAAGATTCTTCAGAGGCCTATTTTAAACATCTTAAATTCTTACCCTAGCAAGATATGGGAGCAAAATTAAATTATGATTTTTAAGTTGTTAATTACAATAATCTCACTCGTTTTTTGGTTTTTAAGTCAAAAGTTTATTTCTCGATTTCACTTAAATTCTAATAATGAAATAAAAGACAGCCTTCACCTTCTGACTTCTTCCATAAACTCCTATTTAAATCAAAGCCCAAACCTCGTTCGTTGGCTCCTTATATCCAGTAGTTTATTAATAGATTTATTAGGCTTGTTTATTATTTTTTATTCATTATTTGGACCAAGTTTTAAACCGCTAGTTTGTATGATTATTATTTTTTTATTGCGACAACTGAATCAAATAATCACCATCTTACCTGCCCCCGAAGGCATGATTTGGAAATATCCTGGTTTCCCATCACTTTTTGTTACCTATGGAGTGACTCAAGATCTTTTTTTCTCAGGGCACACCGCCCTGGCAACCCTTGGTGCTTATGAGTTATTTCATTTAGGTGGTGTTTGGGGGTGTATAGGGGTTTTAATTCTAATTTATGAAATCACCGTTGTATTGGTTCTGAGAGCCCACTGGACCATGGATATATTTACTGGTTTCATTGTTTCTTTATTTGTTTGTATTTTGACATCACCCTGGATGCCCCTCATTGATTCTTGGTTCCAAAATTAGACTAATTGATTTTTTATTTAATTGAGGTTCATCTACTTTCTGTGCCTTTAACCAAATTTGGATTTGTTCAATAACCCATTTTGGATCATCCAAAGTCAGGTCATGGCCCGCATTTGGATGGGTGATTAATGGAATATTTAAAGCCTGGGCTATTTTACCAGCGCATGAAGTGTGCACGATCTGGTCCCCCTTTGAATTGAGAATCAGAACTGGAAAATGAATCAATTTTTCCTCTAACTTTACTTGGGAGGCAAATATCAATTGTCTAAAAAAGTTAAAGGCTTTCGTTGGGTGTCTCTTTTCTATTTCTGCAAATTCTTTAGCAACTATTTTTTTCTCATCCCTTGAAAGTGTAGATGTTAAATCCAAAATTCTTTCTTCACGTTGAAAAGGATCTTTTATAAATGCTGCTAATATCGTTTTTAAAAAGGCCTTAGGTCGATATCGCTGGTAAAACTTTGACCTATTCACACTCGTATTAATCAAAATCAATCCTGCTACTTCATCAGGATGGGCCTGCGCCCACTCTAATCCGAGCATTCCGCCAAGAGAAAATCCTACAATAATTTTTTTTTCAGAATTAAGAACTTGATTTCTAATACCGCTAAGATTTCCATGAACTTTCAAAGGTGTATCCATAAAATGGTTTTTCCCATTTCCCAAGATATCTGGTGTATGAATGCAAGCTTCAGGAAACTGGCCTTCAAAATATTCCAAAAATTGAGACCAATGAGCCGATCCGCTCATCATTCCTCTGATAAAAACCCAGTTGAATCTCATTTGGAAAACCTAGCCTTTTATTCAAAAAATAACAAGACCTCATTTGGACTCTAGTCCCAGATTTTAGTACCGATGAAGTGAGCAATGAGACCACATTGGTTTAAGGTAAATTTATCCACTTTTTTTCAGAGTAGTAGATTATTCCTCATTTTAGGGAATCTTCTAGGAGCTTCCGTCTATCTTTGGATAGCTGATCAAAGTTTAAAACTTGCTTCAATCAATAGCCATGTCTCACCTGTTTGGCCTCCTACAGGTTTTGCCATTTCTTTGATTTTCTTCGCCGGCAGGAAATATTTACCCGCCGTCTTTCTGGGGGCCTGGCTTGCGAATTATCTGACACCCTCAACAACATTGGTCTCAACGGTTATTGCTATTGGAAATACTCTTGAAGCTTTTTTAGGAATCTGGATCATCGAAAAAATACGAGACTATAAATACAAATTAGATCACTTGCATGATCCCATCTCAATAACTCTAGCTTCACTCCTAGCCCCAATTATCAGCACCACTTTGGGTGTCTTGATACTCGTCTTGAATGATTCCATACCTCTCGAACTAATGCCCCATGCATGGTTCACCTGGTGGATGGGAGATGCCATAGGCGCGCTCCTCATTCTGCCTATTATTTTTTCGGTTAAGAGTCATTCACACCAAATTCTTTGGAGGCATTTTAAAAAAGCTCCTCAAAAAATTACACTGATTACGGGTGCCGCTTTGATCTATCTGACCCTGATATTCCTTTTACTTCATCAGCCAGGAAGGCTCAAATTCTTATTTTTAGTTTTTCCAATCCTTTTGATACTTTCTTCGCTCCGGAATCATTTTTTTATCTATGTAGGTAGCGCTTTAGTATCGATTCTAGCAATCGTTTTAACCGTCATTGGAAAAGGCCCCTTTACTCTGTCAACTGAAAATCAAAACCTCCTCAATCTTGAAATTTTCGTCGTCGCGATATCACTGTCTGCTATAGTCATTGCCAATATTTCTCGCCTCCCTTTTCAAAATAGAATTCGGAACCTGTTGCTGATTGGATGGGGATTCTGGGGGCTTGTCTTTTATAGCATTCAATTGAGCCACGAATCTATTGAGGCAAAAAAGTTTCAACAAATTACCAATGAAATTGAAATACGTATTTCTGAAAAAATGAATGACTATATTGAAATTATTAATACCGGCCGAAGTCTATACTACGCATCTGAATCTGTCGAAAAGAATGAATGGAAAACCTTTGTTGGTTACATAAATCTCAAACAAAGAGTTCCTGGAATACTTGGACTTGGAACTATTTTCAAAGAAAATAGTTCCTTTGATTTGTCCTATGTTTCTTCGATATCAAATGAGCCACAAATCATTCAAGTCAGTCCCAGTTCAAAACAAAATCTATTGGCCACAGCTAATGAAGCGCTTGTTTCTGGTGAATTTAAAGTTTCTAAAAGAATGGAATTTATCCAAGAAAATAAAAAGCAAATGGGTTACCTGATACTTTCACCCGTATATAAAACAGATAAGATATTCACTTCTAAAATTCAAAGAACCAATGCTTTTTCTCATTGGGTATTTGCCCCGTTCATTTTTGAAGATTTCTTAAAGAACATTTTTGAAAAATTTAAAACTGAATTTGTATTTCAAATATATGACACCCCTAAGGACAGCGAACGCCCAGATTTGTCCGAAAACAATTTGATTTTTAAAAGCTCTGCTTCGGTAATCCAAAACCCCAATGAGAGATATATTAAAGAACTCCTTTTCGGTGGTAATGTTTTTTTCATTCAATGGACCAAAAGCAAAGAATACGCAGGATCCCATGATTTTATATCCACGTGGATAGGTTTTATCGGCGCCATTTCGACATTATTCATTTTATTATTTTTAATTAATATTCAGTTAACCGGAGAAAAAGCATTTAAGCTCGCCAATAAACTTTATTCAGATTTCTTAAACTCTCAAGAAAAAGTGAGGAAACAAGAATCTAAAATTGTCGAATCTAGCAAAATGGCTTCCCTTGGAGAGATGGCCAGTAGTATTGCCCATGAAATAAATAATCCATTGTCGATAATCAACGGAAAAGCATATCAAATCGTCCGCCACTGCTCCGTTGAAAAACTTGAAGACCAACGAAACAAAATCGAACAAGATGCTAATAAAATCTTAAGTACTGTTGACCGCATCGTTACGATCATCAAAGGACTTCGACAAATCTCTCGTGATGCAAGCAACGATCCCATGAAAAGCCTCAATATGGATCTTCTTGTTGAAGAGACTTTATCCTTCTGTAAACATCGATTCTATAACTCCGATGTTCAGCTTAGGGTCCAAATCAACTTTCATCAAGATTTAATCTGTCGTGGGACAGAAATCTCCCAAGTCCTTTTAAACCTTCTAAATAATTCCTTTGATGCCGTCATCAATCTGCCAGAAAAATGGGTGGAAATAAAAGTCGATAGGGCTTCAAACTGGATAGAAATTTCTATTACAGATAGCGGGTCTGGCATCTCAAAAGAAATTCAAAATAAAATTTTTCAACCTTTCTTTACCACTAAAGAAGTTGGTAAAGGAACTGGTTTAGGCCTCAGCATCTCCAAAGGAATCATTGAATCTCACCAAGGACAGTTTTTTCTTGATGAAACAAGCCCCCACACTCGATTTGTCATCAGACTGCCGCTTCCAGAGCAAGCCCACTTAAAAATCGCTGGATAATACTAATTGCTTTTAAACCGATAATTAGCAATTGGTATGATTTCAGTTCGTTTTGATCTTTAATAAAAAAGTTTACACCTATTTATCTTTGATAAGAAAATGACACTTCCTGAATTTCCAAGAAGTGAATCTAATTTGTCTTCATAAAAACTTAGACTCTTTTTCTCTCGTTCTAAAGCAGCAAGAAAATCAGATTTCATTTTAACGGACAATTGTGGTCCCAATCTTTTCAACAATGTGGATATAAATTCTATTCCTGATCTAAATGCTGAAACTTCTGACTTTAACCACTCTTCATTTTGTTTGGTCTCGGAATATTTAATTTGCGACGATTCCAAGATTTCTCTCTTTTTTCTTAAATTTAGCACATTTCCATAAATTTCATGTCCCAGCAAGGTCACAAGTCTTGCAAAAGCATCAGGTCTTTCAACGCTTTTTCCATTTTTTATTTCTGTCATTGCCTCATCCCATAAAACCCTGACAATAATTGGACTGCCTGGGGAATCATGATAAAAAAGCGAGTACGCATCACCTTGTATTCCACGATTAAAATATAGAATTCTATTATCTCCAGAATTTCTTATTTCAACATTTTTTCTATTCGTGACTTCAATGATAAAATCATACGGTCCACCCGCTTTATTTTGAAGTTCTAATTTTTCAACCAGTGCTGCATTAAGCAATGCCAGTGCTGGTCCTAAAATATTTTCAATTCCCTGCAAATGGGGTTCAATCACTACACCAAATCGAAGCTGATGACTTACATTAAATGAACCTATAATGACATTTGCATTAAGAACTTGTATCGGCAGCAAGAGTATTAAAATAATTTTGACCAAATTTAGAATCATAACTTCAATTCCTTATCTCACATTTTCTTTTAATTTTTCTTCTATTATTTCCATCGCAACAGTTAAACTAGGTGAAATTCGTTCGGCACGCTCGGAAGGGTTTCTATCCGCATGAAACTTTAAAATTAATTTTCTATATCTCCTTTTTATTGTTCCAAAAGGCATATCTGGATCTGTTCCTAAAACATAATGAGCCCAGTCTATTTTTTCATTTGAACCTGTGCGTTTAGCCCATTCTTGAAATTCTAATGGAATTTCATTCTCATTTTCTGCATTCCATTTAAGGTCATTACTTCTAACCTGATGACTGTGAAACTTACTCTTTGTGTAAGAAAAATCACTTTCATTACCTGACCCTTCCCATCTATTTCCACCAAATCCATATTGACCTCTTTGTTCAAATTTAGATTTCGTACTGTTATTTTCTCTAGCCATCTCCCGGAAAAAATCATTCTCGTAATATGATTCAGCAGAACTGCTATTAATGTTTTCTACATACTTTCCAGTTTGCATCAGAAAAGCTTGAACTATGAAAAAATCTAATCCCTCATTCCCATAAGTTCTAAACGCATCGTGCCTTCCATAGGCGACATCAATATCTTGGTAGGAATTTGATTTCAAATCAATACTCAATTTTCCATTTTCATCTATAGTAAATTTCCCGGCAGCAAAAACTCGTTTTCCACCAGCTAGCCTAAGATTCTGTGCTTTCAAATTATTATCCCAGTGCCCATGAGGCGAAACCTTTAGCTGGCCATCTTCTGTAATTACAAAAATATACACCCAGGAGTGTGAGGCTGTTTTAAATTTTTCAAGAACAAATCTTGGATTTAGTTTTCCCATCAAATCGATGATATTAAATAGCGAGTGCTCTCTTTCTTCTTTGGTTGTTAAGTCCAATATTATTTTTTCTAATAGATCCCCAAATCTATTTAAATTCCATTCTTTCATGGCAATATGAGAGATATTGCTCATCATCGTTAGCGGGTCAATTCCATCACTTGCACCTATTCCTGGCACTCGATCTTTTTCCGTAAATCCAAATGTTTTTACCCGAAGCGCTTCCGCCAGATTTTTAGTTTGAATTTCCATTGGGCTTAAAGTGTCCTTAAAACTGTCATGAATTTTTATTCTTTCTGCATTATCTATGATTTCTACAGTTTCAATCTCTTCTTGTTTTAAATAGGCAATATGTTTTTCTTGAATCCCATTTTTATCTAGACTTCCTAGCCATTCAACAAGAATACTCACGCCTGTAAATGTTGAACTTCGTCTATTTGTAAGGGTTTCCGGACCTGCATTTTCAGGGTACCTATTCCATCTGTGAATATCTAATACTCTTGCATTAACCACTGAGTTTGATCCTTTTGGTTTGAATCTAAAGTACCTTTTCATACCTTCATTCGCTAATTCATATTTATAAAAATCACTAAAAAAAGTTCTTTTTGGATCTTTGACTTCTTGACGATTATGATAATCTAAAGCCCGTTGAAGTGTCTCGCTGTCATTCACTAAAGTTTTAATCATAAAGTCGATAACACCATCATCCAAGGGAAATTGAACATTTGATATTTCTTCACTGAAATATCTCTTCATTATTTTTCTTTTTTCATCTGGAGGTAATTTATTCATTTCTAAAATTGAACCAACAACTAATGAACCAGAACCACTCTTACCTTGAGAACGCAAAGCTGGTACTGATGAATTAGAAGTTTTGTTGGCAATTTGTGCCTTTTGGTAGGTATCAATATTTTCTGTTTTTTCCGTCCTCTTTGGCAATAATAAACTTATCTTAATATGATCTCCCAAATGGTCATTTAAGTAAAAATAATCCGTTAAATTATGACTTTCGATGACGTGAATGAGTGGCTATTGACTTTTTCCATCATGAATAATTTGTACTTCATTCGATCTCACCGAGCGTTTCTCAGGAATTATTGAGGAGCTTTTTGATTCTGATGGTATTAGTTCTGGTAAAAATTTAGGATGATAATGTTTCAAACAAAACTGAGAATTAGCATATGCTAAACTTGCCGACATGACCATCGCGGAAACGAGAAAATTTATTTTTTTAATCATATAAGCTTCATCCATATTGGTTTAAATGATAATGTTTCTTAATTTTACAGTTCAATAAATACGCCAAGAATGTTCCTTTCTTATCTCAAAATAAAACGAGCAAATTAAGTATCTTAAAAACACAAAATGAAGTGACGAGAAAATACTGACATTTATAAATAACCAATTGTCTAAAAATAGAACACTCACTCGCCTCTTTCTTCTTTTTGTGGGGATAGGGGTTTAATTGGATTCAGGGTCATACTTCCATTGCAGGGCAAAACGGCTGTTTAGGTAGCCAACTTTTTGCATTATTTTAAGCTTAAAATACTCCAT